>CAZASA010000005.1:0-60521 GCA_964487685.1 uncultured Planctomycetales bacterium
TAACTACCCGGCCATTTCTTCTTCGATCTATTCTTCTACCCAACAAATAGGGAATTATTTAGGCGCCAAGGCAGCCGGTAGTGCGGTGGATGTTAGCCCTTCCAATATTTTCCAGATCGGTATAAATCTGGCATTAAAGATTTTAGGAAGCAATATCACATTAAATTTATTCAGGAACCTTCTCTATCCTTTGATTTCGGTGTTAGCAGCCGCAATTATCCTGTTTTGTTTTGCGTCAATTGGTTTGGAGTTGATCTTGGTCCAAATTGGAAGCCAGATCATTTTGGCCGGAGGGATCTTTTTATTGGCTTTCTCGGGATTCCAATGGACAAGGGATTATGCCGAACGCTACGTGCATACGTTCTTCCACATTGGCATCAAAATAGTTTTCATTTATATTTTAGTCGGTCTAGGTGTTGGATTGGCTAAAACCTGGTCGCAAGTTGTGGTTGATGCTCCTTGGCCCAAGGTCCTTGATTATGACATAGCAGTGTGCTTGTCAACCTACATCTATTATAAACTTTGCCTTAAAATACCGGACCAGGCGGTTTCATGGTTAACCGGAAGATTAGCGATGGGTTTTGATACAGCTACTGATGTGAAAGCCGCTGTAAAGGCCCCGGCAGCTATAGCCATGGGAGCAGCGGGAGTAGTGGCTGGGGTGCAGGGAATAAGTAAGGCGGTAAGTATGGCAAATCAGGTCGCAAAATCCACGTTGGAGGGCCAAGGTAAAAAAGCTGATTCGTTGAGTGTTGGCATGCAAGCCATTAAGACGCTGGGCGCCGCTTCAAAGGTAGAGTGGGAAAAGAAGGTGGATGAAACAAAGGGTGGGAAAATTGCGAAGAATATCCTGGCTACTATCCCTAAACCTAAAAAGGTAAGCACGAGAAGCACTAAAAGAGAACCTCAAAATGATCCTATGGACTTTTCGATATGAACCCAAAAATTATAGATCCATACATCAAAGCCAGAAAAGAATACGATGAGATAACCCATAATATCAACGCGTCAAAGCAAAATTGGCAGAGGTTAGCTTTTATTTTAGCCGCCGCCTTAGTTATCAGTATTACGAGCAATATTTTTACTATCAGTAAATCCCATGTTATCCCTTATATTGTCGAAGTTGACAATTTAGGCAGGGCATTGGCAGCGAATGAAGCCAGGGAAATGCCGCTGAATGATGAAAGGATCATTAAGGCGTTTGTCTATCAATATATTGATATGGCCAGGTCTGTCATTTCAGATCCTGATGCTTTAAGGAAGAATTTGGGCCAGGTTTACCAGGATTCGATCAAATCCGTACAAAGTAATTTCTTAGACTCTTATTATAAGGAAAATAATCCTTTTGATTATGCCGAGAAAAAGGGCACCCGCCATATTGAATTATTGGTTTTTTTAAAGGAAGCTGAGAACACCTATTCTGTGGAATGGAGAGAGATCGAACGCAATTACGACAATCAACTTTTGGGGGAAACGCATTACAAGGCTTTAATTACAGTCATCCAGATTACGCATACAAGTGAGGATCAATATAGGGAAAATCCGTTGAATCCATTTGGTTTATATGTAACATCATTGTCGTGGTCTAAATTAATGTAGTTCATCCATTTTATTAAACTTGAATTTCTTTATAATTATGTTATATTTACATTGTACATATGAATGATCTTATATTTGATTGGGACAAGAGCAAGGCTTTACTAAATAAAAAGAAACACGGAATTTCTTTTGAAGAAGCTGTTACTGTTTTCTATGATGATGATGCTATCGAAATCCATGATCCAGATCATTCAGAGGATGAGGATAGATTCATCATACTAGGGTTAAGTTATAAAATACGGACCATAGTTGTAAACCACTGTCTTAGAGAATCAGGTTCATTAATTAGGATAATTTCAGCTAGAAAAGCGACCAAACTTGAAGCCAAAACATATTGGAGGAAAAGCCATGAGAGCAGAATATGATTTTTCTAAAATGAAATTTCGTCGTAATCCATATGCGGCGCGTTTGAAAAAGCCTATAACCATTCGTTTAGGTGCAGATATCATCAATTATTTCAAAGCTATGGCTAAGGAAATGGGCGTGCCTTATCAAAATTTGATCAATCTGTATTTAAGAGATTGCGTGCAAGCTCATCGTAAAATAGAATGGGTAGCTCAGTAAGTTAACTTATTATCAATTTACTATTTATCAAATAACAAATATCTTCTTGACAAAACATTGATATTTGATATTATAAATTCCTAGAATTCGACGATAGTTTAAACATTGTCGAGATCAACCCCCGCTTATTTAGTTTTTACTTCTCACCTAATTTCTTACCCCCAAGAAATAGGATAGGCTACATACCTGCTTATTTTTAAAGGGGGTTTCTATGCAAAATCGCCGCGGACCAATCAATTTAATCATACTCTTGAGTTTGGCACTGGGCGGCTGCGCAAGCGCCCCGGGTAAGTCTGATATGGATAATGATCCGTCTTTGATCCAACTACCCAAGGATCAAGGGCCTGGGGCAGTTGCAACTGAAAGCAATAGTATAGGGTTTGAAGATATCAGTCTTTCTGATAAGCGAAGACTGCAGGTATTGACCAATACAATGGAGATCAATAAACAGACGGATAACTATATCAATAACGGTCAGGCACAGGTGATCACACGGCCTGATGGGACGATACTTTATCCTTATGGTTTAGCTGAAGCGAACTTGACCGCTAAACGGATGATGTATAGCAAGATCATCTTACAGGAAGGTGAAAAGATCATGAGTGCTGCGGCGGGGGACACGACCCGATGGCATATATTACCAAACTATATAGGAAATGCTGCTGATTATACACCGGTCGTCCTGGTCAAGCCATTCATGGGCGGATTGCAAACGAGTTTATCCATCATTACTGATAAGCGTGATTATGATATCACCATCCAATCGGTGGATTCCGGTGATTATATGCCCCGCATCGGTTTTTATTACCCTCAAGATAAAGCAGATACGATCAATGTGGGCTTACCACCGGATAATATTGAGAACAATGAAAGCAAACAGCCAAGGATCAATATCGAGAACATTAAATATGACTACCGGATCAAGGGTGATCCAACGCTTAGCTGGTTTCCCACGAGCGTTTTTGAGGACGGCCATAAGGTGTTTATCAAGATGCCGGATCGTGTGGACCGCTCTCAATTGCCGGTCTTTATGACCATTGACCGAAGCGGCCAGACAGAAGTCGTCAATTACCGTTATTTCAAGCCTTATTATGTTGTCGATACTATTTTTGACCGGGGAGTACTTATTTTGGGTACTGCTAAATATAAACAAATGATAAAGTTGATAAGGGTATAAATGTTCAATCAAGGGCCTGAGAAAATTGTCCAAACCAATCGGCTGCCATTTTTGATCGGGATCGCCGTGTTGTTAATTGCCATGGGAGTCTTTATGTATAAGACCCAAATGAATCAAAGGACACAGGTCATGGCAAGCAAACCCCGGCAATCCATCGATATTTCCCCCAAAGCAGAAGGATCAAGCTGGTTTAATGATCAAAAATTCAGGAATTTAAAGTTCGATATTAATGGGCTCGCCTTACATAAGCCCAATGCCCGGGAGATAGAGTCCAAGCTTATTTCAGATCAAGACCTTGATCTTAAAAAGCAGGAGATCGAGGATGAGTATTCCACTAAACTTGAGATCAAGAAGATCGAGGACAAAAGCAAGATTGAAGAAAAGAAACTTGAATTGCAAGCGATGAGGTCCCCCTTAAGTATAGACATCCCGCCCCCTCCAGGATCAAAAGTAGTTTCTCAAGTCAAAAAGTCCGGCAAAGATGATCTAGCGGGCGGTTTAGATGAAGTAATGGATATGGTCAGGTCTACGGTGGGTTCAAAACTTCCCGCAATACCGGCCCTTGCCGGAGAGATCGGCAAGAATATGAACGATCAGGATTCCAAGCTGTCATTTTTGAAGAAAACTGATGCGGATGATGATTATCTTGAAAACACCAAAACAAAACCGCGATCCATCTATGAAGTCCAAGCGGGAAGCTATATTCCCGCGGCCTTGATCACGGGGATCAATTCAGATTTGCCGGGCAGTGTGAATGCCCAAGTCATCGAGAATGTCTACGATTCCGTAACCGGAAATTATCTGTTGATCCCCCAAGGAGCTAAATTGATCGGGGAATATAACAGTAATTTAAGTTTTGGCCAACAACGGGTACAGGTGGTTTGGAACAGGATCATTTTTCCTGACGGCAAGAACCTTGATATTGACAAAATGCAGGGAACGGATATTGCAGGATACACCGGTTTTTTTGACAAAGTTAATAATCATTATTTTCGGATCTACGGCAATGCCGTATTGCTCAGTTTGATGGGCGCAGGTTATGATATTTTAAATCAACAACAGCAGCAACAGCAGTATGAATCTCCCCGTGATATCGTTGCTGCAAATGTCGGACAGAAACTCTCGGATGTCAGCAGCCAGACGCTCCAGAAAAACATGGATGTGCAGCCCACCTTGATCATTGATCCGGGCTATAAATTCAAGGTCTTCGTCATGAAAGACATGGTATTGGAAAACATCGACGATGCTAAGGGAACACTCGCGTACTCAAAATAAGCTTAAACAAGATCTTGGAGCGTTGGTATTATCAGCGCTTTCAGATGAGCAGATATATGAGATTTTGCTTAACCCTGACGGAACTTTGTGGGTCGACGGTTACAAGGGGAAACGTGAATATGGAACGATGGCCCCGGAAGCGGCAAAAAATTTGATCAACACGGTGGCCAGCGTATCTGATGAAATTGTCACCCACAAGAACCCGAGTTTTTCCGGTGAATTGTGGGTTGAGATCAATGAGGACTTCAAATTATTCCGGTTTCAAGCATTTGTACCTCCGGTGGTGACTTATCCGGCATTTGCGATCAGAAAACGTGCCGGAAAAGTGATCCCATTGCAAGAATATGTTAAGGATGAGATCATTACTACAGAGCAAGAGAAGGTCATCCAAAAACACGTTGAAGAAAGAAAATCCATTTTAGTCATAGGAGGCACTCAATCCGGGAAGACGACATTTTGCAACGCGATCCTGGATTGCATCGCCCAAACCCATCCGCAGGACAGAGTGATCATCATTGAAGATACGCAGGAACTTAAATGTAAGGTGAAGGATTCCGTGACCATGCGCTCATCGCCTTCTAAAAGCATGAATGACCTGATCTTTGATTCGATGCGCATGCGGCCCGACAGGATCATTATCGGTGAAGTTCGCGGTAAAGAAGCACATTCCTTGATCAAATGCTGGAACACGGGACATCCCGGCGGGGTAAGCACCATTCATGCTAATTCCGCACAGAGCGGTCTATTAAGATTGGAGCAATTGATCATGGAAGCAGGTGTCGCCCCCGTTCCTGAAGCCATCGCGGAAGCAGTGAACCTGCTGGTTTTTATTCAAAAAACCAACAAAGGTAAAAAAGGAAGGCAAGTAACTTCTATCCTGGAATTGGCCGGGTATGACAAAGCCAAGGGATACCTAACACGAGGAGTGGGTATATGAAAAAACCAACGATATTGGTAGTGGACGACGAGAAGAAATTCACGGATCCATTCGCGCAGTTCCTTTCAGAGCGGTTCAATGTGGATGTCTTGGTCAGATCAAACGCCTTGGAAGCCATTGAGGTGTTGGACCATCAACGCGTGGATGTGCTTTTCCAGGATATGGTCATGCCGGGCCCCGGAGGGGAAGAAGTTATCCATCATATCAAGAACCTAAAGAGGATCAATGATATGATCGTTTTTATCATTTCAAAGTGGAACGAAGACCGGCATACCCTGAAATTTGAGAATCTTGATGTGAAATACATCCCCAAACCTATCAGTTTGATCACCACCCAAAAGGTCTTGACCGAAGAGTTTGAGACCTGCGGGGGCTTTGATTATAAGAAAAAAATGTTTTTATAGGTCTGTGCCTGAATATGTTGCGGAGGGTATACTATTTTGCTATCCTTATAGCAGGATAGGAACCCGGCCATGAGCAAAATTTTATTGAGGATTGTCACGATAGCGGGTCTTGCGATCATGATTTGGGGTTGCAGTATATTGATCGCTTCCCGGCAAGCCATTCATTGGCCCCAAACTCAAGGCCAAGTGATCTCATCCCTGTTATCGATCCAGCATTTACCAAAATTCATCGATTCAAGCGAAGACCCCAAGAGATGGTACGGGGCGGATGTCCTGTATACATATTCTGTTGGAGGTATGTCGTATGTATCAGGCAGGATAACGCTACAAGACCATGGTGTCAGGAGCCCTATAAGCGCCCTTAAACTCATGAATAAATACCGTCACCAACATGATGTCATTGTTTATTATGACCCCGCAGACCCCCAACAAGCGGCCCTTGAGCCTGGGAATATAGGGGACCTTTTCATCCCTTTGATATTGGGGGTTTTTATGGCCTTTGTCGGATTGTTCCTGCTTTTTCAGCTACCTTCAGAAGTGACTGTACAGGATATGGATAGCTATTATCAGCAGGGAGTCAGTTATCAAAAAAGAGGAAGGCGCGATCTTGCTCATAGTGAATATAATAAAATGATCGTCATGTACCCGAATCTCGTCAAAGGATATAGCAGTCGCGGGAACCTATATCTTCAAGAAGGCAAATGGGACGAGGCTATAGCTGATCTTACTATTGCCATAGGTATAGATCCATCGGATGGTTCAATTTATTTTAATCGGGCCAATGCTTATTTAGGTAAGAATCAATATAACCAGGCCTTGGCAGACCTGGAGCGTGCCAAGGATATGGGATATAATGTCAATCCGGAAATCCTGGAAAAGATCAGAAAAGGAATTTAATTGCCAATACCATTGAAACTCCCTGTCCATAAAACAAAGATCATCTGTACGATCGGGCCATCTTCGTGTTCACTTAGTAAACTAGAAGGGATGATGGCAAGCGGGATGAATGTTGCCCGTCTTAATTTTGCACATGGGGAATTTAAGGAACATGCTCACAATATCAGCAATATCCGCACCCTTGCCTCACAGGCCCGGCGTATGGTCAGTATCTTCATTGATCTGCCGGGTGTTAAGATCCGTATCGGCCAGCTTCAAAATGGTTCAGTGCTGCTTAAAAAGGGCCAGGTCATCGTTCTTACCACCAGAAAAGTGATCGGGACCCCCCAGGTCATTCCTGTTGAATATAAACAATTTTTGCAAAGCGTATCCAAGGCGAGGACCATTTTCCTTAATGACGGGTTTATCCAATTAAAGGTAGAAAAGATCTCCGGCCATGATGTGACCTGCAAAGTTTTGTTAGGCGGGAAATTACTTTCACATAAAGGCATTAATTTGCCTGGTGCCAAAATAAATGTCAATCCTATCACTGACAAGGACCTGGCCATGGTTGATTTTGGGTTAAAACATGGCGTCCACATTTTTGGCCTTTCATTCGTTGAGAAGGCCAAGGATATCATTAAGGTGAGGGAATTTGCCAGAAAGAAAGGGCATCCTGTTTATTTGATCGCCAAGATCGAACGAATGGACGCGATCGCCAATTTTGATGAGATCCTTCAAGCCGCGGACGCGGTAATGATCGCTCGAGGGGATCTGGGAGTGGAAATTCCGCTTGAACAAGTGCCGGGCATCCAAAAACGTCTTATTCAACGGGCGAATATCATGGGGCGTCCGGTGATCACAGCGACCCAAATGCTGGAATCCATGACCCAAAATGTGCGCCCGACCCGTGCTGAGGTCAATGATGTGGCCAATGCTATTTTAGACGGGACAGATGCTATCATGCTTTCAGAGGAAACGGCCATCGGCGATTTTCCCATCGAAACAGTGCGCATGATGGCTAAAATTGCCAGATCAACCGAAGAGCAAAGGGACCGTGGGGACCTGCCTGATGCGGGGAAACATATCGATAATAAGATCGCCCAAAGCAGCTTGTTGTCGATCACCGATGTCACATCCCTCAATGCGATCCGTTCCGCAAAAGAATTAAATGTCCGTTATATCCTTACACCGACCAGCAGCGGGAACACGGCACGACGGATCTCCAGGTTCAAACCTCCTTGTTGGGTCATGTCTTTTAGCGCGCATCCGCCCGTATGTGATTTTTTGAACCTTTCTTATGGGGTACAGCCGTTTTTTTTAAATAAGAAGATCGCCCATAACCCTGCAGCGTTGTTCAAAAAACTCAAAAGCCAGCATTTGGTCAAGGACGGTGATACGGTGATATTGACCGAACGCAGGCTTTCCCATCATTCCGGGTCAACGGATTCATTGGGGATCGTGACATTATAATTCAGGCGGGCGTTCATTCGCTGATCGACCATATTTTCAAATAAAGAGAACATGTGCTGACGCACCTTATCCTTCAGGAGTGAATTGTCCCATTGGAAATTCATCTTGTGCACATTCCCGGAAAGACTGAATTCTATCGGGAATGTCCAAGCACCCCGGACCAAACCGATGATTTGACGTCCAATGGGGGATTCTTTAAGAAGGTTTTTTGAGAACTGGATAGACGCCTGGCTTGAAACCAGGTCATCCGCATCAAGATGGAAAAATCCATTCAGGTCAAGGTCATCAGATCTAAGCTTGATATCATCCAAGATCCTGGACCTTCCTTCGATCTTGAACCGACAGGATAGATCAGTACCGTTGACATGGCTCAAAGATGGCATTTGTAACATATGTACCAGCCACGTTTGAAAATAAGTATTGTTCAGGTCCCCTTGATGTAAGGCGATATGTCCGGAAAGCTCGAGAGATTTTGATAGAAGGGCTTCGAAATTGCCGGATAGCTGTCCCTGATAAGCTTTTATCCCGTCGAAATTTCCCTGGCTTTTGACTTGCCATGGATGAAAGGAAGTATCCAGGGATATCCGATCGTGATAATGCCCTCCCAGTATTTCAGCTGATAAAGTGATGATCTTCTGGAAAGGTTTAGCTAAATTGAAACTGGCTAGAATATTTTCAAGAAGGACCTGATGATTATTGCTTTGCGCTAAAAAGACGTTCTGCAATTGTTTAATTTTTAAAACCAGGAAATTACCATTGATGATCCTGGCCTTTAGACCGGAGAAATCCAAATGCAAGTTTTGTACGGCAAAATAGGGGTCAGGCTCAAGGAAGCCCAAATCAACTGTCCCGTTAAGCAAAGGCCCTTGGGCAGTGTTTTGAGCATGAAGATGCAAGTTGATATTTTTTAAATTATTACCTGGATCAACCGGATCTGCCTTGCGCCAGTAAGCAATATCTGCGTCACATTGGAATAATCGCTGGTTTAAACACTGACCGGAAGCCCCCACCGCATCCCCGTTGACGGTAAAGGTCAACTGTTTTAGGATTATGGCTTTTTTTTGTATTCTTAACTGTCCATCAATATCAAGGATATAAATTTTATTATAAAAAATAAAACCTTTCCATTCTACATTGTTGCCAACCCAACTGCCCCATAGGTTCATCGAAGATCGGCCATTGTCCAAGGTAAGCTTTTCTAAGTCAATGCCGGTATTATTGACCAAGCCCTTGAGTTCAAAATTTGATCTCTCCTTGTTGCCGTACGCGCCATGAACATTGATGTGGTCCTGATGAAGATCAAGGTCGAAATTAAAGGGAATAGCTTGAGCTTGGGCCAGGTCTGCCAGAAAGATCCGTCCGTTCGGGGCAAGAAAATGCATCTTGCCTTTAGGAAGTGTTTCGGCCCATGCATAGATCATTTTATAATGTTGTGTCAAATAGCCTTTCATGGCCGGATAATTGATGGTCATGCCATCCACGTTTATGGAATTTAGCGGAAAAGCCGAAGAAAATAAAGGAAATGAAAAACCTAAGACCACCTTGTTTGCTTTGAGCAGGGGATTTTTTTGGCCGTTCTCAATGACAGCAACATTCTTTAATATAATGTAGCCAGGGAAGCGGTAGTGGACAGTCCTAAAAGATATTTGGGCCTGGGATTGTTGGGCGATCAGACTGGAAAAGGACTGGGCATAGTCAGGAAGCCAGCGATTCACCTGAAAAGTTAAAGCTGCCAGCAGGGCAGAAACCATCAGAATGATGAGGATCGCATACTTCCATTTAAAAAGGGACCTCCGTAAATAGCTTGTTATTATCATAAAGTTCAACCTTGTCGATGTAATACACCAGCTTATAGCGATGCTGAAAGCCGGATCGGTACTTGAAATACTTGTTATTGTTGAATATAAAGGTAAGCTGGCGGAAAGACGCAGCTTTCTTGCGGTATTTTTTCATTTCCTCCGGGAGATGCCGGGTTTGGGCTATTTTATACAGATAGGCTAAGGCGATAAGGGCTTCTTCATGTTGAGGATATTTGGCGTAAAAATCCAGGAATTCATCAGAAGCCATCGGCAGATTGTTTTCCAGGAAATAATATTCTCCTATGGCAAATTCGGCAGCGGGCCCATAACGGGAATGGGGGTACAATTCAAGGATTGTATTAAAATCCATGAAGGCAAAATCATACTCAGCCTGTTTTGCGGAACTCACAGCTTCATTCCATTTAACGTCCGCATCCGAGGCTTCTACACAAGGCACCCACCAACAACCCTGCAACAACAATGAAAGAATGATAACGTACTGCTTCATCACTATAAGTATACCATATTGGGCAGGTTTTGAAGGCAGGGCGGAAGGGTCAGGAAAAGTCCAATTTTTTGACCGTAAAATAGGTCATTGTAAAGACACTTGCTTCAATGATCACGGTTGCCATGGCGGCGCCTACGTAGGAGAAATTATAGATGAATATGATCAATAAAGGCAGTCCAATGGCTGCCATGGTGATGTGGATCCGTTTGTAAATTTCTGTTTTACCGCAAACTAAAAGGAACTGTACCCTAAAAGCGTTTGAGCTGATGAAGAAAACAGAGACCAGCAGGAACCTCAAGGTCAATATAGCTGCCGGATAAGAGCCCCCGCAGACAAGTTTCACAATAAAGGGGGCCAACAGAAAGATCAAGGGCAGGAAGATCAAAGAGATCATGACTGTGATCAATTGTACCTGATTCATGATTTGAAAGGCCTTCAGCTTATTTTTAGGATACAAATTGCTTAAGCGGGGAAAGATCGCCTGGGAAAATGCATATAAAGGAAAGGTCTGCACAGCGTTGGCAATTTTATCGGCAATGGAATAAAATCCGGTCAGGGTATTGTTGGTCAAAAGCCCTACAGCAAAGATCCGGGTATTGGTGTAAGCGTTGATGGCAACCACCGAAACAAAGACGTTCCATCCAGCTTGCATTTGTTCGTATAGGTCCTTTGTTTTGGGCAATTGGAAGGTCAATCCAAAGCGGGCAAAGAGGATATATTGTCCCAATAAACCGGTAAACAGCGCGGATAAGGACGTGATGGTGGGAACCAAAATAAAATCGTTGGGGCTGTGGATGAAAAGAAATATACCGAATGCGTAAGCGAATTCTCCGATGATATTGAGTTTGGCCGTATATTTCATGTTTTCCGAGCCCTGGAAAAACCAGGCCGGAAAAAGAGTATTGCCGATGACCACCCCGAAGCTCAGGGCATAGACCATCCAGTCAGTTTTAAACCGGGGGACAAGGTAGATGATGATGCCAAGCAATATTAAACTGATGAAAGCCAGGATGACCTTGATCGTCATGACAGCGGAGATCACATTACAGACTTTTTTCTTATTATCGATGCAAAGGGAGATCTCCCTGGTCGCAGAGACACTAAAGCCGTAATCCGTGAGGATCATAAAATATTGCACTAAGGCCTGGGCAAAACAGATGAGCCCGAATTTTTCCGGGCCCACCACCCTGAATAAATACGGTAAAATAATGATCGGAAAGAAATAGGTGACGACCTGCAGGCCGGAAAGGGAGGTGACATTATGCAGTACTTTCGAGCCGTCATGCGGATCGACCATTTTATAAGTCTTTTTAATTAATTTAAACAGTGACTGCATAGGTTTAATTATATAGTATAAATAGTGACAGGCACTAATTTCTTTAATAGAAATTAGTGCCTGTCACTATTTTTGATATAATTCCTTATGATCCAATTTCCGAAGGATTTTTATTGGGGGGCCGCGACCTCTTCCTATCAGGTGGAAGGCAATAATGTGAACGCGGATTGGTGGCCTTGGGAGATCCGTGTGGGACAAGACAGGTCAGGCACCGCCTGCCGCCACTATGACTATTATGAGCAGGATTTTGATCTGGTCAAAAGCCTCGGCCACAATGCTCATCGCCTTTCCATCGAATGGAGCCGGATCGAGCCCAGGGAAGGTGAATTTTCTAAAGAAGCGATCACGCATTACATTAATGTGATCAAGGCCCTGCGTGCGCGCGGCATTGAGCCGATGGTGACCTTGCATCATTTTACCAATCCGATCTGGTTTAGTAATTTTGGCGGTTGGACCGATCGTCGGTGTGTGAAGCGTTTTTTGCGGTATTGCGATCATGTCACCCGTGCGTTGGCGCCCCATGTCCATTTTTGGTTTACCATCAATGAACCCACGGTCTATTATTCACATGCTTTTCTTTGGGGCATGTGGCCGCCTCAAGCCAGGTCATTGCTCAAGACCAGGATCGTTCATGATCATATGATCAAAGGGCATATCGAGGCGTATCGTCTGATCCATCAAATTTATAAAGATCAAAAACTGGAGGCACCCTCGGTGAGCTTTGCCCAGCATATGCAGGCTATTGTCGCCTGCACTCAAAGTTTGAAGGACCGTTTAGCTGTATCGATGCGGGAGCAAATGTATAATTTGGAGATCATTGATATTTTTTCCAAGGCAAAAGCACTTGATTTTATTGGGGTTAATTATTATTCGAGGCATCTGGTGCATGTGCATAACTGGTGGATCGGCAATTTACTGGGAGAAGTGTGCAAGGACAATCATCATCCGCTCACGAAGAATTCTTTAGGATGGGATATTTATCCGCAAGGATTGGCCCAAGTCCTTTTAAATCTTAAGAAATACAATTTACCGGTGATCATCGCTGAAAACGGGATTTGCACCGATGATGACAATCAGCGTTGGGAATTCATCCAAAACCATCTAAAGAGCGTCCATACGGCCATGGAGCAGGGTGTAAATGTCACAGGGTATCTATATTGGTCCTTGATGGATAACTTCGAGTGGGCCCAGGGATTTAAACCCAGGTTCGGGTTGATCGATATCAATTATACCTCACAACAAAGGACGATCAGAGAGTCCGCCCATCAATTCGCCCAAGTCTGCAGAACAGGTATACTGTAAGTCGCTATTTGCCACTATTTTTTATCCGTCGAAAAAATATTAAATCTCCGTTGACACGTCCCTTAAATGTTATAAAGTGATGATATGTATTTCAGGCGTTTGGAAATCTTTGGATTTAAATCCTTCGGGCAGAAGACTGTGCTTGATTTTCAGCCGGGGATCTCCGCCATCGTCGGGCCCAATGGCTGCGGCAAGAGCAATGTCTTTGATGCCATCCGCTGGGTATTAGGCGAGCAAAGCGTCAAGGAACTGCGCGGGTCGTCCATGGAAGATGTCATCTTCAACGGCACCGACCAGCGGGCACCTCTGGGCTTTGCGGAGGTCAGTCTTACCTTTGCCAATGAATCCCGTGTCTTGCCCGTTGACCATGATGAGGTCGTCATCACCCGTCGTCTTTTCCGTTCCGGTGAAAGTGAATATCTGATCAACAAAAATGTTTCCCGCTTAAAAGATATCGTTGAGATATTCTTAGGGACAGGTGTTGGCGCAGAAGCGTATTCGCTCATCCAGCAAGGCAAGGTGGACCTGGTGGTTTCCGCTAAGCCGGATGACCGCCGCCAGATTTTTGATGAGGCTGCAGGGATCACCAAATATAAAAGTAAAAAGAAAGAAGCTTTAAGCAAGCTTGAGGACACCCAAAATAATTTATTACGTATCAACGATATAGTTGTCGAGGTCAAACGTCAGATCGCCACCATTGAGCGCCAGGCAAAAAAAGCCCAGCGCTATAAACAGGAATATGAGGTCCTCAAAAGCTATGAATTGACCTATGCCCGCCATCAGATGGCAAGTTATGACGGGGAAAATGGGACGCTGTCCGCAGCAGTGGCGACGCTCCAGGCACGTGAATTTGAACTGACGAAAGAATTGGAAGATTTAAAGAACCGCATCGATCTTGAAAGTTCTCAAATCGAAGAGATAGAAGAACGTATTAACGGATTTAGATCGCAGGAAATCCATTTAGAAAATGAAGCAGCCATGAATGCGCGTCAGATCTCCTTTAATGATGAGCGTGCTCAAAGCATGGATGAGACTTGCCAGCGCCTGAAAACGGACAAGGCCGCTGCCATGGAAAGATGCGGTACTCATCAGGCCAAGATCGCCGAGATCAAGGGGTCTTTAGCGCGTCTGACTGAAGAATTGTCAGGCCTCCAGGCCGTCCTTGCGCAGAAACATGTTGACCTGAGTGTTTTGACGCACAGCATTGAACTTGCCAAGACTTCGATCGGACAAGTGGAAAATGAGATCTTAGGACTTAATGGACAACAGGTGCGCTTTAAGAACCAATTGACCGAGAATATGAAGCGTACCATGGAAGCGGCAGCGCGAAAGTCCCGTCTGGAACATGAGAATTCCAAGGTCAATGATGAAAAAGTCCAGGTATATCAGCGTTGTGAAGCCATCAACTCTGCCATTGCCCAGGTGCAGTCCCAATTGCAGGCCTATAGTGCAGAAAGTAATGCCAGCCGCCAGGAATTGGAATTGTTAAAAAATCAGATCGCCCTGCAGGATGCCTTGATCGATGATCTTGAGAAGAACCATGTGTTTCTTTTGTCCCAAAAAGAATTCATCCAAAAAATGCAGGTGCAGTATAAGGACATTCCGGATCCCGTCGTTGAAGGCCGGTTTATCGCGACCGTTCGCCCAAATGAGAAGCAAACCGGCATTATCGGTAAAATAAAGGAAGTCAGGGTGATCCAAGCCACACCTGAATCGCCGGAATTATACGAGATCACGTATGAAACTAAATATGTGGAATTGGATTTGCAGTATTTGGATGACCGGATCGCTGTCATCAATACCAAATTAGCCCAGGCCCTGGAGATTAAATCCCAATTAGACCAGCAAATTGAGCAGCAAAGCAGTACATTTGAGAATATCCTTAAGAATATCCAGGAGCAGGAGAAGAAATTTTCCGTCCTGGAAGCCCAGAAAAATGATATCGAGCAGCTTTCCGGGAAATTAGTGGGTGAGCTGGATGTGATCACCTCTGAATTCGCGGAAATTGAATCCGCGCTGGCTTCTTTGAAGGTGCAAGAATCTGAATTGGCCGGAAATTTACAGGGTATCGGCGGCCAGATCGCCCGCTGCCAAGAGGACATTAAATTAAAGACACAGGCTATTGCGGACAAGCTCCAAGAAAGCCAGGAATTAAATATTTCCGTCGCTCAAATGGAAGCGGAATTGTCTTCATTCTCCGCCAAGCGCCTTGGATTTGAAGATAATTTATCCTTGCACACTCAAAATCTTGACCGTGACCTGACAGATATTAGCCGTTTTGAGTCGGAAAGTCATGATTTAGAAGCGAAAAAGGTCAAGATCAGCGAGGAAAATGTTTTATTGCAAAAGACTATCGAGGAAATACAGGGTAAAAAAGAAGCGTTGAGTGCTGATCTGTATAAAGAATCAGCCACCAAAGAAGAAATGACCCTTCGTTTGAATTCCCTGCATAATGCCATCCGTGGCATCGAGGATGAGATCATCCGGATGAAAACGGACATGCATAATCAGCAGATGCGCCAACAGGAAGTGCAATTCAACCAACGCGCGCTTAAAGAGCGTTTATTGCAGACCTATAAAATTGATTGGGAACAAGTGCAACATGAACCGACGCCGACCAGGGGACATGTTCAAGACAGAACATCAGAGAACGTGTCCCCAAGCACGCTGCCAAGCGAGACCACCATTGAAGATGAAAGCACCCCAGGGAAACCCGCGTTAGCGTTACCAGAACCCCAACTAAGCATCGAAGAAATGACCATCGAGATCGACAAACTCAAAAAGCGCTGCGAATCCTATGGGGCTGTCAATCTGGTGGCTATCGAAGAATTTGAAGAGCTCAAAGGCCGTTATGAATTTTTGACCAAACAGCAAAGCGATCTCTTAACAGCCCGTGAACAGCTGATGTCAACCATCCAGAAGATCAATCGTACCACCCGTCAGATGTTTGCCGATACTTTTGCCAAGGTCAGTGAAGAATTCAAGGTTTATTTCCGCATGCTATTCGGCGGCGGGGAAGCCCAATTGGTTTTGCTTGACCCTGAAAATGCACTGGAATGCGGTATTGATATCGTGGCCAGGCCACCGGGCAAGAAATTGCAGAATATCAGCCTTTTATCCGGCGGTGAAAAGACATTGACCGCCATTGCCTTGATCTTTGGGGTCTTTAAAGTGCGGCCAAGCCCATTTTGCGTCCTGGACGAAATTGATGCCGCCTTGGATGAGTCCAATGTGGACCGTTTCGCGGGCCTATTGAAAGAATTTGCCAAAATCGCCCAATTCATTGTTATTACCCATAATAAAAACACCATGCTTGCCGCTGATATCATGTATGGGGTTACCATGCAGGAGAGGGGGGTATCGCGCATTGTTTCCGTTAAATTCAATGAGTTTAAAGCCCCGCCTGCCCAAACTCCTGCCCGCCTCGAGCCTTCGCTGGCAGTTGTGGCCTCTGTCTAAGGGCAAGTTTTTTCATCTTAAAAGAATCGTATGTTTATTTTTCCTCGCATCTAAATTTATTGATATCAATCAGTTACGCTATATAAGCCCAGCAAGCGCTTGCTTGACAGCCCTTGGGCCGCATGTTATACTTCCCGTTACATCATAAATTAAATATATGTTGACTCATTTAATAAAAAGTATTAATTGGATTGATTTTGCCCTGATTTTGTTGTTTATTCGGATAATCTTTGTCGGTGTCAAGAACGGCTTCATTTCCGAATTATTCAAATCTATAGGGGTCGTCACTGCGGTCTTTGTCAGCCTTCACTATTATAGCATTATAGCTGCCTGGGTTGCTTTGAAGACCAATAATGCCTGGGACCATTGGGATTTGGTGATATTCGCGGGGCTTTGGTTTATCGTATTCTTTGCCTTTAAGTACATCAGAGAAGGGATCCAGTTCCTTTTTAAGGTAGAGACCAATCATGAGGGATTTGATAAGTACGCGGCAGGGATCGTTGCGGTTGGCCGCGGTATTTTGATATGCAGTTTATCGATATTTTTGGTTTTGTTGGTCCGAAATGCTCCATTGTCGCGCATGACCCTTCGTTCCTACAGTTATAAGATAGCCGGGCACGCGGCAGTTGGCACCTATAGTTTTTTGTATAATAATATTGTCGACAAGTTGTTTGCGGGCGGGCATTACAATGCAGCGACGGCCAAAGTCCTGCATCCTGATCGGAATTAAGTTTTATGGGATTGATCCCGAGTGATGTCATTAATCAGGTCATTGAACGCAGCAATATCGTCGAGATCATCGGCAATTATACAGCCTTAAAAAAAGCTGGCCGTAATTTTAAAGCTCTTTGTCCGTTCCATAATGAAAAGACACCGTCGTTCGTGGTCAATCCGGACAAGCAGATCTTCCACTGCTTCGGTTGCGCGGTGGGCGGTAATGTGGTAGGCTTTCTCATGCGCCAGGAGCATCTGGAATTTCCTGAAGCAGTAAGGTTCCTGGCCAATAAAGCCGGTGTGGTGATCCCCGAGAGTGAATCATCCGCCCCAAGTCCGTCGCGTCAGTTGCGTGAAGAGATATTGAAAGTCAATGCCCTGACAGCCGCTTTTTTTCATGAGCTGTTGTTGACCAGCCGCCAAGAGGAGGCTAAAACTGCCCGTGAGTACCTTAAAGGCCGGGGAGTCAATTTAGACACGGTCAAGAAATTTCAATTGGGTTTCGCGCCCAATGAGTGGGACGCTCTTTTAAAATATTTAAGGTCCAAAGGCATCAGTGAAGAGCTGACAGCCCAAGCCGGATTGATCATTGCCCGCGAGGGTAAAGGCGGGTTTTACGACCGCTTCCGTAACCGTATCGTATTTCCCATCGGGGACGTACAAAACCGTTATGTGGCCTTCGGCGCCCGCACTTTGCAGGAATCTGACGGAGCCAAGTACATCAACTCTCCGGAGACGGCGGTTTATACCAAAGGCCAGCATATGTTCGGCTTGGCCGAGACTAAAGCCGCCGTCGGGAAAATGGACCAGATCATCGTGGTGGAAGGGTACATGGACATGATCATGCCCTATATCCACGGTGTTGAAAATATAGCAGCTTCATTAGGTACGGCGTTGACCGTTGAACAGGTCAGGCTTCTGCGCCGGTACACACAGAATGTTGTCATGCTCTTTGATACGGATGCCGCCGGGCAGTCAGCGATCGTACGCAGCCTTGATCTGTTGATCGATGAAGGGATGAATGTGCGTGTGGCTACCCTGTCCCAGGATGAGGACCCGGATTCATTTATCCGCCAGCAGGGGCTGGATGCGTTTACCAAACGTATCAATAGTGCCCAGTCTGTCCTGGATTTTAAGTTCAATTGGCTTGCCGCGCAAAATGACCCGGCGACCCCTGAGGCAAAATCAAAGATCGCCCAGGAACTTTTAGCGACGATCGCGCGTTTCAAGAGTGAAGTAACAAAGTATGAATTGACAAAAGAGCTTGCGCGTAAATTGAACATCCCTGAAGTGGTCTTGCTCAAACAAGCCGCTTTGGGTGCCGGGCAAAAGCCGATATTCAAAGAGCCCGCGGCAGAGATAAAAAGATCAGCTTCAGATCTAGTCGGTCAGGAATTGCTTTTAGCGTTGTTTTTAAGGGATGCGGCATGGGTCAAAGCAGCTAAAGATAATATCGGGCCTGAAGATTTTTCAGATGCTCAGGTTCGCCAGGTGGTGGAAGTTATTTGGTCATTGGCGCAAGACAGCAATGATTGGACAACCAATGACATTTTAATGCGTTTAAATGATGAGGTGGGGCCAAGTTTGGTCACCAAACTTATCAGTATCGAAGAGGGTAAATTAACAGACCCGGCACGTGTTTTCCAGGATTGTATCGGCAAGGTCCAGAAAGAGAAGCAAAAAAAAGCCAGGGGCCAGTTAATGGAAGCAATCCGACAAGCAGAGGCTTTGCAGGACACAGAAAAATTAGATAAACTTAAAGAACAGTTCAATCAGTTGCTCAAATGAGGTATTTATGAAAGAACCGGTCAAAGAAAAAGATCCAAAAGATCTACAGGGCGATTTGGACAAGTTGGTGACGTTGGGCAAAAAGAAAGGCTTTTTGACCTATGAAGACGTCAACGAAACTTTGTCCGATGCCATCGATTCTTCCGAGGACATCGATCAGGTCTTTGATGTGCTCGACGGTCAGGACATCAAGGTCGTGGATTCCGGTGAGGAAACGCCTGTGATCGCCGAAGAAGCGGTGGAAGAAAGCCGTGAGCAGCAGGTCCGTCGTTTACGTGAGGAAAACAAGGAGGATGATGTTTATTCCGACAAGTTCATTCCTCTGGATGATCCTGTGAAGATGTATTTAAAGCAGATGGGTTCCATCCCGCTTTTGACCCGCGAGGAAGAGATCGCCCTGGCCAAACGTATTGAAGAAGCGGAATTGCGTTTTGCGGAATCTTTATTCAAGACTTATTATGCCCGTAAAGAAGCCCTGGCCATCATCAACCAGGTCTTGCGCGATGAGATCAACGCGGAAGACGTGATCAAGGATGAGTTGGAACGCCGCGGGCGCCTGATGAAGGACTTGGCCAAGATCCTCGAGCATGTCCGTCATACGAGGGTTGGTTCAGATATTTCCGCCAAGTCTATCGCGGAATTCAAATTGACCTCCACGATCAATGAGGAGATCGTCATCAAGATCTCGGATCTTATCTCAAACATCGAGCGTGTGGAGAGGCATTTGAAGGTCAAGAAACTGCCGGCCAACGCCGCGGAATTCAAAAGACAGCTGGCTGGCTTGGAAAAAGAATTGGGCGAGCCGGTGGAAGTTGTCAAAGAGCATTTGCGCGAGATCAAGACCCGGCAATCCCGTTTTAACAAGGCCAAGAAGCTATTGGTCGAAGCCAACTTGCGTTTGGTTGTTTCTATCGCCAAGAAATATATCAATCGTGGTCTATCATTCCTGGATCTGATCCAGGAAGGCAATATGGGTTTGATCCGTGCCGTCGAGAAATTCGAATACAAGCGCGGTTACAAGTTTTCCACCTATGCCACCTGGTGGATCCGTCAGGCCATTACGCGTTCCATCGCGGACCAGGCTCGCACCATCCGTATCCCGGTGCACATGACCGAGACCATCAACAAGATCATCCGTGTCTCGCGCGTGTTCGTGCAGGAATACGGCCGTGAACCCTCGGCCCAGGAGATCGCCAAAGAAATGCGCCTTCCGGTGACCAAGGTCAAAGAGATCTTAAAGATCTCCCAAGTGCCGATCTCTTTACAGACTCCCATCGGGGACGAAGGAGATACGCATTTTGGGGATTTTATCGAAGATAAGAAAGCTGTTTCTCCGGCGAATGCCACCTTGCATTCCATGCTCAAGGAAGAGATCACTTCCGTGCTCTCGACCCTTGATGACCGCGAACGCAAGATCCTGGAATTGCGTTTCGGGATCATGGATGGGACAAGCCGTACCCTGGAAGAGGTAGGAGCAGAATTTAACGTCACCCGTGAGCGTGTGCGCCAGATCGAATCCAAGGCCTTGCGCAAACTGCGCCATCCGACACGTTCCCGCCGCATCAAGTCCTTTTTGGACATGGCGGCCAAAGAAGCCGAAGCGACGATATAAATGGTTCTGCATGCCTAAAATAGATTCACAAATAGCCCTTGTCATCACTGATCAGGAAACCAACGCCCAAATTAAGAATTTGGGCGTTGGTTTACTTGAACTGCGCGCTGACCTTTTTAAGAAAATAGACTCCGCCTACATCGTCAACCAGATCAAACATCGCAAACTTTTAAAGATCCCTATTTTATTGACAGTACGCAATCAGAAAAAAGAGGGGGCTAAAAAAGTTTTCTCCGATGAGAAGAAACTGCAGATCATCAGCGTAGCATTGCCACTGGTGGATATGATCGATATTGAGTTAAGTTCACCTTTATTAAAGAAGACTGTTACTATAGCCAGAAAATTAGGGAAAAAGATCATTATATCCAGCCATTATTTGTCCGGGATGCCCAGGGATTTAGAGAATATTTTTAAGAAATCCTTAAGTGCCAGGGCTGATATTGTCAAAATTGCTGCCAAGGCATCAACATTTGACGATGTAATGACGATGATGGCCTTTACGCATCAACACCGCAAATTTAACCTTATTACCATGTCTTTAGGACCGTTGGGTTCGATATCACGGTTGATCCTGCCTGTCTTGGGCAGTAAATACACCTACACCTTTCTTAACGGATCTAAAGCCCCGGGCCAAGTAGATGTGGGGACCTTAAAGTCCCATCTGAAGGCCTATCATCTTGCCTAAAAATGAATAAGATCCTTGATGCGAAATACTCAAAAGAAGAGATCCAAGGCTGTATCAACATGCTCGAGGATTTGGTCAAGAACTCTGTTGAGCTGGCCCATTTGTCGGATGAGCAGAGGATCGCGATCCTCAAAGCTGCCGGTGAGATCTCACGTCCCTTAAGAGAAGAGGTACGCAAAAGAAAAAAGGACAGGGTCAGGCTTAAAAAGCAACGGATCGATGACCATGAACGACAATTGCGAAAAGCAACGGGTATCCGTTCTGCCCGCCAAGCAGCAGTATTCAGCGCCCCTAAAGCGATCTTACACGAAGATAAGCAAAATGCATTTCATGAACTGGAACTAGTTAATCCGCGTGCCTGTTACATTTGCAAGGCCCTATTTACCAAGGTCCATTTTTTTTACGATGCCCTGTGCCCGTCTTGCGCACAATTCAATTATGCCAAACGGTTCCAGACAGCTGACCTGAAAGGCCAGTTCGCCCTGATCACCGGGTCCCGATTAAAGATCGGCTATCAAGCGTCCCTGATGATGCTGCGTGCCGGGGCCCATGTCATTGCCACGACCCGTTTCCCCGTCGATGCGGCCCTTCGTTATAGCCGTGAAGGTGATTTTCAAGAGTGGTCTAAGAGGTTGGATATTTACGGATTGGACCTTAGGCATACGCCGAGTGTTGAACTGTTTTGTAATTTTATAGAACAGAAATATCCCCGATTAGACCTGCTTATCAATAATGCCGCGCAAACAGTCAGACGTCCGCCGGGTTTTTATGCCCATTTGATCGCCAATGAAGCGCGTGAATTTGATGATCTGCCAGCGAATGTCCAACCTTTGCTTTCATCATTTGAAGCGTGTAAAGCCAGGGTAATAAAAGGCAGCTCATCTAAAAAAGATTTGGCTCCGCTTCTGGCCTGGAATGGGTCTATGCAAGGGATAGGATTGAGCGCCTCTGCTCAGCTTTCCCAAGTGCCGTACACGCATGACCATACCTTACAAGTTACCAAGGTTTTTCCTCAAGGGAAGCTGGATGCTGATCTTCAACAGGTGGATATGAGAGAGGTCAATTCCTGGAGGCTTGGCATTGGTGAGATACCCACGGCCGAGATGATCGAACTGCAATTGGTCAATGCCATTGCCCCTTTTGTCCTGTGCAACAAACTTTGTAATATGATGAAAAAAGAAAATACATGCCAAAAACATATTGTGAATGTTTCTGCCATGGAAGGAAAATTCCATCGGTATACGAAAACCGACCGCCATCCGCATACGAATATGGCCAAGGCCGCCTTGAATATGCTCACCCATACTTCAGCTCGTGACCTGGAAAATTTTGGGATCTATATGAATGCTGTAGACACTGGTTGGGTCACCGATGAGGATCCTATTGCTTTGTCCACCCGCAAGCAGGAAAACCATGATTTTCAGCCGCCTTTGGACATCGTGGACGGGGCGGCCCGTGTGTGTGACCCGTTTTTCCATGGGATCAATTCCGGCGAACATTGGTGCGGAAAATTCCTGAAAGATTACTTTCCGGTAGACTGGTAATTAATCATTTTCCCTTTGTACATCAATACTGATAATCTCATCTCCCCGTAGTTCCAAACGGATGACTATAGGGGCACAGCAGACCTCGCAATCCACGACGAATTCCTGGCGGGAACCACCGCTAAAATCCACCAAAAGCGCGTTGGATTCACCGCAATAGGGACAGCAAAATTCTTCATTTTGGCTTAATGACATGAGGATATAATAGCACTTTTTTGAGAACTTGAATATTGGCGAAATAGCTTTATATCGGGTATACTTGACTAAGGTAACTTTATAGAATTTAGGAGATTATTATGAAAAAATGGGATATTTTCTTCAAAGGGGTCTTGTTGATCATGGGATTGACGCTCATTGCCATTAATTTTTTGCTTTATAATTCTTTTGAGGAGCAAAAAATAGTAACGGCAAATATTAATAAACAACAGCAGGTCCAGGCCCAGGTCAATGACAATAAATTCAAATACCAAGAAGACAAGATCGATCAAATGAACAAAGATCTTCAAGGGGCCTTGCAGCAGGTCAAGGACCAGGCAGATGCTTTGGCTGAACAAAAAGATTCCCTGGCCGCCCAAAAAGACGCTCTTCTACAGGAAGTTGAAAAACGCCAGCAAATTGAGAATGACAGTAAAAGTATCCAAACTTCCTTGGTTGATATAAAGGCAGAAGCAGATGCCATCAAGCTGGACATGAAAACATGGCAGAAGGATTATGTCACTGTTTTGGCCCAGCTGGAGAAGAAAATGGACGATTCGCAGGCAGCAATAAAGGAAAATGTCAGTTCATTAAAAACGGATGTTGAAAAAGAGATCCATCAGGCGGATAATAATGCGCCGAATATAAATCCTACACCAGTTAAAAAATCAGAGAACCCACCGGCAGTTTCTCAATAAAGGGCCTATTAAGGAATGAAGATCAACCCTAAAGATTTTAAGGTCAATGAAGGCCAGGACGTCCAGCTTAAAAAACGTCCGACCCTTGTCAAACCGTTGTATAAGTCCAAAGACCAATATAAAGAGGTCTTGGCGACCCATATTGAAGAATTAAGCGAGATGCAGAATATCCTTTATGCGGATAATCGTTTTGCCTTATTGTTGATCTTCCAGGCTATGGATGCCGCTGGAAAAGATGGGGCTATCAAACATGTGATGTCAGGTGTCAATCCCCAGGGCTGCCAGGTTTTCAGCTTCAAACATCCCAGTCCCGAAGAATTGGAGCATGATTTTTTATGGCGTACCACCCGTAACCTGCCCCAACGGGGGATGATAGGGATATTTAACCGTTCATATTATGAAGAAGTATTGATCGTCCGTGTTCATCCCCAGATCCTTAAAGGAGAAAATATCCCGAAGCAATTATTAAGCCCAAAGTCATTTTGGCAGGAGCGTTACCGCTCCATTAAGGACTTGGAAAAACACCTTTATTGCAATGGGACCAGGATCATCAAATTCTTCCTGCATATTTCCAAGGAAGAACAACGCAGGCGTTTTCTTAAACGCATGGATGACCCATCAAAGAATTGGAAAATCAGCCCTGACGATATGAAAGAAAGGGGATTTTGGAAAGAATATATGAAAGCCTACGAGGCCTGCCTGTGTGCTACCAGCACATCGGCGTCCCCCTGGTATATTATCCCTGCCGATGATAAGGAAAACGCGCATTTGATCATCTCCCAGACCATCGTGGATACGCTAAAAGGCTTGAAGATATCTTACCCCCATTTGGATGCCCAACGCCAAAAAGGGCTGCAAAAAATGCGCCGCAGTTTAATTAAATGACAGCTTCCCTATTTGTGCTATAATGTCAAATTCGTGTCTTTACGTGTTGTTGAAAGGATAGATCATGGATCAGCTTTCGTCGTGCTCAGGGGAGGGAGTATTCCTCTCCAAAGAAGAGATGCTCTTAGCCAAAGAAGCCCAATATTGTTCATGGGGGGATACTGTCCATTACGCCCAGGAGCTGAAGATCTTCAGCCGTTCGGAAGGGATCTATGTCTATGACAACTATGGAACCCAGTATCTTGACCTGCAAATGTGGCATTCGGTCGCCAATTTCGGGTACAAGAATGAGTATATAAATAATATTGTTAAAGACCAGATCGATGCGCTCCCGCAGTTATCCTGCCAGTATTTGCACGAAGAAAAGATCCTGTTAGCTGAAAAAATAGCCAAGAACATCGAAAAGACCTTTGGCGAAAAGGGCAGGGTCCATTTTAATATCGGCGGTGCCGCCGCCATCGAGGACGCGATCAAGATCGTCCGCAACTATACCAAGAAAAACGCGGCTTTTGCCTTTATGGGCGGATATCATGGCCGCACATTGGGGGCCACGGCGATCACCTCCAGCTATCGTTACCGTGAGCATTATGGGCATTTCGCGGACCGTGCCCACTTTGTTCCTTATCCTTATCAGTTCCGCTGCCCCTGCGATCGCGGGGATAAATGCTGTGATATGACCTGCTTTAAGGATTTTGAGAAATTATTCGAATCGGAATATTACTCCCTGGTCAATCCTAAGACCAAGAATTGTGAATATGGGGCATTTTTTGTTGAACCGGTGCAAGCCACCGGAGGTTATATTGTGCCCCCGAAGGGTTACTTTAAGGAACTTAAGAAATTGCTCGACCGCCATAATATCCTGTTCGTGGATGATGAGGTCCATATGGGCTATTACCGGACAGGCAAGATGTGGGCGATCGAACATTTTGATGTTGTCCCGGATATCATTGCGTTCGGCAAAGCCTGTACCAATGGTCTTAATCCGCTTTCAGGCATCTGGGCCAAGGAGCATTTAATTTCCCCGGAAGTCTTTCCACCGGGTTCGACACATTCTACGTATTCCTCAAATACGATAGGTACTGCCGCGGCCTTGGGGGTCATGAACCTTATCGAAGAATCAGATTTTGGCAATACTGTCCCTGAGAAGGGGAAGTATTTTCTGGGCCGTCTGGTTGAATTAAAAAAGAAATATCCGCAGATCGGTGATGTCGACGGATTAGGCCTGGCTTTGCGCATTGAAATTTGCCAGAAGGACGGTCGCACGCCTGACCGTGAGTTAACGGACAAGATCATGAACATCGGATTAAAGGGAAAATTGACCGCCGCCGGCCGTGAAAGGGGATTGTTATTGAGCATCGGCGGATATTTTAAAAATGTTTTTACTTTGGCCCCTTCTTTGTATATAACACATAAAGAGATCGATCTGGCGATAGACCTTTTTGAGGAAGCTTTTAATTCCGCATTAAAATAGAAAGAAAAATGAGAATGATCAAAGAGATCTCTGCGGTTATTCTTTTGTTTTTTCTAATACAATTTTATCCGGGAACAGCAAGGTCAGAGGATGACCAAGCTAGCAAAATATATTCAGGTTATTTTCACCAAATAGACCATGACCGCAAAGGTTCATTATGGCATAATCTTTTCGGCCAACATTCCGGCAAACAAGAAGCTGATTTTCCTGACAGGCAATGCAGCGTTGAATTCAAAAGTCCTGTTTCTTTTACACATCAACAGGTGACACAAATGCCTGATGAACTAGGATATTTCATCAGGTTTAAGGATGTTGGTAAACGTGGCAATGGCATAAATGGTAATGGTGTTTTTGAAAAATTCTTCATTAAAGTCTATACTAATGATGATCAAGTATATACGATAGACCCTCAAGACGAGGGGAAACAGGTAGGGATCGAAGATGAACATCACATCTTTGATTCTTATCTTATTTATGTGGTATTAGGCCAGGATATCGATCATTTGGAAGTGGTAGGCCCAGGCGGGGAGGTCAAGGGTCGGTATATTTTGGATAAATTAGAGGTCCAGGATGATGATTAAGGCCGGGCGTTTGAGGCATTTTTTATCCATTGGCCTGTGTTTAGTCCTGATGGGCTGTGCAACATTGTCTGATAAACAGCTGAAACCTTTCGTTGAGCCTCAGTATGGCATGACCAAGCAGCAATTGATCAGTCTATTAGGGAAACCTGAATCTATTGAGATCTATAAGAAAACAGACCTGACCATTCTTGAGTTTTATATTTATACCTGGAAATACCCGACGTCCCAGTTAAAGGTCCCAATTTGTTTGATTGACCAAAAGGTCGTTGGCTGGGGCAAGTCATTTTATGAAGATCATGTCAGTGCTGATCTTATCCAATTAAAGTAGAAATTCTTTAAGGAGTTGATGATGAGAGAAAATCGTCAGGCTAAACGGATCATCAGGCCCCTGAACATCAAATTTTGTTTAAGCCATGAAAATCCCCCCAAGTGGAACCTGACGTCGATCATTGGGAATATCAGTGAGGGGGGCGTGAAATTCATTGCACCCAGTGACCTTAAAGACCAGGTGCTTAAACTGGAGATCAGATCACCCCGTCTCGTCCCGCGTACGTTAAAACTTGAGGCGATCGTCCTTGAATCAAAACCGAGCGCGCATATTTCTTTTTATGATATCCGCGCTAAATTTATTGGGCTAACTTCTGATAATAAAAAGGACCTGGCTATCCTAGAAGGACAACAGCGATGAAAAAGTCGGATTTTGGCAATTTTTGTGATTGGGGCATCGTTTATTCAATGTGCGCTGTGATCTTTTTCTTGCCGGTGTCTATTGCCTTGCTTGATTCCTTCGCTGGTTTGGCGATCAGCTTTTATTTTGCCAAGAAAATCCAAAATATCATTGTCGAATGGCCCGTGAGTGCTGCCAAAACTGACCTGAAGGGAAAGCTTAGTTTTATTTGGCAGGGGCTGTGCCCTCCCGTAAATGTTCTTAATCTTCCGTTACAATTATTATCCTTGGCCATTTTTATTTCTGTTATATTCAGTCAATACCCTCTCTTAAGTCTCTTCGCTTTTTTTGGTAAATTTATCAAATGCGTGTTCTTGTACCTGTGCTTTTTGGAAGTTTTTAATAACGAAGAACGTATCTGGACTTTTTTGAAGTTTTTTATGGCATCTGCATTCATAGCCTCTGTCAACGGGGTGATTGAACATTACATAGGTAAGGACCTCATCAAAGGCCAAATGTTACCAGGGGACAGGGTAAATTCCGTTTTTCAGGGGGCCAATGAATTTGGTCCTTATTTATTGCTTGCTATTGCCCTGACGGTGCATTTTTTATATTCGCTGGTTTCTCGGTACAGGTCATGGCCCCGGATAGCGGCATTGACCTTCTTGTTGGTCTTATTGTTGTCTTGCTTATGCTGGACCTATTCCAGAAGTTCTTGGGTTGGCTTCCTGGTTATTTTGTTAGTCATGAGCTTTTTGGATAAACGCAAGGCATTGTTTTCAGTTGTTCTATTTTTGATATTTATTTTTATATTTCTACCTTCCTTAAACAATGTTAGGCATTTACGTTTGATCAGGGATGATAACTCTGTCCAAAATGATCAGATCACTCTTAATCCTCTTACTTTATTGAGTGAAGGTGGGTCAGGTCGCAGTAGTTTTTGGAAGAAAGCTGTATCGATCATTCGTTCTTCTCCGATCCATGGTACGGGGCTTAATACCTATGCAAGGATACTTAAAAGAGACCCAACTCCCAACTCACAATGGTATGCCCATAATAGTTATCTTCAGGTTGCCGCTGAAACCGGTTTGGTCGGGTTGGCTTGTTACCTATGGTTGTTATTTGTTTTTTTACGGTATAGTTTAAGTTATTGTAAACAATTGAATGATCTATGGCCACTGACTATTCTTCAGGGTGGTTTAGCCGGCTTGATCGGTTTTTTAGCCCAAAGTTTTTTTGATAATTCTTTTTTTACGGTCCAACTGGTCGTGTATATGTGGCTGATCATGGGATTGATCATGGCGGTAACACGTCTAAAAACAAGGAGCTCCTAGTTGTTGAAACACAAAGTGCGCAGGATAGGGGTCCTTACCAGCGGCGGAGATTGCCCAGGATTGAATGCCGTTATCAGGGCTGTAACCAAAAAAGCGATCTTTGAATATGGTTATGAAGTGGTCGGTTTCAAGGATGGGTTTGAAGGTCTCCTTTTTAACAGGCACCGGAAATTGAGCGAGAATGATGTTTCCGGGATCTTGACGCTGGGAGGAACGATACTAGGGACCACCAATAGGGCCAATCCTTACAAATATCCAGTTGAAAGTAAATCGAAGGTTGAATACAAAGATCTTTCCCAACAAGCCATTAATAATTTACGTAAATTGAAGATTGACTGCCTTATATGTGTCGGCGGCGATGGCACTTTAAGTACCGCCCATCGTTTGTCTTGCCAGGGTGTTGCCGTTGTAGGTGTTCCAAAAACAGTAGATAACGATGTCAAAGGTACAGACGTTACTTTTGGTTTTGATACGGCTGTTCATATTGCAACCGAGGGAGTGGACCGGCTTCACACCACGGCTGAATCGCATCACCGGATCATGATCCTTGAAGTGATGGGGAGGACCGCAGGGTGGATCGCTCTTTATACCGGTGTGGCCGGCGGCGGGGATGTGATCTTGTTGCCGGAAATACCCTATGACGTATCTGAAATTGCGCAACATATCAAGACCCGCAAAAGGAAAGGTAAGCATTTTACGATCTTGGTGGTATCTGAAGGCGCTAAGCCTATTGGAGGCAAGGTCACCGTCCAAAGATTGGTCAAGGATGGATCAGAACCCATTCGATTGGGCGGGGTCAGTTTTGTGATCGGTCAGGAGCTGGAAAAATTAACAGGTATAGAAACACGTAATGTGGTTTTGGGGCATCTTCAACGGGGAGGATCGCCGTCTCCCTTTGACAGGATATTAGGGACTCAATTAGGATCAAAAGCAGTTGATTTTATTGCCCAGGGCCACACTGGATGTATGGTAGGGGTCAGGGATGATCATTTTGTCAAGGTGCCCTTATCAAAAGTTGCCCAAGGTTCCAGGTTGGTGCCTCTTGATCATTCCTTGATCCAGGACGCAAGGGCTTTAGGTATATGTTTCGGTCGTCAAGCCCGACACTCACCGTTGTTCGGAGATGGACAATGAACGGCAAACAAAAATCACAGGTCCTCGATTTCGATTTTAAAACTTGTACCAAGGAAGTTTTATTTGAGAAATTCCAAACTTCGCAAACAGGGCTTTCTGAAGCTGAAGCCCAAAAGCGCCTTTCTGAATATGGTTCTAATGAAGCTGCTAAAAAGCAGAAAAGGACCTTGATCATCCAGTTTATTCTCAAATTCTTTCACCCCCTGGTCGTTTTGCTTGTTGTTATTGCCGCTGTGACCTTTTGGACCGGAGATCCCGTGGGCGGCTCCATTATCGGTCTCATGGCCATCATGAGCGTTGTCCTTGGCTTCTTCCAGGAATACCGTGCAGGTAAGGAAGCGGACAGATTAAGCGAAATGGTGCGGGCTACGGCCACTGTTTATCGCAACGGTAAATCGAAAGAGGTCCCCATCAAACAGATCGTCCCCGGGGACATTGTCGATCTTTTTGCGGGGGACATGATCCCGGCAGACATCAGGATCATCCAAGCCAAAGATTTGTTCATCAATCAGGCTGCTTTGACCGGTGAATCCATGCCGGTGGAAAAAACGCCCGGGGCTAATAGTCTCGCGTTCATGGGTTCAAGTGTGGTCAGCGGCACTGCTTTAGGGGTGGTCATTAAAACAGGGCTGGCCACGGAATTCGGTGAGATCTCGAAGAGGCTTTCATCCATCAATCAACCCACCAGTTTTGATAAAGGGATCAATCAATTCGTATGGATGATGATCATAGCGATGATAGGCCTGGTCATTTTTATATGCGTCGTTGACAGCTTCAAAGATAAATTCATGGATGCGTTATTGTTTTCATTATCGGTTGCCATTGGACTGACCCCTGAAATGCTGCCTATGCTGGTGACGATCAATTTGTCCAAGGGTGCCATCGCCATGTCTAAAAAAGATGTTATTGTCAAACGCCTGAATTCCATCCAGAATTTCGGTGCGATGGATGTGCTTTGCACGGACAAGACCGGGACGCTGACCTTGGACAGGATCGTCCTGGAGAAGTATTGTGATGTGGTCAGAAAAGAGGACCAAGGTGTCTTAAAACTGGCGTATATCAATAGTTTTTATCAAACAGGCCTTAAGAACATTTTGGATAAAGCAGTTTTAAAATATGAAAAATTAGTCGTGAAGCAATATAAAAAGATCGATGAGATGCCATTTGATTTTTCCCGAAGGATCATGTCCGTGGTCGTAGAAATGGATGGAAAGCATAAGATCATAACTAAAGGCGCCCCAGAAGAAATATTAAAAAGGTGTACAAAATATGAACTCGATGGGGAATTGGAGGATTTAGATCAGGTTGTCATGACAGATCTTAAGGAAGAGTACGACTCCTTAAGTGCGGATGGTTTTAGAGTATTGGCGGTTGCTTATAAGGATATGGCCGTTAATAAGGAAGTTTATTCCCGGGATGATGAAAAGGAACTCGTTCTAAAAGGGTATATCGCATTTCTTGATCCGCCCAAACCCACCGCGCGAAAAACGATCGAAGTATTAAGGAAATTAGGTATAGAGCTAAAAGTACTGACCGGAGACAATGACCTGGTCACCAAAAAGATATGCAGTGAAGTGGGCCTTGATATCAAAGGTCTTTTGACCGGTGACCAATTAGAGAAGATCACGGATGAACAGCTCAAAGATATGGTCAAGACAACCACGGTCTTTGCCAGGCTTTCGCCTTTACAAAAAGAACGGGTAATACATGCCTTACACCGTAACGGCCATACCGTGGGGTATTTAGGTGACGGTATCAATGATGCCCCCGCCTTAAAAGCGGCGGACGTGGGCATCTCTGTCAATAATGCTGTTGACATTGCCAAGGAATCCGCTGATCTGATACTTTTACAGAAGAATTTAATGGTGCTTCAGGATGGCGTAATAGAAGGAAGAAAGGTCTTCGGTAATATTTTTAAGTATATAAAAATGGGAGCCAGTTCTAACTTCGGTAATATGTTTAGCATGGCGGGTTCCTGTCTTATCCTGCCTTTTTTGCCTATGTTTCCGATCCAAATTATTTTGAACAATTTTCTTTATGATGCTTCACAGGTCGCGATACCGTCAGATGATGTGGACGAAGAATATTTGTTGAAATCAAGGTCCTGGAACATTAAATACATCATGAAATTCATGATGTATTTCGGCCCTTTGAGCTCAGTCTTTGATTATTTGACATGGGGTATAATGCTCTTAATATATCATGCCAATCAAGCTACATTCGCTACATGCTGGTTCATCGAATCCATGTGTACCCAGCTTTTGGTCATCCATATTATCCGTACGGGTAAAATACCATTTGTACAAAGTTGGCCAAGTCCGTTCCTCATCTTTACTTCCATTTATATCGCCTCAATAGCCCTGGTCCTGCCGTATACGCCGCTCGGCGCCTATTTTAAGTTCGTCATGCCGCCGGCTTCATTCTTCGTCTTTCTTATCTTGATTGTGGGGACCTATCTATGGTCTGTTCAAGTCCTCAAAACTTGGTTTGTTAAGAAGTATGGCTACGAATAGACCTTAAGCTGTTTTAAAAGCCCTTCGATCGTCAGTCCCTGGATAATGGTACTGAATAGGACAATGCCAAAAGTCGCGGATAAAAAAAGCGGCCGCCATTGGAATTCAGGTAACTGCAGCATTAAAATGATAGGGATTGCTCCTCTAAGTCCACCCCAAAAAAGAATGTGCCCCCATTTTAAAGGAATGGTATTTTTTGAGATCCTGTTGCTGGCGAAGATTACCGGATATACGACCAGGATCCGAGAGATAAGGACGACAGCAATTCCCATTAAAATAAACCATTTACATTGCAACAGATTATTTTCACCGATAGTCTGTAACTGAAGACCGATCACAAAAAAGACCAAAGAAGTCATGACGAATTCCATGGATTTCCAAAAAGTCCTAATAATTTTCCTCCCATTAGAGGGGACATGACTTCCACCCATCATTAGACCAGCCACCACAACAGCAATGATCCCTGAAGAGTGAAGAGATTCCGCGATCAAGGGGGAAGCAAATGCCAAGATAACGGTCAAGGACACTGTTATTATTTGGTTATCAACTAATTTGAGCACTTGTCGAATAAAATATCCGCATAAAAATCCAACCAAGGCTCCGCCACCGGTGATTATGAAGAATTGGCAAAGGGCCAGTTTAAGATTGAGCGGCTCATTGTTTTGGACCATCGATAAAATAACCAAAAATAATACAACTCCGGTACCATCATTAAACAGGCTTTCTGCCTCCAGGATCGTTTGTAAGCGTTGAGGCGCTTTGATCCTTTTTATGATCGCCAAGACTGAAACTGGGTCCGTAGGGGAGATAAGGGCGCCAAAAAGCAGCGCGTAGATCAAAGGGATATGCCAAAAATAAGATAATGGATATCCAACCAGTAAGGCAGAGGCCACGATCCCAGGGACAGCCAAAAGTCCGATGGGTTTCCAATCTTGAATTAAAAGTTCCCGATCCAATAACATGCCGCCTTGGAAAAGAATAGGGGGCAAGATAATAAAGAAAGCTATATCATGCGTAAGTGAAACAGGAGGGAGCAGTTTAGTGAGGGCAATAACAAGGCCCAGGATGACAAGAGCAATTGAGTGATTTTGTTTTATCCAAGATTTAAACCCATTCATCAATCTAAATTAACTTCACTTTATTCCAATTGCAAGGTTTTCATAGGGAATTTCATTTGTTAATATGGATAGTTCGGCTTTTAGGTCATTTTAATACTTTTTTAATACTTTTGGGCTCTATTTTAATTAGGCAAAATCAGCTTTAATGTTAAACTTATTTCCAGTAACTTAAAAGTGAGGTTTATATGATGGATATTATTTTTATCGTTACCACGATTTTTCTGGGCATCGCTTCCTGGGCATTTATTGTTTTGTGCACAAAGGTATAAGGAAAAGGAGTTCTTATGTTAGCTATTTATTGGATCGGCGGGATCACTTCACTTGTATTATTTGTTTATCTTTTAATAGCTTTGCTTAAACCGGAGATTTTCTAATGAGCCTCAATGATTATATTCAAATGGGTATTTTTCTTTTGGTACTGCTTTTGACAGTCAAGCCCTTGGGCATTTATATGGCCCGTATATATCAGGGAAGCCCAGTGGGGCTAAACGTATGGTTGGCGCCATTAGAAAGAGGGATCTACAGGGTTTGTGGTGTTAAATCAGAACAAGGCATGTCCTGGAAAATATATGCTTTTGCGTTGATGTTATTTAACATTTTAGGCATTTTGGTGGTTTATGCCATCCAACGATTTCAGGCCAGTCTTCCCTTAAACCCTATGGCCATGGCAGCGGTATCCCCGGATTCGTCGTTTAATACAGCGGTGAGTTTTGCCACTAATACAAATTGGCAAGGCTATGGCGGGGAAAGCACCATGAGCTATTTGACCCAGATGCTGGCCTTGACTGTACAGAATTTTCTTTCCGCAGCCACAGGCATGGTTGTTGCGATAGCCTTGATCAGGGGATTTATTCAAAAACAGACAAATACCATCGGGAATTTCTGGGTCGATATGGTGAGATCTACTTTATATATATTGTTGCCTTTGGCGCTTATATTTGCTTTGTTCCTGGTTTCACAAGGGATGCCTCAGACCTTTAATAAAAGCGCCGCCGTGACCCTTCTCCAAACGACCAAGGACAGCAACGGAAAATCTGTCACTGAACAGGACCTTGCACTAGGGCCGGTGGCCTCACAAATCGCCATTAAGCAATTAGGGACCAATGGGGGTGGATATTACAACGCTAATTCTGCCCATCCTTATGAAAATCCGACCCCTTTATCTGGTTTCCTCGAGATGCTGGCCATTCTGATGATCTCAGCAGCATTATGTTATACCTTTGGTTACATGGCCAGGGAACGGCGTCAGGGATGGGCCCTGTTAGCTGCGATGATGATCATTTTTATACCGTGCCTTTGGTTTGTCGGGCAGTTCGAGCAAAACGGAAATCCTTTATTTAACCATCTGGGCATAGACCAAAACGCATCCGATGCTCAACCCGGCGGTAATATGGAAGGCAAGGAAGCAAGGTTTGGGATCGCTTCTTCCTCAATTTGGGCAGTGGCAACTACAGCAGCTTCTAACGGTTCAGTTAATTCCATGCACGATTCTTATATGCCTTTAGGCGGTATGATACCTATGCTGCTATTGCAGCTGGGAGAGATCATTTTCGGCGGGGTAGGATCAGGCCTTTACGGCATGATCTCCTTTGTGATCGTCGCTGTTTTTATCGCCGGCCTGATGATCGGCCGTACGCCGGAATATTTAGGCAAGAAGATCGAAGCTTTTGAGATCAAAATGGCATCCCTGGTAACGTTGATCCCGCATATTTTTATTTTAATACCTACGGCCATTGCCGTGCTTACTGTCGCGGGCAAGGCGGGGATCGCTAATCCCGGTGCGCATGGGTTTAGCGAGATCCTTTATGCGTTTTCATCCGCTGCTGGGAATAACGGCAGTGCCTTTGCCGGATTGTCGGCCAATACGGTATTTTATAACACGGCTTTAGGCCTAACGATGTTTTTTTGCCGTTACTGGCTGATCATTCCCATATTAGCTATCGCTGGCTCTTTGTCTGCCAAGAAAATCGTGCCGGCAACCCAAGGGACCTTGCCGACAGATACACCACTCTTTGTTTTTTTTGTGGCCATGGTGATCCTAGTCGTGGGCGCATTGACATTCTTTCCGGCGTTGGCATTAGGACCGATCGTTGAACATTTAATGTTAAGGGGTTAAGATGAAAAAGATATCCAATAAGGTAACATCACTATTTGAGCCGACTATATTATGGCCGGCCATCATTGATTCATTTAGAAAATTAGATCCCCGCCATCAGGTCAAGAATCCGGTGATGTTCGTGGTCTTAGTGGGCAGTGTGTTGACTACCGGTCTATTTGTGCAAGCATTAGGGGGCCATGGAGAAGCTGGGGCAGGGTTTATATTGGCGATCTCTTTATGGCTTTGGTTTACCATTGTGTTCGCGAATTTTGCCGAAGCCATGGCTGAAGGACGAGGCAAGGCCCAGGCGGAAAGTTTACGCAAAGCCCGTAAGGATACACCAGCCAAAAAAATGTCCAAGCCTGCCCATGGATCCAGCTTTAGCAGTGTCTCAGCAACGACCTTGCGCAAAGGGGACGTTGTTTTGGTTGAACAGGGGGATTATGTCCCGATGGATGGCGAGGTCATCGAAGGAGTTGCCTCTGTTGATGAAAGTGCCATTACCGGCGAAAGTGCCCCTGTTATCCGTGAAAGCGGCGGGGACCGGTCAGCGGTCACCGGCGGGACCCGTGTCCTTTCTGATTGGCTGGTCATCCGGATCACTTCTAATCCCGGGGAGACCTTTCTTGACCATATGATCGCTATGGTTGAAGGTGCCCGTCGGCAAAAAACACCTAATGAGATTGCGCTGAGCATTTTACTGGTGGTATTTACGATCATCTTCCTTTTGGTCACTGTGACCCTGTTGCCATTTTCCATTTTTAGTGTAGCAACCGCGGGTAAGGGTGTCGTCATTACCGTTACAGTTTTAGTCGCACTGCTTGTTTGTCTTATACCTACCACGATCGGCGGTTTATTGCCGGCTATTGGTATTGCTGGTATGGACCGCATGATCCAGGCCAATGTCATTGCTACCTCCGGCCGTGCCGTTGAGGCAGCAGGTGACGTGGATGTATTGTTGCTGGATAAAACAGGGACGATCACTCTTGGCAACAGGCAGGCAGTGGCTTTTTTCCCGACAAAAGGTGTCAGTGCAGAATCTTTAGCTGATGCCGCTCAATTATCCTCATTATCTGATGAAACCCCTGAAGGCCGCAGTATCGTTGTTTTGGCCAAAGAGAAATATGGAATTAGGGAAAGACAGACCCAGGAACTTGAAGCAAGGTTTATTCCTTTCAGTGCCCAAACACGAATGAGCGGGGTAGATCTGGGCACTAATCGCCAGATCAGGAAAGGTTCTGTTGACGCGATAGAAGGCTATGTCAGGAAAGCCGGCGGGATCTTCCCAGATGACCTGAAATCAACGATAGAAACCATATCTAAAGGGGGCGGTACACCTTTGGTGGTGGCAGAAAATCAAAATGTTTTAGGGGTCATCCAGTTAAAGGACATTGTCAAAGGCGGGATCAGGGAGCGATTTGCGGAATTGCGCAGTATGGGTATCAAGACCATCATGATCACAGGGGACAATCCTCTGACAGCCGCGGCCATTGCCGCGGAAGCAGGGATGGATGATTTTTTGGCCCAAGCCACCCCGGAAACAAAATTAAAATTGATCCGGGATATGCAAACCGGAGGCCGCTTAGTTGCCATGACCGGTGACGGGACCAATGACGCCCCTGCCTTGGCCCAAGCAGATGTGGCCGTGGCCATGAACACGGGAACACAGGCAGCTAAAGAAGCCGGGAACATGGTGGACTTGGATTCTAATCCGACCAAATTGATCGAGGTGGTCAAGATCGGTAAACAGCTTCTTATTACCCGCGGTTCCCTGACGACCTTTAGTATTGCCAATGACGTGTCCAAATATTTTGCGATCATCCCGGCGGCCTTTGTGGGCACATATCCGGCACTTGGAGCGCTTAATATCATGCATTTGACCACCCCGGAAAGTGCGATCCTTTCCGCGGTCATTTTTAACGCATTGGTCATTATATTTTTAATTCCTTTATCATTATTTGGAGTGCCGTACAGGCCGATGGCTGCGAGCCGATTATTGAGGGATAATCTGTTGATCTATGGCGTCGGCGGCATTATTGCTCCATTTGTCGGGATCAAGTTGATCGATATGATCTTAGCTGCATTGCATTTGGTATAATGAACCACCACAACACCCGGTGTTAGGAAGGTTAACCTTCCTAACACCGGGTGTTGAAAAGGTTCAAGAGGAGGATTATCATGTTATTTGCACAAATCAGACCAGCCATAGTTTCATTTATATTGTTTTCGGTGCTAACGGGAGTTCTATATCCTCTTTTGGTGACCGGTATCGCACAAACTGTTTTCCATCACCAAGCCGAAGGCAGTTTGATCACATCAACGGACGGTAAAATAGTGGGATCATCCTTAATAGGCCAGAATTTTGATGACCCGAAATATTTCTGGGGCAGGATCTCAGCAACCAGCCCTGCTTATAATGCCTCATCTTCGACGGGTTCTAATTTAGGGCCCTTAAACCCAGCCTTACTTGATGAAGTTAAGGGACGTATTTCTGCCCTAAAAGCCGTTGATCCTGATAATAGCGATCCGGTCCCGGTGGATTTGGTCACTTCCTCAGGCAGTGGTTTAGACCCGCATATCAGTTTAGCCGCTGCCAATTATCAACTGGCCCGTGTGGCTCGAGTCAGGGGAATATCCCCTGATGCTTTAAAGGCAATTGTTGAGCAGAACACCCAAGGTCGTTTTTTAGGACTGCTGGGAGAGCCGGTGGTGAATGTCCTGCAAGTGAATCTCGCCTTAGATCAATATAAAAAATAATGCCAGTTGCGTCTAAATGAAGTATTATATAGGGCATATGGAAAGACCAGACCCGGACGCAGTATTAGCGAGAGTCAAAGCCGAAGAAAGCCACCGCGGCAAGCTGAAGATTTTTTTCGGCATGTGCCCCGGCGTTGGCAAGACCTATGCCATGCTTCAGGAGGCGCGTCAGCGTCAGAACGAAGGTTTTAGGGTTTTGGTCGGTGTTGCCTGCACGCATGGACGTGCCGAGACCCAGGCCTTGCTCGTGGGTCTGGAACAAGTGCCTCAGAAGATCGTTGATTACCGCGGTATCCGCTTGGAGGAGATGGATATTGATGAGATCCTCAGGCGTCATCCCCAATTAGTTTTAGTCGATGAACTTGCCCATACCAATGCCCCTGGCAGCCGGCATCCCAAACGTTATCAGGATGTATTAGAGATCCTTGCCGCGGACATAGATGTTTTTACCACCCTCAATGTTCAGCATATCGACAGCCGCCGCGAAGATATTTTAGCCATTACGCGGGTGGCCGTCGGAGAAACAGTGCCCGATACCATCCTTGATGAAGCCTCTGAGATCACCCTTGTCGATCTATCTCCGCAAGCCCTGCATCAGCGTTTGGCTGAAGGCAAGGTCTATGTCCCTGATCAGGCTCAATCTGCTGCGACCAATTTTTTCAAGACAGAGAATTTGACCGCACTTCGGGAAATGGCCTTACGTTTGACTACGGCACATGTGAACCGAAATTTGCGTTCGCTGATGTTAGCTAAAGGACTTTCAGGGCCTACCAGAAGCGGTGAACGTATCCTGGTCGCTGTTGGGATAACCCCATTTTCTGAATCATTGATCCGCATGACCCGGCGCTGGGCAGGGATGCTTGATGCTTCGTGGATCGCCCTGCACGTCGAGGGGTCTGCATCGCTTTCCGAGGAGCATAAAGAGCGTTTAATGAAGAATTTGGGGTTAGCCCGTCAATTGGGAGCGGAGATCATTCATCAGGTTGGCGATAACCTGGCCCAAGTGATCATTGATGTGGCCAATAAGGAAAATGTGACCCAGATCATTATCGGGAAATCCGTTGAGTCAAAATGGCAGCGATTCTTAGGATTACCTACGGTGGCTGACCGTTTGGTGTCTTTAAGCGGTCAGATCGATGTGCACATGGTGCGCATGTCATCAACGGACAAGAATTTTCCTGATAAGCCGAAAGAATTCCTCTCCAAGCTCAAACCTCGTGAATATGCCTTTAGTTTTTTGATGTTTGTCATTGCCACTGTCGTAAATATGTTCCTGGCGCCTTGGGTTGGCTATCAAATGCTTGGGCTAATGTATCTTTTAACAGTGGTACTAAGCGGTTCTTTTCTGGGTAGGTCAGCTGCTTTCATGTTGGCTGCCCTAAGCGCGTTGACATGGGATTTTTTATTTATCCCTCCCAAATATACCTTTGGTTTTAGATCCAGTTACGATACTGGGCTGTTACTGATGTTTTTTATCACGGCCTTGATGATGGGACTCATCACCTCCAAACTGCGCCGTCAAAAGGAAATTGAACAGAAACAGCGCCTGCGTTCTGAGTCCTTGTACGAATTGACCAGGGCGTTGGCCCTTAGTACAGATATCGCCCAGGCTATGCGGGTGGCCACCAGTCAGATCAATATACTTTGTAATTGTATCAGCAGGGTCCTTATGATCGACGCAAATGAACAGCCCCTTTTTGAGAATGCCATCGGGGACCCTATTGAAATGACGGGAAACCAAAGAGGGTTAATACAGTGGGTCGTCGCCAATAAAAAAGCTGCGGGCCGTTTTTCCGACACCCTGCCGCAACAGCCCTTGATGTACTTGCCATTGATGTCATCGGGGCAGGTTAGGGCAGTCCTGGTCATCAAGATTCTGAATGACAAACCTTTGGACCTGGCCCAAAGGACCCTGTTGGAATCTTTTACTGCATTGATGACAGTCATGCTTGAAAAAGACCAATTATTAAAAATCTCCCGTGAAGCAAAGATGAAAGAAGATACGCAAAACCTGCAGAGTGCCCTTCTTGATAATTTATCGCATGAATTAAAAACACCACTAACTATCATCTCCGGTTACCTGGATGCCCTGGTCCTTTATCATCAGTGGCCCAAGGATGCCATGGAACTTCTGGAAGAATGCCGGTTAGCCTGCCTGCGTTTGACAAGCGGCGTTGATGCGGTATTAGACTTGACAAAATTGGATACCGGGAACTTAAGCCCTAACTTTGCCTGGTGCGAGGTCAAGGATATCATTGCTCAAGCCCTTAAACAGGTCGTCACCGAGCAAGATGAGCCGCGCATCCATCTGGATTGTCCCCAAGGGCCTTTATATGTGAATGCGGATTTTTATATGATCACCCAGTCCTTGAAGAACATCGTCCACAATGCTCTGGTTCATGGCCCCGAAGGAGGGCGGATCGATATTCATGTGCGCATCATGGACCAAAAGATCAGGATCAGTGTCATTGACCAGGGCGGAGGTATTTCCAAGGAAACTCTGGCCAAGATCTTTGATAAGTTCTATCGAGGGGCAAAGACCAAAAAAGGCGGGTTAGGATTAGGTCTTTCCATCGCCCGTCGTTTCGTGCAATTGAATGAAGGTGATGTGGAAGCGGAAAATTTGTCTCCCACCGGTTTTATGGTGACCATAACTTTACCCATGGCAGAAAAAGAATAAGATGTCCAAAGGAATTGTCCTTGTCATTGATGATGAGCCGCAGATCCAAAAGATGTTGGGTGTCATCCTGAGCCATGCCGGCTATGAAGTTATCAGTGCTGACACCGGTGAAAAAGGACTGGCCGCGCTCGTCTATAAAAAACCCCAAGCCGTGTTGTTGGATATGGGCTTACCGGATATGGAAGGCGGGGATGTGCTTTTACGTATCAGGGAATTTAGCGATGTGGCTGTCCTGATGGTTTCCGTCCGTGGTCAGGAAGAAGTAAAGGTCAAATGTTTGGAAATCGGAGCGGATGATTATATCACTAAGCCCTTTTCCGCCTCTGAACTGATCGCACGGCTTTCAGCGGTGTTAAGACGAAAAACAACACCCGGAATCGTCAATGAAGTATTTGATAATGCGGGGTTACGGGTCGAATTTAATAACCGGATCGTGACGTTACACCGCAAAGTTCTTAAACTGACTTCCATTGAATACGGGTTATTGACATCATTGATCAAAAACGCAGGGAGGGTGTTAACGTTACGTCAAATACTAAGGGAAGTCTGGGCCACCGAAAATGAAGAAAAAGCCAATTCGGTACGGGTTTATTTGAACCATTTGCGGCAGAAGATCGAAGACAACCCCTCGCAGCCAAAACGGATCATCAACGAACCCGGTATCGGGTACAGATTTAATTTATTATAATTACTGTCATTCCCGCGAAAGCGGGAATCCATACTATGCTGATTCTTTTAATATTAATTTTCGCAGGTTTAACTAACCCTGTAATCGCCCAAACTTCCGACACATCCTTGCAATCCACCGCAGTTCCTATTCCTGGCGGCGAGGGTGGGATCGGTTTTGATGACCTTATTTATTCCTCAGACCTGCATAAAGTATTGGTGCCGGCGGGACATACTGGTAAGGTCTATTTGATCGACCCTGTCACCTTTGAGATGAGAAGTATCGGCGGGTTTAGTTCAAGTGCTCAATTTCAAAAAGGCCATGAGATCGGTGTGTCTTCAGCAGATGTGGGCAGAAGATATATCTTTGCCGCGGATCACGGAAAACATCAGCTCATTGCCGTTGGTCTTGATACAGGTTTAGTGGTAGCAACTGCAAAATTGGCAGGGGATGCTGATTATGTGCGCTATGTAGGTTTTAATCATGAGATTTGGGTCACTGAGCCGCATAATGATCAGATCGAGATCTTTAATTTTATTACAGGGGACAATCCAAGATTTGAACCCGCGATCCTAATTCCTTTACATGAGGGGCCTGAGTCACTGGTGATCGATCATCGTCACGGGAACGCCTATACAAATTTAGGACAGGAAGGAATGGCCATTGACCTGGATAATCATCATATTGTCGCCACATGGCCCAATGGCTGTGAAAAATCCCGAGGGGACGCTTTGGATGAGGAAAAAGGTTTCCTATTCGTCAGCTGCCAGGAAGGGAAAGCCATTGTTTTTGACTTAAACCAGGCTTTTAAAAAAATATGTAAATTAACGACAGATCCTGGGGCGGATGTGATAAGTTATAATCCAAAGCTTTCTCATTTATATTTCACCAGTTCACAAAACGCCACCCTTTCAGTCTTTGGAGTTTCAGCTCAAGGAAATCTAACATTGTTAGGCAAATTTTCCACAGACAAAAAAGCGCATTGTGTGGTCAGTGATGACCATGATAATGTTTGGGTTTGTGACCCGCCGCGCGGCCAACTCTTACGTTTCAAAGATACTTTATAAATATGCGCCCTGGTAATTCCCGTCGACCGCAATATCAACCCAATCGCCCTCCGGCAAGGCGTATCGATGAAGCTGAAAAAAAATTCATTTCCGGCACGCCTATTGACCCTAGTCCGCGCATCCGTTTAGAGGATGGCAGTAAAGAATTGACCATGCGGGCCATGGATATCATTTGCCCGATCGGCATGGGCCAGCGCGGCCTTATTGTAGCGCCGCCGGGTTCAGGGAAGACGACTTTCTTGAAGCATATTTGTCAGGCGGTGTCCAAGGGCACCCCTCAATTAAAACTCTACTGCCTGCTCATTGATGAGCGGCCTGAGGAAGTGACGGATTTTAAAAGGACCATCCCAGGCGAAGTCCACTATTCTTCGACCGACCAAAGCTATGAGCATCATATTGAGATCGCTGATCAATTAATGCAAAAGGCTTTTGTTGAGGTGGCGGCAGGCGGGAATGTGATGATCGTCATTGATTCATTGACGAGACTTGCCCGTGTCCATAACGCGCAAACCCGTTCCAGCGGACGCACGATCTCAGGCGGTGTTGATGCCCGCGCCCTTGAGGTGCCCCGCCGCATTTTTGGTGCCGCCCGCAAGATCGAGAATGGAGGATCGCTTTCTATTTTAGCCACGGTCTTGATCGAGACCGGCAGCCGCATGGATGAAGTTATATTTGAAGAATTTAAAGGCACAGGCAACATGGAAGTGGTGCTCTCCCGTGACATTGCCAATCACCGCATTTTTCCGGCCATTGATATTTCCAAAAGCGCCACCCGCAAACAAGAGTTGCTTCTTGATCCCAAGGAGTACCAGCAAATAGAGAAATTCAGGCGAGGGTTAGCCAGTCTTGGCCCCATTGAGGCCGCGCAAACCCTGATGCAAAAACTCCAGCATTTCCCCACCAATAAAGAATTACTCGCCACTTTTAGCTAGAGAGAAAGAGGAACATGAGCGCGCGATCTGAGATCCTTGTTGTCGATGATGAGCCAATATACAGGTCTATTATCAGTAAAGGACTAAGATCGGCAGGCTACCATACTCTCCTGGCAAAGGATGGGCAGGAGGCCCTGGTAGTCTTATGGGAAAAACCGTTCATCAGTTTAGTGGTGCTTGATGTCCATTTACCGGTGATCAACGGTTTGAATATTTTTGATATCATCCGTAAATATTTCAAGGATAAAAAGATCATCGTGACCAGTGCTATCCAAAAGGAAGGCCAGAAATTCCTGATCTATGATGCTGATGATTATTATGATAAGTCCCAGCAAATATCAAATTTGATCGCAAAGGTTAAAAATGTCCTTAAAAATGATATTAAATGGAAAATAAAGGAAAACGATTATAGGAATAACAAGAGAAGGCCGGTCATCATATTGGCGAATTGTGAGAATATCAATGATGGAACGCCTCCTGTTTTATCGCGTTTTATTTCCTACACCAAGGACCTTTCACCGACAGGGGGAAGGTTCATTGTGGGGGAAGATATCAAGGTTGGACAATTCTTTACCATGGCGTTGGAATTACCTGGCGATCCTTTGCCCTTAATGATTGATTGCGAGGCGGTATGGGTCAAGAAACTGGATGGCTATGACCCGAATGTAAAGGCTGTTGTAGAGGCAGGTGTCAGGTTTGTCAAGGTCGATGCGCCCCATGACGAAGAAAAGTTAAAGAAGTATTTAAAATATGATTAAAGATCCCGTTTTTGGGGGATTTTATAAATTATGACATTCAGATGCCGCGCTTAGCCCCACCCAATACCGTCGTAAAAATCAACATAAGAACCTGAAAAAACAGTAAGGGCCCTCAATTTATAAAGATTGCCGGATCGCCGTTGTTAGGGTATACTAAGCTCGAAAATTAGTATTTTTTAATCTCTCTGTTGGGAGGAGGTGTCCATGAATGAACTCAAAGAGATCCTGGTGGTGGATGCTCAGCCCGGCGGAAAGGGGCTGATCAATAATGAGCTAAAGCGAGCGGGTTTTCATACGGTCCTGGCGCAGAATAGTGCGGAAGCTTTAATGGCGTTATGGGAAAAACAGGATATTGATGTAGTTCTTCTTGATCTTCCCTTACCTGTTATCAATGGATTGAACATTTTTGAGATCATCCGCAAATACTTCCCAGGCAAAAGGATCATCATCAATAGCGTTCTGCAAAAGGACGATAAACGGTTTTTTAGTTATGACACCGATAATGAGGAAGATAGGCCCCAAGGTATGGCTAATTTGATCGAAAAGATAGCTAATGCGTTCAAGGGTAAAAGCAAAATAGTGTCCATGAACGTGATAGAAAAAAGGGACTCTAAAAGAGTACCGGTCAATATCCTGGCCACCTGCGAGAAGGACAATGAAGTCCTTTCCCCCGCATATGTGTATTTCCACACCTGTATCAAAGACCTTTCACTGTCCGGCGGAAGATTTGTGGTCGTGGATGATATTAAGACTGGCGGCCATTTTAAGATAGCATTGAAATTGCCAGATCAATCATTACCCTTATTGATCGATTGTGAAGCGGTTTGGGTCAAAGGTATTGAAGTAGGCGCCAGGTTCATCAAATTCGACTCTCCCCATGACCAAGAGAAGCTTAAAAAATTTTTAGGCGCTTCCTTATAGCTAATTCGTCCTCTCTGTAGTAGACTACTCGACTTACGACCTTAAGGAGTACTTGGCACTGAAAGTATGGCATTGATCAGTTTACAGGAAATATCCGTGGCCTTTGGCGGCCCGCTTCTCTTTGATAAATTAAGCCTCCAGGTTGAGCCTCGTGAGCGTATCGCTCTTCTTGGCCGCAACGGTGTAGGCAAGACCACGTTGATGAAGGTGATGGCAAGCCAGGTTTCCATCGACGAGGGGGAGATCGTATTTCAAAAAGGCATCCAAGTCACCCATCTGCCTCAGGAAGTTCCCAATGATATTAAAGGCATTGTTTTTGATATAGTCTTTTCAGGTTTGGGCGCACGCGCCAAACTCTTGAGTGATTATCATCATGTGGTCCATCGGCTGCACACCGAACATACACCGGAATTATTGAATAAATTAGACGCCTTGCAATCCGAATTGGACCACAGCGGGGGATGGGACATTGATGCTGAGGTTGAGCTGGTTTTGTCCCATATGAAGCTCGATGGCGAGGCGGATTTTGAAAAGCTATCCGGCGGCCAGAAACGCCGCGTGTTGTTAGCCAAGGCCCTGGTTTTAAAACCTGATGTCCTGCTTTTGGATGAGCCCACCAATCATCTGGATATTGATTCCATCAACTGGCTGGAAGAATTCCTGAAGAATTATCCAGGGACCATCTTTTTTGTCACCCATGACCGCATGTTCATGCAGCATCTGGCGACCCGTATTGTGGAACTTGACCGCGGTAAGATCTTTAGCTGGTCCTGCGATTACCCGACTTTTTTGGAACGCAAAGCCCAGGCCCTGGAAGTCGAAGCGGCCCAACGGATCGATTTTGACAGGAAATTAGCGGAAGAAGAAGTTTGGATCCGCAAAGGGGTAAAGGCCCGTCGGGTACGCAATGAAGGACGGGTCAAGGCCCTGGAGCGCTTACGGGTAGAAAAGCAGGCCCAGCGCCAGCTCATTGGGCAAGTGCGCATGAAAGCGCAGGAAGCAGAAGATTCAGGGCATTTGGTGATCAAAGCCTCTCATCTTGGCTTTGCTTATGGAGACAAATGCCTGATCAAGGATTTTTCAACCCAGATCATGCGCGGGGACAAGATCGGTGTCATTGGTCCTAATGGCTGTGGTAAGACCACCCTGTTAAGGATATTATTAGGTCAATTGGCGCCTCAAAAAGGAAAGGTCCGTTTAGGGACCAATTTGGAAATTGCTTATTATGACCAATTGCGCCAGCAGCTTGATGAAGAAAAGACTGTCATCGAGAGTGTTTGTCCCGGCGGTGATACCGTGACGATCAACGGCAAGCCACGGCATATCATCGGGTATTTGCAGGAATTTCTTTTTACCCCTGACCGTGCGCGCACACCAGTCAAGGTCCTTTCCGGTGGTGAACGCAACCGGTTATTTTTGGCCAGGCTTTTTACTAAACCATCTAATTTTTTGGTGATGGATGAACCCACCAATGATCTGGATATCGAAACCCAGGAGCTTTTAGAAGAGTTATTGATGGATTATTCCGGGACCCTTCTTTTAGTCAGCCACGACCGTTCATTCCTGAACAATGTGGCCACCTCAACCATGGTCATGGAAGGGGAGGGCGAGATCGGGGAATTTCCGGGAGGCTATGATGATTGGGTCAATCAACGCCAAGTCAAAACGCCTGGCGAAAAGCCGAAGTTGAGCTTGCCCCACGAGAAACAAAAACCCTTAAAGCCGCTTACATTAAGAAAACTCTCTTTCAAGGAAGAGCGCGAACTGGAAGGCCTGCCGGTGAAAATCGAAAAGCTCGAGGCTGAGCAAGATGAAATATTTACCTTATTGGCGGACATTAATTTTTATCACAGAGATCCTCAGGAGATCGCCCGCGTTAATGCCCGTTCTGAAAGCGTGGCCCAGGAACTTTTAGAGGCTTATCAACGTTGGGAATATTTAGAAGCATCAAAAAAAGAAAATCAATAATATAATTTGACAAATGAATAAATGTCATGCATACTATCATACGAGTTCGATTCAAGGATTGTGATCTATGACCGCAAGGTGGGTTTACAAGCCTCGCGGTTTTTTTATGGATCACGCAAAGGGACTCAAGTACAGAACAAAAGGAGGTTTCAAAGATTATGGTTAAAGGTAAAGTAAAATGGTTCAACGACCAAAAAGGTTTTGGATTTATTACTCCTGAAAACGGCAAAGACGTGTTTGTGCATCACTCTGCAATTCAAGGTGAAGGGTACAGATCACTCGGCGAAGGACAAGATGTTGAGTTCGAAATCGTCAACGGCCCTAAGGGTGAACAAGCTCAAAACGTTGTAAAAATATAAGAATCAAGTTCTTGTATTTCCAAACCCTCTGTGACCGCAAGGTTGCAGAGGGTTTTTTTAGGCCTTCAGTTTCCTTCCTTGGGAGCGGTATGAACAACGATTTGAATTGGCGTTATGCCACCAAGAAATTCGACTCCTCTAAAAAGATCTCAAAAAAGGACTTCGCCGAACTTTTAGAAGTCCTGCGTTTTTCTCCCTCATCCTACGGCTTACAGCCGTGGAAATTCGTTATCGTCCATGACCCGGTATTAAGAAAAAAATTAAGGCCTCACGCTTGGGGCCAACCCCAAGTAACAGATGCGGATTCGCTTATTGTTTTTTGCGCTTTAAAGACCATGGATGACGATTATGTCAATCGTTACGTTGACTTGATCGCCCAAGTCCGCGGTGTGACCAAAGAATCTTTATTAAGCTATGAACAAATGATGATGGCCTCACTCAAGGACAAAAGCCCTGAAGCGGTCTCCCAATGGATGAAAAACCAGGTCTACATCGCCTTAGGGATATTCCTCAGTGAGTGCGCCCATCGCAAGATCGATGCCTGCCCCATGGAAGGATTTGACCCTCATAAATTTGATGAGATCTTAAAATTACCGCAAGAAGGCCTTGAGTCAGTAGTCCTTTGCGCCATCGGTTATCGAGCCCTCGATGACAATTATGCCCAGCAAAAGAAAGTCCGTTTTGACAAGAATAAAGTCTTTATAGATAGGTCATAACAAAGGGAACATCATTATGGCCATCAATCACTATGATCTGATCATCATCGGTACAGGTGCGGGTGGAGGCACCCTGGCCCATGCCTTGGCCCCGACGGGAAAACGTATCCTGGTCCTGGAACGAGGCCCATTCTTGCCTCAGGAAAAGGACAATTGGGACTCAAGGGCTGTTTTTACCAATGCCAGGTACAATGCCCATGAAATTTGGATTGATAAGAACGGTCAAAGTTTTCATCCGGGCATTCACTATTATGTCGGCGGCAATACCAAGGTTTATGGGGCAGCGCTGTTACGCATGCGCCCTGAGGATTTTGGCGACCTGCGCCATCATGGAGGCATTTCCCCGGCGTGGCCGATTTCCTATGCACAGATGGAGCCTTTTTATACCAAGGCCGAACACCTTTACGATGTCCATGGTGAGCATGGGGTTGACCCGACCGAAGGTCCGGCAAGCGCACCCTATCTTTTTTCTCCGGTCAGGCATGAGCCGCGTATCCAAGAGCTTTCCGATGACCTGGAGAAAATAGGCCATCATCCTTTTCCTTTGCCTTTAGGTATCCGACTGATTGAAAAGAACAAACCATTCAGTAAATGCATCCGTTGTTCAACCTGTGACGGTTTCCCTTGCCTGCTTCATGCTAAATCCGACGCTGAGATGATCTGTATCCGTCCCATATTGAAACTTCCTAATGTAACACTTTTGACCGATACCTTGGTGACCCAGCTTCAAACCGACGCCTCGGGGCGAAGGGTAAGCATTGTTAATGCCAAGCGTAACGGTATTCTTGAACAATACAGCGCTGATACAGTGGTGGTTTCCTGCGGGGCCATCAATTCCGCGGCATTATTGCTGCGTTCAGCCAACGAAAAACACCCCCACGGCTTGGCGAACAGTTCCGACGTGGTGGGGCGTCATTATATGGCGCATAATAATTCCGCTTTTATGGCTGTTTCCAAGAATTCAAATTCGACAGTTTTCCAAAAGACCCTGGGATTGAATGATTTTTATTTTGCCACTCCTGACTGGGAATTCCCGATGGGTCATATCCAAATGCTGGGTAAGACCGATGGTGAGATCCTTAAAGGGGATGCGCCCCAATTCGTGCCTAAATTTGTCCTGGATGCCCTTGCCCGCCATGCCATTGATTTTTGGTTGTGCTCGGAAGACCTGCCTGATCCCAACAACCGTGTGCTCATCGATAAACAGGGCCATATTTCCCTTCACTACACGCCTAATAATCTGGAAGGACATAAGCGTCTGACAGCAAAATTAAAAGGCCTTCTAAACAAGATCAATTGCCATGATGTCCTTTTTAGCCGTTCAGCGTACTTGACCAAAAAAATACCGATCGCAGGTACCGCTCATCAAGTGGGTACGGTGCGTTTTGGCACGGATCCCAGGACATCAGCCTTGGATATCAATTGTAAAGCCCATGATCTGGAAAACTTGTATGTCATCGACGGCAGTTTCTTTGTTTCCAGTTCCGCTGTCAATCCGGGCCTTACTATCATGGCCAATGCCCTTAGAGTAGCTGACCATTTAAAGAAGATATTAAAATGACACCCGAACTTACTGCCGAAGAAAAGCGCCTTCAAGATGACCATGCTAAAAAGACCGTCTGGCACCATTGGGGGCCGTATTTGACGGCACGCCAATGGGGAAATGTGCGTGAAGATTACAGCCCTGACGGCGAAGCCTGGAAATATTTTACCTATGACGACGCCCGGATGCGCGCTTACCGATGGGGCGAGGACAGTATTGCCGGTATTTCTGATTACAAGCAGCTTCTGTGTTTTGCGCCGGTATTTTGGAACGGCGTTGATCCTCATTTAAAGGAGCGTCTTTTTGGTTTGAGCGGTAAGGAAGGCAATCACGGTGAGGATGTTAAGGAATACTATTTTTATCTGGATAATACGCCTACCCATGCGTATATGAAATTACTTTATAAATATCCGCAACAAGCCTATCCCTATAAACAGTTACTGGATGAAAATCAACGCCGTACCCGTCAAGACCCTGAATTTGAACTTTTAGACACCGGGATCTTTGATGAGGACCGTTATTTTGATATCACCACTGAATATGCCAAGAATACGCCTGAAGATATCCTGGTTCGTATTTCAGTGGCTAACCGAGGCCCGCAGGAAGCTGTCATCCATCTATTGCCTGCTTTATGGTTCCGTAATACCTGGAGTTGGGATAATTCGACGAGACCATCTTTAAAAGTAATTTCTTCCAATAATGATATCAATGTCATCCAGGCTTCCCATTTAGAATTGGGTGATTATTTTCTATATTGCCAGGGGGCAGGAGAATTGCTTTTTACGGAAAATGACACGGACACGCAAAGGGTCTTTGGCGTTCCCAATACTTCGGCCTATGTTAAAGACGGCATCCACGAATATGTGGTCTCAGGAAACAAGTCAACAGTCAATCCGGCGCAAACCGGTACCAAGATGTCTGCGCATTATATCTTGGCCATTCCGGCGGGTGAAACACGTGAGGTCCATTTACGTTTAGCCAACATCAAAGATATTAAAGAACCTTTTGGAAATGATTTTGAAGGGATTTTTACGTCCCGGCAAAAAGAAGCTGATGAATTTTATCAGAAAGTATGTCCTTTTAAACTTTCAGATCCCATGCGTTACATCCAGCGTCAGGCGTATTCTTCTTTGTTATGGAACAAACAATTTTATCATTATGTGGTGGAAGAATGGCTTGAGGGCGATAGTGCCGAGCCTGCTCCGCCGGATAGCAGAAAATCCGGCCGCAATAAAGACTGGCGTCATTTGTATAGCGAGGACGTGATCTCCATGCCGGATAAATGGGAATATCCGTGGTTTGCTTCCTGGGACCTGGCCTTTCATACCATTCCTTTTGCGATCATTGACCCGGAATTTGCCAAGTTACAGCTGATCAAACTTACCCGCGAATGGTATATGCATCCTAACGGACAGATACCAGCCTATGAATGGAACTTTAGTGATGTCAACCCGCCGGTTCAAGCATGGGCGGCACTTCGTGTTTATCGTATTGATAAGCGCAGGAATGGCAAAGGGGACAAATTATTTTTGGAGCGTGTATTTCAGAAACTGCTGATGAATTTCACGTGGTGGATCAACCGGGAAGATGCCGAAGGCAATAATATTTTTCAAGGCGGATTCCTGGGATTTGATAATATCGGTGTTTTTAACCGGACCGAACTGCCTACCGGCGGACACATGGAACAGGCGGACAGTACCAGCTGGATGGCGATCTATTGTTTGAATATGCTGGCTATTGCCCTGGAATTGGCCCCTGAAGATCCCTCGTATGAAGATATTGCCAGTAAATTTTATGTGCATTTTCTCTATATTGCCGCGGCCATGAACCGTATTGGCCCCAAGGGGATCAATATGTGGGATGAAACAGACGGCTTTTTTTATGATGTATTACGCCTGCCTGACGGGCAGCAGTTTCCTTTAAAAGTCCGCTCCATGGTCGGTGTCCTGCCGCTTTTTGCCGTTGAGACCATTGACCCCAAGGTATGGGAAGCCCTGCCTAATTTTAAGATACGGGTGGATTGGTTTATGCAGCACCGTACTGACCTGACAAATAATGTCACCTGCATGGAAAGAAAAGGCCAGGGCGACCGTCGGTTATTGTCGATCGTTGATGGGGACCAACTCAAACGCATTTTGCAAAAGGTCCTGGATGAAGCGGAATTCTTAAGTCCCTACGGTATTCGATCATTATCCAAAGTATACGATGGAAAACCGTATAATTTCTCCTTAAATGGCCAGACCTATGGGGTGGATTATGAACCCGCAGAGTCCACCAGCGGATTGTTCGGCGGCAATTCTAATTGGCGCGGGCCTGTATGGTTCCCTGTCAATTTTTTGCTTATTGAATCATTGCAAAAATTCCATTATTATTTCGGTGATGATTTTAAGGTGGAATTCCCAACCCGTTCGGGTAAATTCTTGAATTTATGGGACCTAGCCAGCGCGCTTTCGCAGCGATTGATCAACATTTTTGTCCCTGACGCCAAAGGCTGTCGACCGATGTATGGGGCCGTCGACAAATTCCAGCATGATCCTCATTGGAAAGACCTTCTTTCATTTTATGAATATTTCAACGGCAATAATGGCGCCGGATTAGGGGCTTCGCATCAAGCCGGGTGGACGGCGCTCGTGGCAAAGCTTATCCAGCAACAGGCAGAATATAAGGGTTTCGATTAATTTTAAGGAGAGAGAACTATGGTCCGAAATATCTATCACAGAAAAGATTATCCCAAGCCTTGCATGCCAAAAATGGAGACAAATAAAATCCTCAAAGGGCAAAAGGCCCTGGTCACCGGTGCCAGCTCAGGCATTGGTAAGGCCATTGCTTTGGCATTGGGAAAAGCAGGGGCATCGGTCGTCATTAATTATGTTGTTGATGATGGGACAGTCGAAGAAATGATCAAAGAGATCAAAAGCTATGGTAGTCAAGCCATCGGGGTCCAGGCCGACGTGTCCAAGGAGCCGCAGGTGTTGGCCATGTTTCAGGAAATGTTCAAGAAATTCGGGACCATTGATATCCTGGTCAACAACGCCGGCATTCAAAGGGACGCGCCTTTAGAACAGATGACCTTGGCCCAGTGGCAGGCTGTGATCGATGTAAACTTAACCGGACAATTCCTTTGCGCCCGTGAAGCTGTCAAAGAATTTAAACGACGCGGGGTGGTTGAAAAAGTGTCTTGTGCCGCAGGCAAGATCATCTGTATGAGCTCTGTGCATGAAGTGATCCCCTGGGGCGGTCATGTCAATTATGCATCTTCCAAAGGCGGGGTCATGCTGTTGATGAAAAGTATTGCCCAGGAAGTAGCTCCGTATCGAATTCGTGTTAATAGTATCGGACCCGGTGCCATCAAGACCCCCATCAATCATGATGCCTGGGCCACACCGGAAGCCCTCAAAGAATTATTGACCCTGATCCCGTATCAGCGGGTTGGTGAGCCCGAGGACATAGCCCATGTGGCCGTATGGTTGGCCTCGGATTATTCAGATTATGTTACCGGAACAACTATTTTTGCTGATGGGGGAATGACGTTGTATCCAGGCTTTGCCACCGGAGGATAATGCTTACCTTACTTATATTTTCATTTTTAGCCGGTCTGATCACGATCTTAGCGCCTTGTATATGGCCGCTGCTGCCGATCGTATTTTCAGCTTCGTCAGGCGGTGGAAAAAGAAAATCGCTGGGAATAACCTTGGGTGTCATGACGAGCTTTACGGTCTTCACACTTGGCATTTCCTACATCGTCAAAATATTTCCGATCGATCCCAATAGTTTACGTTTGGTGGCTGTTATTATTATCGCCTTGCTGGGATTGTCCATGCTTATCCCGCCGTTGGGGGCAAGATTTGAAGTTCTCATCAATAATCTACTCGGGCCACTGCAATCGAAATTTAAAAAGGAAGGGACTGGATTTGGGGCAGGCCTGGTGACGGGGATTTCATTAGGTCTGGTCTGGGCGCCCTGTGCCGGGCCGATACTGGCGACGATCGCCACCTTGTCCGCGACACAATCCGTGAATATCAAGGTCGTGGCCATAACCCTGGCCTATGTCCTTGGGCTTGGGATCCCGTTGTATATTTTTTCATCCTTCAGTGCTGGATTTTTTAAGAAAATGCGTCAGGTCAATAAATACACCGGATTGATCCAGCAGGGTTTTGGGCTGATCATGATCGTCACGGCTATTTTGATCTATACTAATTATGCCCAGGTGCTTCAAGCCCGCGTGCTTAATTTTTTTCCCGGTTACAGTAAGTTTTTAGGTCAATTTGAGAACAATAATACGTTACAAAAGGAATTGGATAAATTGGCAGGCCGAAAAGCGCAGTCGATCACTGAGAGCGACCAAAAATTGTTATCTGAAGGAGGGCCGGCACCGGAGTTTGAGGGGATTTCCCAATGGCTCAATGTTACGATACCCCTATCAATGCAAAGTTTACGGGGCAAGGTGGTGTTGGTTGATTTCTGGACGTATAGTTGTATCAATTGTGTCAGGACATTGCCGCATTTGACGGCCTGGTATGAGCGTTATAAAGATGATGGTCTTGTGATCTTGGGCGTTCACACACCGGAATTTGCTTTTGAGCGTGAGACCCAAAATGTCCAAAATGCCATCAAACAATTCAATATTACCTATCCGGTGGCTTTGGACAATGATTATGGGACCTGGAAGAATTATCAGAATCATTATTGGCCGGCGGAATATTTGATCGATGCCAAGGGGCATATACGGCACACCCATTATGGCGAAGGCAGTTACGATCATATGGAAGAAGCGATACGCGCCTTACTAAAAGAAAATGGGCAGACCATTGAGGGTGATTTAAGTAAAGTCAAAGACCAATCCCCTCAACGAATGATCACTCCAGAGACTTATTTAGGCACCCGCCGCATGCGTCAATTGGCGGCTCCTGATCATCTCGATTTTAAAGGCGCCTGGAGGCAGCAGGCTGAATCTGCCATATCCGGTGCCGGAGCTGGATTAGAATTAACATTCCATGCGGACAAGGTCTATTTGGTCATTGGACCGGCGCATGCAGGGGATAAGGTCAAGGTGTGGTTAGATGGTAAGCCAATGGACGATATTATTTTGGACCAACAGCGGCTTTATAATATAATTGATCTTAACGGGGTACCAGAAACCCACACTCTTCACCTGGAATTTCCGTCCGAGGGAACATCAGTTTACGCTTTTACATTTGGTTAATTAAAAAGGAGAATAAAATATGACGTATATCCCTAAAATCCTTGCTTTTGCCGGCAGCACGCGTAAAGATTCTTTTAATAAGAAGCTCGTAAAAATCGCGGCAGATGCTGCCCGAAATGCTGGTGCTGACGTGACCTACCTTGATCTGAAAGATATCCCCATGCCTCTTTATGACGGAGACCTTGAAGCAGAGCAGGGCATTCCGGAGAATGCCAAGAAACTAAAGGCTTTGATGACGGCCCATGATGGTTTTTTAATTTCAGCGCCGGAATATAACAGCAGTATCAGCGGGGTATTAAAAAATTCCATTGATTGGGCCTCGCGTCCGTCACCTAATGAAGCCCCTCTGGTTTGTTTTGCGGGAAAGGTCGTCACCTTGATGAGTGCCTCTCCGGGTGCTTTGGGCGGTTTACGCAGTCTGGTCACTGTCCGTTCGCTGTTATCGAATATCCAGGTCATTGTCCTTCCCAATCAAGTCGCTGTACCCAAAGCGCATGAAGCTTTTGATGCCGAGGGAAAACTTAAAGACCCCAAACAACAATCCACTATCGAGTCTTTGGGGCGTGAACTGGCAGGGTTTTTAAAAAAGTTGAAAGGGTAATATGTCTAAATTACAAGATCTGGTGGAATGGGATTATTTAGGGGCACACTTTAGCGTCTATGTAAAACATTTCGCCGATGATGACGGCAAGAGGGGCATGACGATGATCATCGAGGATGTGACCAATGAAAAAGTCACGGAGATCACCATCCCTTCAAGAAAATTTCCGGCGTTTTTAAAAGCAGTCAACGGCGGTTCTGAAGCCTATCGGGGACTTTTTTAAAGGATTATGAAAAAATATTCAGCTCTGATCTTGATATTGACAGGTTTTATCATCAGTTATAAAGTTTTTGCCGATGAAGTTGAACAAAAAACAGACAGTTCTTTCGTCGGGAGCAATCCGCCTAAGCCCATCAATAGTTCTTTTGTGGGAGATGATTCTAAAAGCGTCAACGATAATTCTTTTTTAGGAGAAGACGTCCAAAAGAAAACAGATAGCGGTTTTGTTGGCTCCAATTCCGAAGTAGCAGAAAATACGGATTTTGCAGGGAAAAGTTACCACGAACAGGTCAGTAAATTGACTGATAGTCCGTTTGCCCAGGAAAGCAGCAATATGGCGAAAGAAGGTGTTTTTATCGGGCAAGATGTTCAAAAAAGTACGGACAAAACTTTTGCAGGGGAAGATTACGGCAAATAAATCCGTTCCATGGTGTGTGGATCAAAACGCAGTTTACGTAATTGAGGCGCAATGCTTGCGGTGATCCCAACCACCCCGAGGGTTATCAATCCGCCCACCGCTACACAGGGAACAGCCCCTAGCCAGGCGGCCACCATCCCGCTTTCAAAAGCGCCTAATTCATTGGAAGAACAGATAAATACCCAGCTAACCGCAGAGATCCTGCCGCGCATATCGTCGGGCGATAAAAGTCTCACCATGGACCGCCGGATGACCATGCTGATCCCATCGAACATGCCGCTGAACATCAAGGCGATCAGGGACAGTACGAAATTCCTGGAAAATCCGAATACAAGGATACTCAGTCCAAAACCGGCAACGGTCAACAGTAAATTGCGTCCGGCCTTGGCAATGGGGGGATGTTTGGTGGCATAAAGCATTGTACTAAGAGCGCCAAGCGATGTAGCGGCATTGAGCAACCCCAAGCCTCTGGCTCCGACGTGAAGGATATCCGTGGCAAACATGGGCAGGATCGCGATCACTCCGCCAAAAAGCACGGCGATCAAATCCAGGGCCATACCGCCCCATAGCGGCTGTTGGCTTAATACAAAGCGCCAGCCCATCGAAATGCTTTTTAATATCGGTTCTTTTTGATGAGGCATGACCTGGGGTTTAGGCCCGATGGCCAGTGTTGAAAACCACGATAGGATAAAAAATCCGGTGATCAGCAGGTAGCTGCCGTAAGCGCCCCAAGCCTCAAAAACAAAACCAATGAGTGCCGGGCCAATGATGGAACAGCCAACCCAGACTGAGGCGATCCATGATGATCCGCTGACGGTTATTTCTTTAGGCACGACCTGGGCTTCAAAAGCAGTGTTGGCCGGGTCTGCAAAGCCGCGGGCGATGCCTGCGGCAAAAATAACGGCGTAAAGACCGATCAAAGATTGGGAATGGGATTGCATGGACAGGATAGCCAACGCTAATCCGCAAATACACGATGAGCCGCGGGTCAAGAGAAGGACCTTGTGACGGTTAAAATGGTCTGCCACGTAACCGCCGATCAAAACCAGGGAAAGGGCGGGAATGGCTTCCACCAACCCCAGCCAGCCCAGGCTTAAAGCGCTGTGGGTGATCTTATAGATCTGAAAACCAATGACTACGGCCAAAGCCCGGCTGCCTAAGGTAAAAAACCCGACGGAACCGATCCAAAAACGGATATTGGGGATTTTGAGGGCTGTCGCAAAGTGATGAGTTGAAATTTTACTTGGCATAATCATTCTACGTGTTAGATTAGAAAATAATATGAACATTAAAACAGTTTTTCGAGCCTTACGCCATCAAAATTACCGCCTTTTTTTCGCCGGGCAAAGTATTTCTCTCACAGGTACCTGGATGCAGCAGATCGCGGTATCTTGGCTTGTCTATCGCATGACTAATTCCGCGTTTTTATTAGGGTTGGTCGGATTTTCCAGCCAGATCGCCACTTTTTTGCTGGCTCCCTTGGCAGGTGTGATCGCGGACCGTCATCACCGCTATCGTCTATTACTCATTACCCAATCCTTGGCTATGCTGCAAGCCATCTTGCTTTACACGCTTTATATAACACATACGATAACGGTGTGGCACATTATTCTTCTTAGCCTTTTTTTGGGGGCTATTAACGCTTTTGATATCCCGATCCGTCAATCCTTTACCGTGGATATGATCAATGATCGGGAAGACCTGAGCAAGGCGATCGCTCTAAATTCATCGATGGTGAATGCGGCCAGGCTTGTAGGGCCGTCCATCGGGGGAATTTTGATCTCCCTATTTGGGGAGGGGACTTGTTTTCTGATCAATGCGTTGAGCTATATTGCCGTATTATTGTCCTTAGCGATGATGAAATTACCTCCCTGGGAGCGTTCGAACCGTCAACATGGTTCAGTCATGCTCCAATTTAAAGAGGGATTCTTTTACGCGTTAAATTTCATGCCGATTCGCACCATATTGCTCTTACTATCGGTGATGAGCATGGTCGCCGGTGGATTGCAAGCCATGATGCCGGTCTTTGCCAGGGATATTTTTCATGGCGGCTCCAAGACCTTGGGGTTATTGATGGCAGCATCCGGTTTGGGGGCTCTGACCGGGGCCATCTTTTTAGCGGGGCGTAAGAATGTCCGGGGATTAAGCAAGGTCATTGCCATAGCTGCCGGCATGTTTGGGGTATCCATTGCAATTTTTTCCTGTACGTCATTATTGATCGTCGGTCTTCCCATTCTTTTATTTGCAGGTTTTGGGATGATGGTGCAGATGGCGTCGAGTAATATCATCTTGCAGACTATCGTTGAAGAAGACAAGCGCGGCAGGGTGATGAGCTTTTATACCATGGCTTTTATGGGGCTGGCACCTTTCGGCAGTTTATTTTCCGGGGTTTTGGCAACAAGGATCGGCGCTGATAATACCCTTTTATGGGGCGGAGGAGTTTGTATTTTAGCAGCGATCACGTATGCATTTCAGCTGCCGAAACTCAGGAGTTTTATAAGGCCGGTTTATGTCCAAAAAGGCATCATCCCAGAAACTATTCACTAAGGAGAGTGTTAATATGGTCAAAATAAATATGGTCTATGAAGGTGATCTTAGGTGTTCCCTGACGCATGAACCTTCAGGCACTGTCATCCGTACGGATGCGCCCAAGGATAACATGGGTCGTGGTGAGGCTTTTTCACCGACGGATTTAGTTGCGGCGGCATTAGGTTCCTGTATGCTGACCATCATGGGGATCGCAGCTGGCAAGCATAATATTGATTTAAAAGGGACCACTGTTGATGTCAGCAAGGAAATGATCACAGCTCCGGTCAGACGGATCGGCAAGATCGAGGTCATCTTGCATATGGCTCCGGGCATTCCCCCAGACAAACGCTCAATGCTTGAAGCTGCAGCCCATAGCTGCCCGGTGCATAAAAGCCTTCATCCGGATCTTCAAACACCGATCCAATTTATTTATGAAAAATAGATCATTATCTGTTTTTGTGTTGCTGTTCCTTTCAACCTGTGTTTTAGCTCAAGGACAGGGCGTTGAGGATAATCCTTCCATTGCAGGGCATTCCTTTCGCGCGATGATAACAGCAGGATTCTGGATCAGCCGGCATCCCTCGCCGGATGCACTGATCATGGGCCCTGAGGCGATCGCCCGGTTCAATGCCAGCCTGAAGGATAGGAAATTAACCAAGGATATCTTTACCATCATCCAAGACCAAAGGACACAATCGCTCTTAGATGACCTTCAAAAGACCCTTGAAGATATCTCGTCTAAGCATTATTACACCGCTGACGGCGTCAGGGACGACGCGGATTTCATGGATAATGTTAGGAGTAACATGAATTTAAGCAATGTCCTTGTCGGAGTTGAACCACGCTATGGTTTGGTGGTGCATTTTGCCGATCAGCGTTTCTTGCCGACCGATAAGGGCTTGTATGAACAAAAAAATGACCTTGCATTTGACCAGCTTCAAAACAGCGGGCTTGATGTCGGCACACCGGTAGCTGTTGTCCATACATCTGCCGACGGGATTTGGTATTATGTGATGACGGACATCAGTGATGGGTGGGTTGAATCCAAGTATATTGCCATAGGGGACAGTGACCAGGTCAAGGAATATGCGCAAGATAAAGAATTCGCAGTGGTGATCAAGCCTAAGGCTGATGCTTTCTTGGATGAATCCATGACTCGGTTTGATGATCATTTGCGCATGGGGATGCGCCTGCCTTTATCCGATATTGACGGCGGGCGTGCGACGGTCAGTATCCCGGTGATGGATAAGGACGGCAATCTACAGATCAAGGAAGCTTATATGAATGCCGAGGATGTTAATCCCGGTTTTCTGGCTTTTAACGCGCGCAATATTTATAAGCAAGCTTTGATGATGCTTGGAGAACCTTACGGCTGGGGAGACATGTACGGCGAGCAGGATTGCTCCAGGTTTTTGCAAATGGTTTTTGCGACCATGG
>CAZASA010000006.1:0-58006 GCA_964487685.1 uncultured Planctomycetales bacterium
TACCTAGCTGCTATCATGATCCGCAGGTTAAAAGAAGACGTGGTCAAAGGCTTGCCGGAAAAGCGTTACTCGATCATTCGGCTTGACCCTTTCAAAGGGACCATGCAATGGAATGCTTCGCCGGCCGTTCAACTGCCGGGGGTGTATCATCCGCAGTTGAACATGTATGAAATGGCGATTAACAACCCCAGGGAATTTGAAGAAAGATACAGTAAGTTCGCCAGAGAAGACCTGCCCAAGCCTGAAGAAATGCAGGGCCGTTCAGGGTCAGCCTTGACCCAGATTTTAAGGATGCAGGAAATTTTAGTGGACCCTGAGGTTTTCAATGTCCAGGCAGATTCCATCAAGTTGGATGCTGCCTTACAATTAGCCGAAGATTTTGAAGGGCAGGGTAGGTCATTGATGATCTTGGGTAATTTTGTTCCGGGTACGAGGCATTTAAGGGATATGCTGGAAAGTCAATTCCCCGGTCAAGTGGCCTACGTGGACGGCGGCGTGGAACAGGAAGAAAGGCCCAATGAAGTCAAAGATTTTCAGGATGAGCGCATCAAAGGTGACCCCGGATTTGCCCAAGAGCAATTCATCAGAGGACGCACCACCACCAAACTAAAGGAGGCCATTCTCAAGGATGGTCTGGGTCAGCAGCTCACATCCACCGATGAGATCAGTTGGCTTGAGGGACTTCTCCAGACCACTGATCTGTATGATCAATGGCAGCCTGGCCATGAAAAGATCCGCCTGCCCCAGGAAGCTGTACGTCTTATCAAGGAAACACAGGATTATAGAAACCGTTCATTTGCCGATCTGGATGCTCAACAGCAGCTGAACATCCGTTTGCTCAACCGTTTACTTTTGGAAGTCAGTTATCCGGGGGTCTCTCCCAGTAAACGCGTCAAGTTTATGGTAGGGACCATTGGGACCTTGGGCGTTGGGATCGAGGCAACAAATGCCGACGGGGTATTGTTCCTGGGGCGTGAATGGAAACCTTCGGTGGAGAACCAGGCCATCGACCGCGCGCATCGCTTGGACAAGCTCAGGAATTATGCGGGGAAGATCTTGGATATCATGTATTTAGAGCTGGACCATCCGGTGTCGATCGATGCGATCATGGCGCTGGTCAACGAGAAGAAAAAGAGGATCATTGAAATGATGATCAATGGCAACCCTTCCAAAGAGATCCTGGATGCTATTGATGATCTGGAAGGAGGGATCATCCGTATCATTGAAGAAAATACCGTCAAGAATAGTGACGCACTGACGCTCTATGAACAACGGCTGCTCAAAGAGTTCCAGGAAAAACTTACAAAAGCCCTGCATTTAAAGTCCGATGAAAATGCTCAAGCCATATGGGACGAGATCTCAAAAATATATATCCAACTTTTGGACCATAAGGCATCTTTTTATGCCAATATGGCCAATTTGGACCAGATCAGCAATGATATCCCCGATGCGTTGAAGACCTCCCGGGAGAACCCGGTGCCAGTGTTGGACGTGGCTTCAGGGCCTTCCACCCTGCACAGGGCTTATTATCAACAGCGTGAACATTACTTGGGGAAAGGATTATATTTGTCCGTGGATGACATGGATATCAGCCAGGGACAGTTAAGGCGCGGGGTACCAAGGCCGGGCCATCAGTTTTGGGGGAGTTTTGAAAAATTAAATGAGTTACGTCACGGTCATTATGGGCTGGTCAATCTTTCATATGCGTTTCGTTACGCGCAGCACCCGACCCAAATGTTCAGGGACATACATGTCCTTCTCAAAGAAGGAGGCCTGGTGACGCTGATCCTGCCTCCTAACAATGAATTGAGCGAGAGATTCGTAGCGGCACTCTCCAAGCTTGGGTTTAATGTGATCCATGGCAGAGGAGAACAACTCAGATCTGCGTTGGACCCGGAAGCGTATGGCCGTCTGGTGGCGGAAATGGGCAAAGGATATGCCGATGACGTGGCCAGAATGGCAAGAGGGAAATTTACCTATCTGGTGGCTTCAAAGATTTCGGGGCAAACCGCAGAGGCTGATGCCAATTATGATCATGACCTTAAGATCATCATTGAGTTTCCAGGTTTTGATCCAGACAAAAAAGAGGCTTTGGGAAAATCTCCGGGCCGGTTGATGTTTGTACCTGCCCAAGGGGTGGTGACTGGCAAGGTGGTGGCAAGTAAAATGCCAACGGCCGAAAAGACAAGGTCTTGGAGCAGCAATGGTATTATTTCAAAAGAGGTGTTTTTAAGAGAATTGAGGGATGAAATAGATAAGCTTCTCAATCATTCAGATTTTGCTAATCAGTATTTATGGACCCTCGAAGTGAAAAAACAAGTTAAATCATTACAAGGATTTGTTTTGAAGAATTTAGTGAGGCTTGATAAAGAAACCAAATCAGAGGCCGCTAAATTATTACGAAGAACTGTGATAGCCAAGCTGGATATCATGTCATCAAGTGGAAAACGTGAGCTTATGGTAAAACTTAAAGTTTTGGCCAATACCTTGGATTCGGCTATGGCATCAAATGGGCCGGGCGGTATTGATTTGAATACGGCTAATATGGATTTGAGAATCGAGAATGCCGATGATCAGATCAAATTCCACTTGGATCCGGCCATGATTGCCCAGCTCAAGAACGCTTCCGGTTTTGTACCGGTGATCATCAATATCCAGCCGATGAACAACCTTAAGTCATGGTTGTTGACCGCAAGCCCATAGACTGTTAAAATACCGCCCTTATGTAATAGATTTTCGGGAAGGCAAACTTCTTTGGAAGTTATTCTATTAAGTCTGTGGAAGTTTGCACATCTCCCGAAGCTTTCTCAGAGATGTCCTTTTAAGATTATAGAAGTTTCGGGAAGGCAAACTTTTCTAGAAGTTGTTCTATTAAGTCTGTGGAAGTTTGCACATCTCCCGAAGCTTTCTCAGAGATGTTCTGGTAATGTTTTGGTAGCTTTCGGGAAGTAGCGCAGTTGGCTAGCGCGCTTCGTTCGGGACGAAGAGGTCGTGAGTTCAAATCTCACCTTCCCGACTTTTTAAATCCCCTGACCCCTCTTTGAATTGAAAGAGGGGGATTATTTTATGGTTCGAGCCCATATTCTTTTTTCCGGCACTGTTCAAGGTGTCGGTTTCCGCTATACTTGCCTTTCGTTTGCCAATCAATTATCGCTGACCGGATGGGTGAAGAACCTTTCCGACGGCTCAGTGCAGGCTGTTGTTGAAGGGCCGCGTGAGAAGATTGAAGAATTAATATCCAGGTTAAAAGGTCAATTCGGCACGTTTATACGAGGCGAGCATATTGAATGGGTGGAAGTTAAAAAGGAATTTAGTAATTTTTCGGTAAAGTAATGGATTCCCGCGGACCATCCTAACACCGGGTGTTAGGATGGTTGGATGATATATGAATCAATCACAAGCAAAAAAAGAAATTGCGGCTTTAACAAAGGCTATCGAAGGGCATAATCGTAAATATTATGTCCTCAATGAGCCGGTTATTTCTGATGAGGAATATGACCGCCTGCTTAAAAAACTCATTGAACTGGAAGAGGCCTATCCGTCATTGAAATTGGCGACATCTCCCACCCAACGGGTCGGCGCCAAGGTTCAGGGAAATTTACCGACTATTAAGCACCGGCTAAGCTTGCTTTCGTTGGATAATACATATTCATTTGATGAATTAAGATCATGGTATGAGCGTGTCATTAAAGGCCTTGATGGGAAAAAACCTGCTTTGATGGCGGAATTAAAGATCGACGGACTAAGCTGTTCGTTGACCTACACCAAAGGCCAATTTACTTTGGCGGCAACCCGCGGGGATGGGGACACCGGCGAGGATGTCACCCATAACGCCAAAACGATCCGTGATATCCCTTTAAGTTTAAAAGGCAAAGTCCCGGACCTTTTGGATGTGCGCGGTGAAGTTTATATGGAAAAGAAAGATTTCGTCAAGCTCAATGAACTGCGAAAGAAAAATGAAGAGGTCTTGTTCGCCAATCCGCGCAACGCCGCGGCCGGTTCTTTGAAGCTTTTGGATGCGCGCTTGACCGCTCAACGGCATTTAAGGTTCTTTGTCCATTCCGCCGGCCTGTGGGGTAAGACCAAGGCGCCATTAACGCAATCAGAATTCTTAAAGCAGGCTAAAAGTTATGGTTTTATCATCAATGAACATAACCGGCTTTGCCGTAATTTGGATGACGTGATCGCATTTTGCGAGGAATACCGGCTTAAGCGGGAAGGGCTAAGTTATGATGTCGACGGGATCGTTGTTAAGGTCAATGACCTCAAACAACAGGCACAATTAGGCTTCACTTTAAAAAGCCCGCGCTGGGCCGTGGCCTATAAGTTCCCGGCTTATCAAGCGACCACGAACATTAAGGAAATCATCGTGCAAGTCGGACGCACCGGGGTCTTAACACCGGTGGCAGAATTAGAGCCGGTGCCTTGCGCCGGAGTTATGATCGCCAGGGCCACCTTGCATAATTTTGATGAGATCAAGCGTTTGGGTGTCAATGCCGGTGACCGCGTTCTACTGGAGCGCGCCGGGGATGTGATCCCAAAAATCATCAAGGTGGTTGAAAAGCATTCGCAGGGTGCCTATGTCCCTCCGAAGGTATGCCCGTCGTGTAACGCCAAGGTGCAGAAGGAAAAAGAAGTTGATGTGGCGTATCGCTGTTTGAACCCTTCCTGCCCCAAACAGCTGGAGCGGCTCCTGGTCCATTTTGCCTCGCGGGGGGCAATGGACATTGAAGGATTGGGCGAGTCTGTGGTAGTTCAGCTTTTGGATAAAGGGTTGGTCCATGATCTTTCGGATATTTATTTTCTTAAAAAAGAACAATTATTAGGCTTAGAACTATTCGCGGATAAGAAGGCGGAGAATTTATTGAAAGCCATCGAGGCCAGTAAATCCAGGCCCTTGGCCAAGTTTTTATTTGGCCTTGGCATTGCTAATATCGGCATTAAAGGTGCTGTAAATTTAGCTGGGCATGGGGGGGCTTTGGATGCTATTATTAAAGCTAATATCCAAGAGCTGCAGGGCATTGATGAGGTGGGGCCGGTGATGGCAGAATCGGTGGTTGAGTATTTTAAACAGCCGCAGGTTAAAAAATTATTGTCAAAATTCAAAGAAGCCGGTTTAGAGTTATCAGCAAATAAAAAGCAAACAACAGGCCATAAACTGGAAGGCAAGAAATTCGTATTTACCGGTGAGTTGGAAGGCCTGACACGTCAACAAGCAGGTCAAAGGGTGGAAGATCAGGGCGGCAAGGTGATTGCCTCGGTCAGCCAAGGCCTGGATTATCTGGTAGCCGGTGAAAAACCAGGCTCCAAAATTGCCAAGGCCAGGCAATGGGGTGTCACTATTTTAAATCAAAAGGAATTCGAGGAGATCATTGCATGATTAATTTTTATCCTAACAGGAAGGCGATCTTTGCCATCGCAGGTCTTCTGGTGTTCAGTTTATCGTTAAGCTCCTGCGATACGTTAAAGGAAAAATTCACCCGCAAGAAGAAAAAAGGAGAAGAGGAGCAAGCCTTTGTCCCTGTCCTGGAACCTGTAGATTATCCGTCTCCACAGCTTAATCCGGAGCATAATTATAAAGAACAGTATGATATGGTCAAAGCCTGGTATCACGACCTGTGGACGGCCATTGATGATAAAGATACGGCAAGATACACCCAATACATCATCCGTGAAGTGATCAAACATTTAGACGAGATGAAGGAATTGGTGGATGCCCCGACCCAGTCGAATTTGGTCAAGTTGGAGGGTTACCTGGATTATTATCAAAAATCTTTGGATTTGCCCTGGCAAGCCCGTAATATTTCCCGTATCCAAAGCGATTTGCGGGGCTTTGACAGGTTTATGCGGGACCATTTGCGGAACGACAGGATCAAGGGCCATTTTGTTAAAGCGATGCCTGCGCCTGTTACTCCGGCGAAATCCGGAAGCTAATCCGTCATGAAAGAGTTTATCGACGAGTTCATGAATTATCTGTCCGTCGAGCGCGGGTTGGCCCGCAATACCCTTTTAGCCTACCGTCGTGACCTGGAAAAATATATCGACCATCTTTCCCGTAAAGGTGTTAAAACAACGGACACGGTCAAGCGTGAGCATGTTTCTGATTTTATGTTCGACTTAAAGAAGCATGAAATGTCCGCCACCACCATCTGCCGGAATTTGGCCGCGGTCAAAATGTTCCATCGCTTCTTAGTACGGGAGAATTTGGCCAAGGAAGACCCTACGACCCTGGTGGATACGCCGAAATTATGGAAGAGAATGCCGTCGGTGTTGACCCAGGCCGAGATCGAAAAAATGATCAGTGCCGCCTCGGGCAAAAAGCCGCAGGAAGTCAGGGACCAGGCGATCATGGAAATTTTTTATGCCAGCGGCTTACGTGTTTCGGAGCTGTCTGATCTTAAGACCACCAGTATTAATTATGACGTGGGTTTTGTGCGGGCCGTGGGAAAGGGTAGTAAGGAGAGGATCATCCCTTTGGGGATGAAAGCCCGCGAGGCTATCCAAAAATATTTGCTTAAAGCGCGTCCTAAATTGTTGAAGGCCCAGACCAATGATGTATTGTTTTTAAGCCGCTTAGGCAAGAAGATCAGCCGCCAGAGCCTTTGGTCAGTGATCAAGTTTTACGCGCGCAAGGCGAATATCAAGAAAACGATCAAACCCCACACCTTGCGCCATACATTTGCGACCCATTTATTGGAGCACGGCGCAGACCTGCGTTCGGTGCAGGAAATGCTGGGGCACGCGGATATTTCCACGACCCAGATCTATACGCATGTGGATCGTGAACGTTTAAAAAGCGTGCATAAACAGTTTCATCCGAGGAGTTAACACTTATGTCATCCCCGAATGTTTTAATCGGGGATCCAAATCAGAATTAATTTTGTTATAGATCCCCGCGAGCAACTGCGAGTGTCGGTTAATCCGACCTTCCGCGGGAATGACGAACAAATGTGAGTGTCCGGTAAGAGGACCGATTTATTTTATGAAAGATTTATTATCCAATTTAAATATTAAATCTTTGGGATTGGTAAAATCCATTGGGTTATTGGCCCAGGCCAAGGGAATGAAAGCTTATTTGGTGGGAGGGCCGGTCAGGGACTTGATGCTAAAGCTCCCTAATACAGACTTGGATATCACGGTTGAAGGGAATGCTATCCGATTGGCTGAAAGTTTTGCATCCAAGCAACAGGGCGCATCGGTCGTGCGATATCCAGCTTTTAAAACAGCGACCGTGCATTTATTCGACGGTTCCCAAGTTGACTTTGCCACGGCACGGGAAGAAAGCTATGTGCGGGGCGGGGCATTTCCGGCGGTCAAAGCTTCCGGTATGAAACAGGACCTTTTCCGTCGGGATTTTACGATCAATGCCATGGCCCTAGATATTTTACCTGGCACATGGGGGAAGGTCCTTGATCCCTATAAGGGGCAGGCTGATCTAAAGGCCGGGAAGATACGCGTGCTCCATGAAAAAAGTTTTCTGGATGACCCGACCAGGATTTTACGGGCGGCCCGGTTTAAAGCACGGTTTGGGTTTACTATTGAGGCCAAAACACTTAAACTTTTAAGATCAGCCATAAAAATTAAAGTGCTTGATACAATCAAGCCGCAGAGGTATCTTAAAGACTTTAATAAAGTGCTTAAAGAGCAGAATTCGAAGGAAGCGATCAAGATCTTAAGATTTTGGAATGCTTATAAATAACAGGAGTCCGAAAGATGCGTATTGAAAAAGTCAATTCATCGATCAAGCGGGAACTGGCCAATATCATCCATTTGGGTGATGTGCGTGACCCCAGGATATCATTTGTGACCATCATCAATGTGGATGTCAGTAAAGACCTGCAGCATGCCAGGGTCAGATTCAGTACGCTTACAGATGACCCTAAAGGTATTCAGGCGGCGATCGATGGTTTTGAAAGTTCCAAAGGCTATATTCGCCGATTGATCAGCCAACGGGTGCCCCTGCGTTATACGCCGGAATTTCAGTTCATATATGATAAAAGTGTCAAATATGCCGCGCAGATCGACCAGATCCTCAATGAAGTCCATCAATTAAAACCAGCTCAGGGGGATTAAAAAGAATGAATTCTTTTAAAAGCGTATTGGATACCATTCGCCGTCATCAGCAATTCCTGGTGACCACCCATCAAAAACCTGATGCTGATGCACTTGCTTCAGTGCTTGCCATGGCCATTTATTTAAAAAGCCTGGGTAAAAAAGTCCATGTGCTCAATGAGGACGTTTGCCCGGAATGGTTGAGATTCTTGCCTGGTATCAAGCTGTTTAAAAAAGCAGGGGATATTAAGAAAGCGGACAATGACGCGGCCATTGTTCTTGATTGCGGGGACTTGGAGCGCGTGGGCGGCGTCAAGAAATTCATCGATGTTAACAAACCCTTGATCAACATCGACCATCACGTGACCAACGATCGCTTTGGCTCAGTCAATGTGGTCCAGTTCAAAGCTTCCTCCACCTGTGAGATGATGTTTGATATGCTGCAAGAAGTAAAATTCCCGCTCAATAAGAATTTAGCCGTGCTTCTTTACGCGGGCATTATGACTGATACCGGTTCCTTCCGTTTTGAGAACACTTCGGCCCACAGTCATGCGGCTATTGAAAAATTAATGACCTTTGGTATCTCCGCCGCGGATATGTACAGCCGTCTTTATGTGGGTATACCGGTCGGAGATATGAAGCTTTTTACCCAGGTGGTGCATAAAGCCAAATTGCTTGATGATAACAGGGTTTATTGCGTGTCCCTGCCTAAAAAGGTGATTGACCAATTTTCCAAGAGCTTTGATCTTAATGAAAAGATATTTGCTTTTTTGCGTTCCATGGAAGGCATTGAGGTAGTGGTGATCCTGACAGAATTAAACCGCAAAGAGATACGCATCAATCTGCGCAGTCAAAAAGATTTTAATGTGGCTGTACTTGCCCAGCAATTTGACGGCGGGGGACATAAAAAAGCCGCCGGCGGCAAGATCTATCAATCTTTGGCCCAAGCCCAAAAAACTATTTGTGCCGCCATCCATCAAAGACTATGAGAACTCCAGCCGCAGTCCAAAATACTTATCAAGGCATTGTCGTGGTCAATAAACCGGCAGGGATCACCTCACACGACGTGGTGGGTTTTGTTCGCCGCACCTTTAATATGCGCCGGGTGGGGCATGCAGGCACCCTTGACCCGATGGCCACAGGTGTATTGGTCATTTTACTGGGAAATTCCACCAAACTTTTCGATAAATTCGTGGCCTTTGATAAAACTTATCGGGCGACATTACGCTTGGGGCTTAAGACCACCACGGCAGATATCATGGGTCAGACCTTGAGTGAAAGGCCTTATGAAGGGATCGATGAAGAAGCGATCAGGAAGGTATTTTTAAAATTTACCGGCGACATTGAGCAAAAGCCGCCGATGGTATCGGCCGTTAAACATCAAGGTGAGCGTTTATATAAAATTGCCCGTCAAGGCTTGGAGGTCGAACGCACGGCCCGCAAGGTGCGTATCGATGAGCTTAGGATCCTTCAATGCCGGCTGCCGGATGTTGAATTTATCATGAGCTGTTCCAAAGGGACCTATGTGCGCCAATTGGCTGAAGATGTCGGCGAAGTGTTAGGCTGCGGGGCGTGTATTTCCCAGATCGAACGCACCAAGGTCGGGCCTTTTGAGATCAAAAACGCGGTGACCCTGGAAAATTTGAATGAAAATCATATCGTTAAATGGTAGTCCGTCCTTAAAAAATACCTGTGCCGCTATCGGTATTTTTGACGGAGTGCATCGGGGCCACCAATTTTTGATCAGGAAGATGTTATCGGCGGCCCGGCGACTTAAGGCCCAACCGATCGTCATCACTTTTTTCCCCCATCCAGCCCACGTTATCCGGCCTGATGTTAAATTGGAATATTTAACATCTCTTGAAGAACGTTTTCAATTACTTAACAAGCTTGGCGTTGCCGCATGTATCGTCCTTCGTTTTGACAGGAAATTTGCGCGTATCCCGCCGGAAAAATTCATTAAAGATATTTTAGTCAAGAAATTAGGGGTCAAAGCCGTCTATGTTGGGCATGATTTTCGATTCGGAAAGGACAGGAGAGGGGACATTGCCTTGTTTGAACAATTGGCCCGCGAATCGGGCTATGAGATACATGCCGTGGCGGGATTCAAAGCAGGCGGGGAAGTGATCAGCAGTTCACGGATACGAAAATTAATTATTGATGGCCAAATAAAATCAGCTGCCAAATTATTAGGAAGACCGGTATCAGTATCCGGAAAGATCGTAAAGGGATCCAAGCGCGGCAAAAATTTGGGCTATCCCACCGCTAATGTTGATTATGGATCAATAATCATTCCACCCCAAGGGGTTTATATTGTCAGTGTTCTTGTGGGGGCAAAGAAATACCCTGCCATCGCCAATATCGGCATGCGCCCCACTTTCAAAGAACGGTCCCCTAAATTGCTTTTGGAGGTCCATATCCTTGATTTTTCCAGGAATATATATGGAAAAGAGATGCGGGTTGAATTCTTACAGAAGGTCCGCAATGAAATGAAATTTGAAGGCCTTAAAGATTTGGTCCAGCAGATCAAAAAAGATGAGGCTTTAGCCCGAAGATATTTTTCCCGCCGCAGTATTTAAGGAAGCGCTTTCTCAATAACAGCTTCCTGACCTTGTAATCAATAGATTATGTGCCATACTTTATATAAGAGGGAGGGAGACTTCTTTTTACTTTAAATAAGATGTTTACTAAAATTAGACGATCAATAGCTGTCGCTACTATAGCGGCATTTTTCTTCACATCCCTGATGCCAGCGGGCGCTTATGCCCAGATTTCTTCTTTTCAAAATCTCCCTTGGATGCCGCAACCCGGAGTTCGAGTTTCTTTAAGTCCGGAATTTGAGCCTTCCCATTTGGTGGGTATTACTATCCATCCTGATAATGCCCTGCAATTTGATTTTTTGATCCAAAAGGGGAACAAGAAACTTGACCCAAGCCAGAAGCAAATTGAATATAAGAAACTGATCAAATATTTTCTGGCCTCCTTGACCGTACCGGATGATGAGCAATGGGTGAACCTTTCTCCGTATGAAAAGAACAGGATCATCTCTGGTGATTTTGGCAAGACCGAGATGGGCCGTGATCTTTTGGCCCAGGATTATATTTTAAAACAGATCACCGCGTCCTTGATCTACCCCGAAGAAAGTCTGGGGAAGAAATTTTGGGACACGATCTATGAGCGGGCGCGCCAGGAATACGGGACAACGGACATACCGGTCAATACCTTTAATAAAGTTTGGATCGTGCCTGACGAAGCGCTTGTCTATGAAAGCGGAAACACAGCCTATATCCTCAAAAGCCATTTGAAGGTGATGATGGAAGAGGATTATTTATCATTAAATAAGCACACAGGTTTAACAAATCCATCCACCAAAACCCATACCCTGGCCTCCAAGGTCGTCAAAGAGATCATCCTGCCCCAATTGCAAATTGAGGTCAATGAAGGCAAAAATTTCGCTCCGTTGCGCCAGATGTATAGCGGCATGGTCCTGGCGGCGTGGTATAAAAAATCATTGAGAGAATCACTGTTAGGCAAGGTTTACGCAGACCGCTCCAAGGTCAAGGGTGTTGACCAAGACCCCAAAACCAATGAACTGATCTATCAGCGTTATCTGCGTGCATTTAAGAAAGGCGTGTTTAATTTTATCAAGGATGACATTGATCTCTACACAAAGCAGACCATCCCCCGGAAATATTTTTCGGGCGGATTTGTGAACCAGGCAATGCGTGTGATGGAAAATATCCATGGGACAGCAGATTTGGCCCAATTACCATTAAATGAACGCACTGAGGTCGCAATAGCAGCAAGATCGGTTGATCCTTCACAAATAGATTATGCTATGACAGACCTAAATACATATAAATTTGAGGGGCCGGGAGTGATAATGAATGCCATTGAGTTGAATAAACAAGCAGAGAAAGGCTTACCAATATCGAATGAAGTGCTGCTACAACAAGCTGAAATGCTCACGAGTTCATTTGAATATATTAATGGAGAAGTAAGGAGAAAATTTATCGCGGCACTTGCATCAGGAAATGCGAGTTCAAAGTATGAATTACAGGTAAGGGAAGATTGGAAGAATTTATCCAAAGGGCTAAATGACAGTTATCAAAAATTAGATTTTGCATTAGATTTGTTCAGGGCCTTGCTCTCAAAAAAGGTCGTTGGAGATACGTCTGAGAAGGATGCTAAGGCCCGAAAAATGTACGCAGAGCAATTGCAACTGACTTTAAAAGGTTTAATGCCTCTTTTAAAAAACAACAGGCAATACAAGGCACTGATACATCTAATAACTAATCTAAGATTATTACAGAAGAGGGCCGCAAGACCCCTGACTGAGGAAAAGACTAACAACGGCACGACGAGTCAGGCGATGAACTCGTGGACCAGGGGATTGATGAATTTATTGTCCGGCGCGATCTTGCTTTCTGCGGTATCTTGCGGAGTCATTAATCCCGGTGTGACTGATACCCGTTATCGTGACTTTTTTAATTTTCCGCCGACATATTCCATTGAAGCTAAAGGGCCGGTTTATTTTATGGGACAGGCCCATCTTAAGGAAGATTCCCTGTTAACTTTACGCGATCAAATGCGTTCTGTAGACCCTCAGCAGGGGCGTGTTTATGTGGATAGTTATTTAAACCAGAATGAGGACGCTCTAAAGAATTACCAGGACCAAGTTCCCGAGATCAGGGCATTATTATTAAAAAATGGTCATGTTCATTTTATATTGGAAGGATCTCCCAAAATTATACGATCAAGTATTGCTGAACTGCCAAAAGCATATAAGGACGCCCAAGAGTTAATGGTGAGGATGGATTACCATGATCCCCGGATTAGGGCTGATCGATATTTTTTGTTAATGGAAAATCCTGTTCGATACCTTCTTTATAAAGAACCCTCGCTATTTCGGCATGCCACCATTGAAAGTTTTGATATTACCAGTCTTTTGTTGGCTGGGTTAAATAAAGTAAATGAGGCGAATGAAGCTTCGAAGGATATGGTATCTAAACTTCAAGAAAAAGGTGTTAAGGACCAGGATATTAATAATATTTCGCTTTTATTCCAGGATGTTAGAAAAGACACGCTGAGCGATGAACAACTAAGAAAGTTACTCTTGCCTTACACCAATGACGAAGAAGTTTTCAGGTTAACAAAGAATTTTATGTTATTGACTCGTGAAGCGATTAATTTTGCCTCGATCCGTTCCCAAATAATTGCCTATGGGATCCACAGGTATCAAAAACCAGGGGAGGTTTATTTTGAAACTATAGGCGGTTTTCATGTCATAGATATATCGGATGGAAAGGGAGGCCAGATCTTGAGCATTGCCCATGAACTTGAAAAAATGAATGCCGCACCAACGACACTTCCTGTTTTATGGCATGGCATGGAAAAACAAGCTGTTTTGGATGCTCTCAATCAAAAATCTTTTTTGGGCCAATTTTCCATGCCTCAGTTAGAGTCTTCTATGAAAGAGGGAGAACAATACCAAGCCCTGGTCACTGCTGCCAAGGAAGCGCTTGTTCAATTAAAAATATTCAGTGCAAAGGACCTGGATGGGGTAAATTTCTTATTTATCAAGGGATTAAATGAAAGCGACTTATTAAAATTACACCAGCATCTTACATTGGAAAATCAGCGTATCATTATTGTCAATGCTGACGCATTTGGACCTATGAATGTTGAAGGACAATTTAATGCAATAATGCGGCGAATGACCGAAGATGGACAGCATATCAAAGATTATCATGAAAATCCGCAGATGCCCTCTTTAGAAGATGCCGCCAAAGAATATAAAGCTTGGACTGATGTTTTGGACAAGACCAACAATACTCAAATAGACCCGGAAAGCGGGCAAGAGTGGAGTCAAACGACTAAAATATCAGATTCCTTTAATTATTTGCTGGAGAAAAATGACAGGGTAAAGCCAGGGAGTTATATTGCACAAGTTCAAAGTGATATTAATGATTGGAAATATACTTCCATCGGTTTTGAAGAGGATAATTTAGGTAGATTTATCACAATTAGATTATCTAACTCTAAAACTGGTCAAATTTTGCGGACATTTAATGACGGCGTTGAAACCACTATCATGCCCGTCACCGGCAAAGAGAAGATAACGCCTTATGATGAGCATCTCGTTGAGACTATGGTAGAACAGGGAGAGGCATCAAAATCACCGGCGATGGCGGTCGAGGGGATCAATAATAATCGACGCGTTGAGCCTTTAGTGGGAGCAAATCCTACGCGTCCGGGACTTGATCAAAAAAGCCCTGATCTGGGCAAGAAAGGGACAGCACGGGGAAAAGGATTTGAGGGTCAATTACAAGAAGCAAAAAATAAACTTAAGCCCGCTGCTCAACAGGCACCTGTGAGTTCGAACGAGAAACAATTAAACGATTTAAGATTGGAAAAAGACCGATTGGTTGTATCTCTTGGAACATTAAAATCACCAGCTCTAGAGTCACAAAGGAAGGCGGCAACTGAAAGACTCGCAGTAATAAATGAGCGATTAAAAAGTTTGGGCGGCGATAGCGCCATGTTAAACGGTGGTATCGATCTAAACGCGGCGAATTTGGATTTAGAGATCAAGCGTGATGGGCGTGGTGTGCCTTTGCCGTGGTCTAAACAGGACATGGCGCAGTTAAGTCGCATTGAAGGATTTGTGCCTGTCATTATTGATATCAAACCTGTCAGTGAACTTCCTTTATTAAACGAACTGCAGCAAAAACTCCAGTCCCTTTCAGTTTCTTGATCCTCGCGATCACAGCTTCAGCAGCGCATTAAATTTTAAAGAAAATTTGATTAAAATTGTATATTGACAACACATTTGCCTAGGACTATACTCACTCTTAAGTGGAGCAAAGTGGAGGGAAGTGGAGTTATGTTTTACGGCGAATACAGCCATGGCATTGATAGTAAAGGCCGATTGATCCTGCCTGCGCGTTTCCGCGAAGTGGCCAAGGAAAATGGCATTGAGAAATTTTTTGTCACCCGCGGTTTAGATAAATGTATTTTTATGTTCGCCGAAGGTGAATGGCGTCTGCAGGAAGCGCGCTTTAAAAATCTTTCTTTCACCAAAGGTGAGGCGCGTTCATTCAACCGCATGTTCTTCTCCGGGGCCGTCGAGGTATTACCGGACAAGCAGGGCCGTTTTATCATCCCCCAATATCTTAAGGATTTTGCCGGCATCAAGAAGGATGCCGTTGTCATTGGTATTTCTAATCGCATTGAAATTTGGGAAACCGCCTCTTGGCGGGAATTCTTTAGCAAATCAAGCGGGGACTTTGAAAAGACCGCGGAACATATGTTGGATGTGGAATAGGTATGGGGCATATACCTGTAATGCCTGCCCAAGCCCTTGAAATTTTGAGCTTGCCGCAAGGCGGGGTGGCGGTGGATGGGACGCTGGGGATGGCAGGTCATGCGTTATTGATGGCCAAGGCATTGGGGCCCCATGGACATTTGATCGGGATCGATCGCGATGGCGCTTCTTTAAAGATCGCTCAAAATAATCTTGGGTTCCTTGGTTTAAAGGTTGATTTGTTACAGGGGAATTTCAGCAGTCTTGATAAAATTTTGGCCGGTCTTGAAGTAAGCGCTGTCGATGGAATATTACTGGACCTTGGTATCTCGAGTTTTCAGCTGGATGATCAAGACCGTGGTTTTGCCTTTAGGACCGAAGGCCCTTTGGACATGAGGATGGACAGGGCGTCAAAGGGACAAACAGCGGCAGACCTGGTCAATTCACTTAAAGAAGAACAGCTTGAGAAGATCATATTTGAATTCGGAGAAGAGCGTTTTGCCCGTCGTATAGCCGCATTCATTGCAATGAACAGGGCCAAGGCAAAGATCACGAACACCAAGGAATTGGCGGATATTATCCTGCGTGCTTTGCCCAAAGGTTATACCCGTGGCCGTATCCATCCGGCCACACGGACATTCCAGGCTTTAAGGATCGTCGTGAACGACGAATTAGGCGAGCTGGAAAAGGGATTGGAAAATTGCTTTAAGCTGTTGAAAAAGGGTGGGCGTTTGTGCGTGATCTCCTTTCATTCGCTGGAAGACCGGATCGTGAAAAATAAATTTAAATTTTGGGCGTCGGGGCAGGAAGGCATCATCCTGACTAAAAGGCCATTGACGGCCTCTAATGAAGAATCAAGTGCCAACCCGCGCAGCCGCAGTGCCAAAATGAGGGGCATTGAAAGGAACTAGATGAGTTTAAAAGTATATTTTAAGATCGCCGCCTTTGCTACAATCATGGCGTTGTTGTATATCCATATGCAGATGAGAATATTTGAATTGTCCTACAACGGTAAAGATAAAGAAAAGATCATCCATGAATTAAATGACACTAACGGTGCTTTAAGCCATCAGATCCTGACATTAAGGTCCGCCAATAATTTGGGCAATCAGCTTTTGGACCATGACAATAATAATTTGCAGTTCATGGACCAGGAACGTGTAATGACAGTAAGTGCCTCGGCGGTTGGGATGCGGCATTTGGCACAACCCAAGCCCAAGGTTGCAAATCCGGTATGGAGTTTGTTTTCATTTTTAGGCGCTCAAGAAGCCAAGGCCTGGGAATAAAACTTTTTAATAAATTTCCAATAGTTTAAACAGAGGTTAAATTGTTCCTGCGCAAGTATCCACTACGTTTTGCCGTGGTGTCTATATTTTTATTCGTAGGTTTTGCATACTCCATCGGTTTTTTGATCTTCATCCAAATCTTCCGGGCCGATTTCTTAAGTAATCTCGCCTTGCGCCAGCATGAACACTCCATTGTCCTGGAACCACGACGGGGAACGATCTATGACCGCAATATGAGGGCCCTGGCCATCAATTTGCCGGTTTACTCGGTCTATGCCAACGCCCGGTCCATGCACCAGGAGCATGATGAGGCTGAGGCGATCGCAAAATTATCCGCCATTTTGAAAGTCGATCCAAAATCGATCAGCGATAAATTGGACAAGGACAAATATTTTGTTTGGATATCCCGCAAGGTCCCCGAAGACATTTATCTTCAGATCAAAGACCTTAAATTACCCGGCATTGGTTTTATCAAGGAAAGCAAACGCTTCTATCCCAATCAGGAATTGGCGTCGCATTTGATCGGTTTTGCCGGATTGGATAATAATGGCTTAGACGGGCTTGAACGTGATTATGATAAATATTTAAAAGGACAGCCGGGCCACGCGATCATCCTTCGGGATGCGCATTCAAGGGAATTGATGTTTGATAAAGGTTACATCGCGCCGGTGGATGGGTTTAGCGTTGTCTTGACCATTGATGAAACGATCCAGTTCATTGCCGAGCGCGCCTTGGACCGGATGTATAAAAAATTTAATTGCAAGGGGGCCAGCATTATCGTGATCGATCCCAGGACCGGCGAGATCCTGGCTTTTGCCAACCGACCCACCTATAATTTAGAGCAGGCATCCAAAAGCACGCCGGAATCGCGCACGGACCGCGCCATTGTATTCACGTATGAACCTGGATCGGTTTTCAAGATCGTGACTGCCTCGGCGGCACTGCAGGAAGGAGTGATCAAGGAAGGGGACATGATCAACTGTGAGCACGGGGCTTATCGCGTGGGCAATCATATCCTGCATGACCATGAGCCGCTCGGCACGATCACCTTTAAACAAGTTATTGAACAATCGAGTAATATCGGGACCACCAAGGTAGCCCAGCGTCTGGGCGCCCAACGGGTATGGAATTACGCGCATCATTTCCGTTTCGGGATGAAGACCGGTATTGACCTTCCCGGCGAGGCTTCAGGGATATTAAAGCCGGTCAGCCGTTGGTCCAAGACCTCGATCGGGGCCGTGCCTATAGGACAAGAAGTGACGGTAACCCCGATCCAATTGGCCGGGGCCATTTCTGCCATTGCCAATGATGGGATCTATATGAGGCCATTTGTGGTCAAATACATCAAGGACAGCCAGGGTCAGATCATCCTTCAGCATAGTCCTCAAATTTTAGACAAGGTCATTTCCCAAGCTACTTCCAGAAGGATGAAGGTTATATTAAAAGGGGTCGTGGATGAAGGGACAGGGACAAAGGCTAAGATCCCCGGCGTAACGGTGGCGGGAAAGACCGGGACCGCGCAAAAAGTTGTCAGCGGTATTTATTCTCATTCACATTTTTATGCGACCTTCGCAGGGTTTGCGCCGGTAGAAAATCCCCGGCTGGCCTGCGTTGTTGTTTTTGATGATCCTCATCCGGCCTACTATGGAGGCTCGGTATCTGCTCCTGTATTTTCTGAGGTGGTGGGAGATTCATTGAAATACCTCAATACCCAGCGAGACGTCGCTACAGATGATGATTCTCCAGGCTAGACGAAAGGCCCATGCGTTTAAGTGAATTGATCAAAGGGATCTATACCAAATCTTTACCTGCCCTCTTAAAGGGGCTTGAGATCTTGGCTGTTTCATGCGACTCGCGCGAAGATCAAAAGGACGGATTATTTGTAGCTTTAAATGGCGCCAAATTCAATGGCGAGGATTTTATCAGGGATGCGGCGGCTAAAGGGGCCAAGGTCATTGTCCGTTTTCGCCCTGACGTTAAACATAGTAAAGAGTCTTTGGGGGAAAATTGTTTTTTTCTGGAAGTGGATGACCCTAGAGATTTTTTGCACAAGATAGCGCCACGGTTCTATGGTAAACCATCCGATAAGATCAAAAGTATAGGCATCACCGGCACCAATGGGAAGACCACGATCACCTATTTGATCGAGTCGATCGTCCACGCCGCTGGCAAACATTGCGGAGTGATCGGGACAGTTAATTATCGTATTGGTAAGAAAATATTGCCTTCGAAGAATACGACCCCGGGATTCCTGGATAATCAGCGGTATTTGGCACAATTGGTTGATTTAAAGGCTGATTATTGCGTGATGGAAGTCTCTTCTCATGCCCTGGTCCAGGGGCGCCTTAGCGGTATTGATTTTGCCGCCGGTATTTTTACAAATTTAACCCAGGACCATCTGGACTATCATAAGGACATGGAAAGTTATTTTAAGGCCAAGGCCATCTTATTCAAGGGATTATCATCGAAGGCTTTTGCTGTTATCAACATTGATGATGCTTATGGACGTCGCCTCTTAACAAGGAGCAAGGCCAAGGTCCTGACCTATGCCATTGACCGTCCGGCGGATGTTCGTGCCGAGGGGATTATTTATCATCTAAGCGGCAGTGTATTTGAAATAGTTTACCCCAAGGGCAAGATCAAGCTTTCCACCCGCTTTATCGGCAAACATAACATTTATAATATCCTGGCTGCCTTTACGTGGGGATTGACTGAAGGTATGAAGCCTCAGACCATCGGTCAAGGTATTGAGAATTTAACCCACGTACCCGGCAGGCTTGAGGCTGTTGAGAATAATAAGGGTATCTATATATTTATCGATTACGCGCATACAGAAGATGGGCTGCTTAATGTCCTAAGATCATTAAAGGCTGTCAGCGTTGAAAAGCTTATTTTAGTTTTTGGATGTGGCGGGGACCGTGACCGGACTAAAAGGCCCAAGATGGCCCAAGCAGCCTGTGAATTGGCTGACCATTCGATCGTGACCAGCGACAATCCACGCAATGAAGATCCCCAGGCGATCATCAATGAGATCATCACCGGATTTACCAGGAAAAATTATGAGGTCTGTGTCGACCGTCGTGAAGCGATCGCCCGGGCACTTAAATTGGCCCAAAAAGAGCAGACTGTCCTTATTGCCGGTAAAGGGCATGAAGATTATCAGATCTTCAAAGACCGCACGATCCATTTTGATGAACGAGAGGTTGTGAAAGAATGTTTACAATCGATGAAATCCTAGAGGCTGTAAATGGAAAATTGATCCATGGGCCTGTTAATGTTAAGGTGGGAGCCGTTAGCATAGATTCCCGTATGATCAAAAAAGGCGAGTTATTCATCGCGGTCAAAGGGGATGTATTTGACGGCCATGATTTTATCGATGGAGTTTGCGCCAAGGGGGTGCGTGTCCTGGTGGTCCATCAACCGGTTGTCGTCAAGGACCCGAAGGTCAGTATTATTCTGGTCAAGGACACGATCAAAGCCTTAGGGGACATTGCGCGTTTTCACCGCTTACGGTTCAAAATACCGGTGATCGCTTTGACCGGGTCTGCAGGGAAGACCACGACCAAGGAAATGATCGCCGCGGTGTTAGGCCGTAAATACAGGATTTTAAAGAATGAAGGTACTCAAAATAACCATATCGGCGTGCCCTTGACCTTACTTAAATTAAAATCCTTGCACGAGATCGTTATTTTGGAATGCGGAACAAATCAACCGGGGGACATCATTTGGCTGGCAGATGTGGCGCGCCCCAATGTTGGGATTTTTACTAATATTGGCGAATCTCATTTGGCCAAATTAAAGTCTACCAACGGAGTCCTCCAAGAGAAGTGGCATTTAACATCTTTTATGGGACGGCAAGATATGGTTCTCCTTAATTCGGATGACGCGCTGTTATCCCGTCAAACCCATCGGAAGAATATTTTTAAGCTCAAGACCTATGGCATCAAGTCTAAAGCTTTTCGTCGAGCTTCAAACATCCGGATCCACGGCGGCCGGTATTTGAATTTTAAAGTACGCGGTAAGCGGTTTGAATTAGATTCCTGCGGCGTTAACAATGTTTATAATGCTTTAGCCGCCGTATGCTGTGGTGAATTGTTTAAAGTGCCTTTGCAGGATATTGTTCAAGCACTCAGATCATTTGAATTTCCTCAGGGGCGCGGGCAGATCGTCCGCTTAGGGCAAGGGTGGCTCATCAATGACACGTATAATGCCAATCCGGTGTCCATGAGATCGGCCTTACAAACCCTGCAGGCCATTGACACCAAGAAGCACAAGATATTTGTCGCCGCTGATATGCTGGAATTAGGCGGCCGCTCCAAGGCATTACACAAGTCCCTAGGTGAGGCCATTGCCATAAAAGGTGTTGATGTGTTGATCACGGTTGGTCAATTAGCCAGGATGATGGCTGTCAGTGCCCAACGCCGTAATAAAAATATGCAGGTATTTGCTTGCACTGATGTAGAGACCGCGCAAAAATGTTTAGCAAAGGTCTTTCGTAACGGGGATGCGGTCCTGATCAAGGGTTCCCGGCGTATGCGGATGGAACAGGTAGCTGAATTTTTGCTGGCATCACCCAAAGGTTCAGGTTAGGGGGATTTCATGTTTTATTTTTTGTCTCAATATTTTTCCAATTCAACTCATTTCAATATCTTTCGGTATATTACTTTTCGAGCCGGCATGGCCGCGGTCACCGCATTCTTGTTATGCATGATATTAGGGCCGATCTTTATCAATTTGACTAAAAGGCGGCGTATCCATGAATCAGCCAAACGTGCTGACGCCCCTGGTCTTGATCAGTTCCAGATCAATAAAGAAGGCACTCCCACCATGGGCGGCGTTTTTATCATCGGTAGTATTTTATTATCCGTCGGATTATGGGGTAATTGGTCAAATATGTTTGTGACCATGACCTCATGGGTCTGTCTTTCTTTCGCGGTATTGGGAGGCTATGATGATTATATCAAGCTAAAAGGGATCGGCCCTCATCGAGGGATTTCAGCCAGGGTCAAGTCCTTTTGGCAGGTGCTGATCGCATTTATCGTCGGAGTCTTTGTCTACCTGCATCCTTATATCACCACCAACCTGGATGTGCCGTTTTTTAAAAATTTGATTGTCAACCTAGGCCCGTTTTTTGTTTTCTGGGTGGTCTTGGTCGTGGTGGGTTCCTGCAACGCGGTCAATCTCACCGACGGGCTTGACGGCCTGGCCATCGGCAGTGTGTTGATCGTTGCCTTTACCATGGCGATCTTGAGTTATGTGACCGGTAACGTGGAGATGAGCGATTATCTGTATATCCCTTATGTGCCTGGCGCAGGTGAGCTTACCGTTTTTTGCGCGGCCATGGTCGGAGCAAGCCTTGGGTTTCTATGGTTTAATTGCTATCCGGCCACTGTTTTTATGGGGGACGTTGGTTCATTGGCGTTAGGCGGCAGTTTGGGCATGATGGCGGTGCTGATAAAAAAGGAACTTTGGCTGGTGATCTTGGGCGGCGTATTTGTCATTGAAGCCGGCTCCGTAATTTTGCAGGTCTTTTCATTTAAACTTACAGGCAAACGCATATTTAAAATGTCACCCTTTCATCATCATTTGCAATTATCCGGCTGGAACGAGAACAAGATCATTGTGCGGTTTTGGATCCTGGCCATTATTTTGGCGATGCTGACCATAACGACGTTGAAGATCCGTTAATCATGTCATTTGAACTTAAAAACAAGAAAGTGACCATCATCGGCGCTGCCAGGAGCGGGATCGCCGTGGCTAAGGTGGTACTGCGTCTGGGCGGGATTGCAAAAATTTCAGAGAGTAAAAGCAGCCAGACCATTAAGGGTGTTTCGAAGCATGTGATCATTGAAGCGGGGGGGCATACCAAGGAATTTATTGAAGACAGTGACTATGTGGTTGTAAGCCCCGGCGTCCGTCGGGACGCAGAACCGGTCAAATGGGCCAAAAGCAAAGGCATTGAGGTCATGGGGGAAGTCGAATTTGCATTTCGTCTCTGCCCTTGCCAGGTAGTCGCTGTTACCGGCAGTAACGGAAAAACCACCACGGCAACCGTGATCGCGGCAATTATCAAACGCGCCGGACGCAAGGTATGTTTGTGCGGCAACATCGGCAGTCCGTTATCTAAATCCGTGCTTAGCCTAAAGCCCACGGACACGGTTGTCTTGGAGATCAGCTCATTTCAGTTGGAGAGCACCATCCGTTTTAGACCGCATATCGCTGTATGGACGAATTTCAGCCAGAATCATTTAGACCGGCATAAAGACCTGAAAGAATATTTTCAGGCAAAGATGAAAATATTTGCCAATCAAAATTCCAAGGATTTTGCTGTCCTTAATTATCTTCAGCCTGAACATCGGAAACTGGCCAAGCGGCTTGTGTCCAAGGTATTGTTTTTCAATAAACCGGATAAGAAAAGGGAAGTGGATAATCCTAATTATCTCGCGGCGATCGAAGTGGCCGGGGTCCTGGGAATTAAAAAAGATATCTGCCTTAAGGTATTTGCCCACTTTAAAGGGGTGGAGCATCGCCTGGAATTTGTGCGCAGATTAGGCGGGATTGATTTTATCAATGATTCCAAATCAACGACGGTTGAAGCCAGCCGATGGGCCCTGGAGAGGGCGGACAAACCTGTGATCATGATCTGCGGCGGGAAGGACAAAAATTTGGATTATCCGCCGTTAAGGCCTTTAGTGGCCCAAAAAGTCAAACATATGATCGCCATCGGCCAGGCACGGGATATCATGAAAAAGGCTTTTGCGGATGTTGTGACGGTCGATACGTTCACTTCTTTTGAAAAAGCGATCAAGGCCGCGCGCAAGGTTGCCCGGCCGGGTGAATGTGTCCTGCTTTCCCCCATGTGTGCCAGCTTTGATATGTTTGATGATTATGAACATCGTGGCCGTTGTTTCAAAGAAATTGTGAGGCAATTAAAATAATATGCGCCAGGAGAGGATCAACTTAACGATCACCGTCATCACCCTCATTTGTGTAGGGATCGTGATGATTTATTCGGCTAGTTGTGTCAATGCCTTACAGACCTATGGGGACAGCTTGTACTATCTTAAGCGCCATATGCTGTTCTTGGGCTTGGGACTGATCGCTTCCTATTTTGTTTTGTGTATGGATTATCGTCATATCCAGCCGTATTCACGCTCCTTGGTCGCCATCTGCGCTGTCCTTTTATTGCTGGTCCTTATTCCTCATATCGGCAGTGAAAGTTATGGTGCCCGCCGGTGGTTTAAATTGGGGGTATTTCACTTTCAGCCGTCAGAATTAGCTAAACTTGCCATGATCATCTATACCGCGGATTTTTTGGACCGCAAACAGCAGGTCATTAAGAGTTTCAGGAAAGGATTTTTACCTCCCTTGTTGGTCATGGGTGTCCTTTGCGCCTTGACCGTCAAACAACCGGATTTGGGTACCACTGTTGAAATTGCGGTGGTGACCTTGACGATGTTATTCTTGGGCGGTGCCAGATTATGGCATTTGGCCCTGATATTTTTTTCCGCCGTGCCGCTCGTCTGTTATTTAATTGCCAAAGAACCTTATCGCATGGCGCGGATCATTGCCTTTTTGGATCCCTGGCAGGACAGTCAGGGCATTGGTTTCCAGTTGACCCAATCGCAGATCGCTTTGGGTTCAGGCGGTATTTTTGGAGTGGGCTTGGGCCACAGCCAGCAAAAATTGTTTTATCTGCCGGCAGCCCATACGGATTTTATTCTTTCGATTATCGGCGAAGAATTAGGGCTCTTGGGGACGCTTAGCATCATCCTTCTTTTTAGCCTTTTTATCTGGCAGGGGACACGCCTGGTCCGACAGACCAATCATGCCTTCGGATATTTCTTGAGTTTCGGTATTGTGATGATGTTGGGACTGCAGGCCATGGTCAATGTGGGTGTGAGCATTGGGGCTTTCCCCACGAAGGGTTTGCCCTTGCCTTTTATCAGTTATGGAGGAAGTGCGTTGATCTTTCATTTGGTGGCCATCGCTTTGCTTTTAAATGTTTCTAAGATACAGGACTACTGATGAATATTCTGATCGCGACCGGAGGTACCGGCGGACATATTTTCCCGGCCATTGAGACAGCTAAAGCCTTAAGGGTAAGGGGCCATCATGTCAGCTTTGCCGGTGTCCTGAGCGGCAATGAAGATAAGATCAAGGAACTGGATTTTCCGGTATATTCCCTCGCTGCCAAGGGCCTGGTGGACCGGTCATTTTTAGGCTGGATCGAATTTAGCAAGATCATGGTCCAGGCGATCTATAGGGCCTTTGGTGTCGTCAAGAAGTGTGCTCCTGACAAGATCATCGGGTTTGGCAGTTATGGGTCTTTTCCGGTGGTGATGGCAGGCGCTTTGATGCGCTGCCCAGTTTTGGTCCACGAGCAAAATGTTGTCCCCGGGAAAGCCAACGCCCTTTTATCAAAGATAGTCAAAAAAGTGGCTATTAGTTTTGAAGGAAGCCGGAAATATCTTGATCCTCATAAAGTGGTTTGGACCGGTTGTCCCTGTCATCACAGTTCCATACCATCGCGCAAAGAAGGGTTAACTGCTTTTGGCCTGGACGACAATAAAAAAACGATCGTGCTCTTGGGCGGCTCACAAGGAAGCCACAAGCTCAATGAAATATTTTTTGAATTGATGACGGACCTTTCATCGGCCCAATATCAAGCGGTCCATATGACTGGCCCTAAGGATTTTTTGTTGTATGAACAACGATATCAGGAAGCGAATCTACCGGTCAAGACCTTTGCTTTCATTAATAATATATCGCATGCTTATGCCGCGGCGGATATCATCATTGCCCGGGCAGGTGCCGCGACGGTCACTGAATTGGGGCTATTGGGGCTCGCGGCGGTTTTAGTCCCGTATCCTTTTGCCGGCAATCATCAAAAGTACAATGCTGATGTCCTGGCCAATGCAGGAGCGGCCATCATTGTCGAACAAAAAGATCTGAACAAATTCTCCCTTAAAGAAGCGGTGACGCGTCTATTGCTTTCCAATAATTCCAGGGAAGAGACCATGATAAAGACAAAGGGTTTGTTCCAAACGGATGCGGCTTTACAATTGGCACTGGTGACTGAAGGACTATGAAGATATTCCCAGCGTTGATAGGTGCCGGTTTGTTGATGGCCAATATATCTTTGGCTGATGACCCGCAGAACAATTGGCAGCAAATGAACGGAGGGGACTTTAATATTTTTTACCGCGCCAGTGTCCCTGAGGATTTTGTCCAGACGACGATGGACACGGCAGAAGATGAATTAAAGAGGGTGACCGATAACCTGGGGATCACGAATGCCCCCAGCTGGAGGGGTGATAGGCAGATCAAAGTATATATTTATAGTGACCGTGATGATTTTGTCAAGAATGGAGGCCAAGCGCTTTGGGCGCACGGGGTCGCCTTCGCCCGCGCCAGGACGATAAAATTATATCCTGACGCGACCGGATTTTTTGATACGATCCTGCCCCATGAGCTGGGCCATATTATTTTTAGGGATTATATCGGTTTTACGCCTGAGGTCCCTTTATGGTTTGAAGAAGGGGTGGCCATCTATCAGGAGAAGGCCAAACGCTTGGGGTCTGATGAGATCGTAAAACAAGCGATTGAAAATGGTCAATTTATTCCTTTATCACAACTCACCAGTATGAGACTATATAAAGATACGGATAATAAAGTAGTGGACCTGTTTTATTCTGAATCCGCAAGCGTCGTCCATTACATGATCACAGGCATCGGTGAACAAGAATTTTATATGCTTTGCGGGGAGATCAAAAATAATATACCTTTCCCAGAAGCGCTTCATAAGGTTTATTTAAGATTTAAGGCCATCGACGACCTGAATCAGGCCTGGATGGATTCTTTACAAGGATAGAGGCGATAATATGTCAGGCAAGCATTATCATTTGATCGGTATTGGCGGTATCGGGATGGGGACCTTGGCGTCCCTGCTTTTGGACCAGGGGCATACTGTCAGTGGTTCGGATTTGAAGGACAGTGATATGTGCCGGGGCCTTCAAGGCAGGGGCATCCCGGTCCATTTAACGCATAGTGCCAGTAATGTGGCCAAGGGTGTTGATTTCGTGGTCTATTCGTCGGCGGTCCGGGTCCATAATCCTGAACTCATTGAAGCAGAGAGCCGTAATATACCCGTGCTTCGCCGGGCGGAAGTGCTGGCCCAACTGGTCAATGCCCAGGTAGGGATCACGATCGCCGGGGCGCATGGGAAAACAACGACGACCTCCATGGTCTCAAGCCTTCTGATCAACGCCGGTCTTTGTCCCACGACAGCCATTGGCGGGATCATCAACGGGCAAAAAACGTATAATGCCAACTTGGGCGAGGGTAAATATTTTGTCGCCGAGGTTGATGAAAGCGACGGCACCTTCCTTTATTTCAAGCCCCAGTATTCGATCATCACCAATATGGATTTTGAGCATGTGGATTTTTATAAGGATTGGGAAGGTATAACACAGGCCTTTGCCAAATTTATCGGGTGCACGCATAGCGACGGATGTTTGATCGCCTGCGGTGAGGATAAGAAATTGCTGTCCCTGGTACGCCAGTCAAAGGTCAAGGCCATGACCTATGGCTTGGATGGTACCAATGACCTTTATGCCAAGAATTTAGTCATGGATGGATTTAATTCGTCTTTTACCTGCTATTCAGGCCAAGCGCTGGTGGGTGATTTCAAGCTTTCTGTGCCGGGCAGGCATAATATTTTAAATGCCTTGGCCTGTATCAGCGTGGGGTTACAGTTGGGTATTACGTATCAAGTTCTGTTCGATACGCTTAAAAGTTTTACCGGTGTCAAACGCCGTTTCCAATTAAAGGGCACGGTCAATGAGGTGACAGTGATCGACGATTACGGCCATCATCCCACTGAGATCCGTGCTACCCTGGATGCCGCGCGATTATTCGCCCCTAAGCGTCTGATTACGGTATTTCAACCTCATCGTTATTCCAGGACTAAATTCTTGCTGGATGAATTTGTCCAGCATTTGAGCGTCAGTGATGAATTGATATTGACGGACATTTACGAGGCCAGTGAGAAGATCGCGGATGGTGTCGGAGTGGAAATATTGCTCGAGAAATTGCAAAACAAACTAGGTTCCAAGGTCACTTTTTTGAAGAAAGAAGATATCATCAAAAATTTACAAGAACGCGTCCAGCCCGGCGATATGGTCATTTTTTTGGGGGCTGGGGACATTTATCATCTTTCCGATGACATGGTCAAGGTCTTGAATTATTCAGAAAGGGTTTTATGAGCACTTCAGCATTCGGTACTATTGGGGTTTTAATGGGAGGATATTCTTCGGAAAGGGAAATTTCTCTGCGTTCCGGCCAGGCCGTGGCGGATGCTTTGTCCCATGAAGGTTATCGTGTTATTCCCATGGATATCACCACGGATGACACCACGAAGATCATTCAGCAGATCCAGGCCGAACCTTTGGACATCGCCTTCATCGCTTTGCACGGCAAGCTGGGGGAGGACGGCATCATCCAGGGTATCCTTGAAAAACTGGAGATATCCTATACCGGTTCAGGGGTAAGGGCCAGCCAAATGGCTTTTAACAAGATCCTGACCCAGAAAGCATTAAAGGCGGCAGGTTTGTCAGTGCCGCTGAATTATTTCATTACTGACGGAAAGAATATTGATTTTAAGACTGCGTGGGCGCAGATCAAATCAACCCCCTTGGTCGTTAAACCTGCCTGCGAAGGCTCCAGCATCGGGGTGCATATGGTACGTCACCCCTCGGAATGGGAACCGGCATTGAAAAATGCTTTTGGGTACGGGCCGCAGGTCATCGTCGAGCAGTTTATCAACGGCCGTGAGTTTACTGCCGGGATATTTGACCATGAACCTTTGCCGTTAGTTGAGATCCGCCCTAAATCCAATTTCTTTTCTTTCACCGCGAAGTACCAAAAAGGGGCGACCCAATACATCTGCCCGGCGGAAATATCCGACGAGTTGACCCGTAAGATCAAGGAAATGTCCTTGGCCGCGTATGATGTCCTGGGATGTGAAGGGTTTGCGAGGGTGGATTTGCGTATAGATGATAATCAACAGCCTTACATCCTGGAGGTCAATACCATTCCGGGATTTACGGGGACCAGTCTTTTTCCTAAAGCCGCTCATGAAGCGGGATATAGTTTTGTTCAAGTGTGCATCAAACTCTTAGATCTGGCTTATGGCAAAAAAATCAGGCGTTAAGATATCTACGATCGCAGTTTTGCGGATCATTATTTTTTTATTCATTGGATTCGTCCTGTTTACGGGGTATGTCAATGCCGTAGAATTCCTGACAAGCTCTCCGTTGTTTGAGATCAAGGATGTGATGATCGACCGCTCCATCCAGTTCATCGACCTGCGCGCCCTTAAAGACCTTAAGGGGACCAACATTTTCAAAGTAGATATCAAAAAAGTTGATCATCAGATCGCCCAACATTATCCTTATATAGCCCAATTAAGGGTGGTGCGTCAATTGCCTGATAGGATCCTGATCCTGGCTAAAAAACGGGACCCTTTGATGCAGGTTTTGTATAAGAAAAAATATTTGCTCCTGGACACGGAAGGGGTGGCCCTGTATTTTACACTGCAGCCGGCTGACTTGCCTCAAGTGTACGGCATACCGCTTGACCGTGATTGGCTTTTTTTAGGCAGGACCATCCGTGGGCCCGAATTGGGCAAGGTCGTGGACATCCTCAACGCCTTTAAGCAATCCCCGTATTTAAGGCGATGGCATATCCACGCCGTGCAGGCGGGAAATCTATCGAAGATCGATCTGTTGGTTGGAGAGAATATGCATGTCATCCTTGACCAGGAGGATACACAAGATAAGATAGTGCTGTTGCAGATGTTGATCTCGACTAATAAGATCGACCTCAATCGAGTAAAGTACATTGACCTAAGGTTCAAGGAACCGGTGATCGCTAATAATATGGATGATACCAAGGGGTAGGCATGTTCAAGAAAATGGCACAAGTACAGTATTTTTGCGGGCTGGACCTGGGCACGCATACCATGAAGGCCAGCATTGTCTGCGCCAAGGATGAGGAGAACCTTGATCTGATGGGCGTCTATGAAACTCCGGCGACGGGTTTTAAAGAGGCCTCGATCAGTGATATCACTGAACTTGCCCAATGTATCCAGCGCACCGTGCAGGGCGTTATGCAAAAGACCGGCATCAAGATCCATGCTGTTCAGTTAGGGGTGGGGGGGAGCATTTTGACGACCCGCCGTTCCTCGGCGGTGATCCCGTTGATCGACAGCGGCACCAAGGTGATCTCTCCCTTTGACCTGCGCAAGGTGGACAATCAAGCCAAGCTTTTAGGGGTGAACTTAGAAGAGGAGATCATTCATGATTTTCCTCAATGGTACAAGATCGATGACATCAATACGTCCATTAATCCGACGGGATTGATCGGAAGGAAGATCGAATCCAGCCTTTTATTATTGACGGCCAACAGCCTGCGCGTGCGCAATTTGACCAAGGCCGTGCATCAGGCCGGCTTTGAAGTTGCCAGTGTTGCTTTTTGCGGATACGCGGCCAGTGATGTGGCTGTTGATCGCAATGATAAGGCGCTGGGCGTTGCTTTGGTCGATATCGGGGCCAACATCACCTCGGTCATCTTTTTTAAGAATGGCATTGTAGGCGATGTGCAATTTATCCCATGGGGCGGCAATTATGTAACACAGACCATTGCGGAGCGCTTAAGCCTGACCCTTGACCTGGCCGAAGAGATCAAGAAAACACATGCCGTGGCAAACCAGGCCAACCTTAAAGAAGTATCAGGAGAGATCCTGGTCAAACGCGATAAAGGCTATATTCCGATCCGTCGGGAATCGGTCTGCGAAGCGGTCAACTGGGAGATCGAGAATTTCCTTACCCATTTGGAAACTGTCGTGAAAGGCTCGCATTTATATCACCATTTGAATAAAGGGATCGTCATGATCGGCGGAGGCTCGTTATTGACGGGCGCCATTGAACGCATCGAAGAACGTATCAACACGCCGGTGAGGATGGGGGCAACAACTCCGGGCCTTAATAATTCAACGCTATTTGCGGCCAGTATCGGTTTGGGCAGGATGCACCATTTGAAAAAGAAACAGGACAGTATCGGGATCAAGACCCCGTTGAATTTTAAAGACAAGGTGATCAACAACATCAAAGAACTGTGCCAGGAGTATTTTTAAAACCTTTCAATCTTCCTGTGGTCTTTGGTCGGTGCGGCGTTTGGTCAAATTAAATTCAATGTTCTTGAGTATGCCGCGATGCCTTGAGTTGCTGTTGATGATGTTGAGGACCCCTAAGGCGATCAGGATCAAGAGCATGACGATCAGGGTGGAGTTGATCGATTGGTTCATCAACAGCTTGTCAGCGACGCTGGCTTGATGGACGTCGAAACTAGTGTCCAGCAGCCGTAAGGCATTGATAAAGGCCAATAAGAAAATGATGGCCAGGATAGCTTCAAATAAGATGATATAAAAATGGCGCCCCATCCATTGGGCGGCGCGATTGTCCCATTGCCTGATCTTGTACATCACGTCATTGTAGCCCATATCTATCTCCTTGCCCCAGCACAAGCCCATCAAAAAGACAGTGCCGTATAGGATCACTCGTTAAGTGGTCGTTTACTCTTTCTTTAATTATAGCATTTTTTATATACCCTTAACAATAAATCAGCATTTTACAAATGTGAGAAGTGTGTTTAGAATAACAATCTTAAATAGCGGGCTGTGGTAGTTTTGCGCCTGGCCGTTTTTTTGGGAAGTATTAAGGTAACGGCACGGTCGGCTTGAATTTTTCTGGATGCAATTTTGATTAGTCTTTGGAAATTCTGCGCCTGTAGCTCAACTTGGAAAAGGCCCAATTGCTTCGGCTGCGGAAGGTGATTTCAAGCGCCTGTAGTTCAATGGATAGAACATTAGTCTTCGGAACTAAGGGTTGCAGGTTCGAGTCCTGTCAGGCGCGTTTATTTAATTATTTTTATCTTTACATTAAAATCTCTTTTAGATATAGTTTTTTGATGTCACAAGAAACTTCCTTATATAATACTCCATTACTCAATGAACATATTGCCCTTGGCGCCAAGATGGTTGGCTTTGGCGGGTGGAATATGCCTTTGCAATATGAAAGCATTCTTGCCGAGTGGGAATATAACCGCAAATCATCTTCCATCTTTGATTGTTCTCATATGGGCGAGTTTATGGTCAAAGGTGACGCGATAGGATCGGGATTGGATTCGATCGTGACCCAGACGATCGTGGACATGCCCCTCAATACTTGTCGTTACGGCGCCATGCTAAATGCAGATGGCGGCATTATTGATGATCTGATCGTTTACCGCAAAGGCCCTCAAGACTGGATGATCGTTGTCAACGCTTCTAATATAGAGAAGAACGCACGGCATTTTCGCCGGCATCTGGATCCTTCGGCCCATTTTGAAGATGCTTCATTCAAAACCGCGAAACTGGACCTGCAAGGGCCGCAATCACGTGATGTATTGAAAACGTTGGCTCATGGTATTGAGAAATTATCTTATTATACTTTTGATCATTTTCAAATAAATGGGATTGATTGTTTGATCAGCCGCACGGGGTATACGGGCGAGCTTGGTTATGAAATTTATTGCCCTTGGGAAAAGTGTAAAGAAATCTGGAAAACGATTTTGAACAATGCTACAGTAAAACCAACAGGCTTGGGTGTGCGCGATGTATTGCGTGTTGAGATGTGTTACAGCCTTTATGGACATGAGTTGGCGGAGGATATAATCCCGTCGCAAGCAGGCCTAAGCAAGTTCATTGATGCTCATAAGGATTTTATCGGACGACAGGCATTATCATCAAGGACAGCACCACGCAGCATCGGTTATTTTGTCAGTGCTTCGCGCAAAAGCCCGCGGGCAGGAAACAAGATCTTTGATGCCGCGGGTAATGATATAGGCGTGGTGACGAGCGGCACTTTTTCTCCGGCACTACAAGCGGGGATCGGTATCGGGTTCATGAGTCCTTTGATCAAAGATGCAGGCACACAACTATTCTTTGGGGATGATAAAAGTAAAGCCCCGGCCACGATCACTAAAAGGCCTTTTTATAAAAACGGATCTTTAAAAGCGTAAAAATTTTAAAACCAGGAGTGATGTATGGAGATCGAAGAGAATTTTCTTTACACGAAGGAACATGAATGGGTTTCCATTGATGACAATATCGCCACCATGGGCATCACCGATTACGCGCAAGGGGCTTTGGGTGATGTGACCTACGTCGAATTGCCGCAAGAGGAGACGGAAGTAGAGCAGTTCGAACAGTTTGTTTCCGTCGAGTCGGTCAAAGCGGCCAGCGACATCTATTCACCGATGGGCGGCAAGGTGATCGAGGTCAACCGCAAGCTGGAGGAAACACCGGGATTGATCAACAAGGATTGTTACGGCAGGGGATGGATCGCCAAGGTCGAGGTCCGTGATATGGATGAAAGCGTCAATCTTATGAGCGCGGATGAGTACCGCAATTTTTTAGAGTCCCTCGAACATTGATTAGGATTTTTAATTGAACCCATATATCACTAATACCACCGAAGAAGTAGCTCTAATGCTCAAAACGATCGGCGTCGAAAATATCGACGCCCTTTTTGCTGATATCAGGCCCGAACATAGCCCTAAATCATTTGATCTGCCTGCAGGGCTTTCGGAATTTGAGGTCGTGCGCCGGGTGACAGCCCTGTCGCTCAAGAACAATGTGCATGTCACCCCTTTTATCGGCGGCGGGTTTTATGACCATTATATCCCGACCGTCGTCCCGTCGCTGACATCCCGCGGAGAATTTTACACCGCCTATACGCCTTATCAGCCTGAATGTTCCCAGGGAACTTTACAGGCCCTGTTTGAATATCAAAGTTCAATTTGTGCGTTGACCGGCATGGAAGTTTCCAACGCTTCCCTATACGACGGAGGGACAGCCCTTTATGAGGCCATGATGATGGCCATACGCATCACCGGACGCCATAAAGTGATCATGGACGGCGGGGTGAGCCCTATCTACCGTAAGATCTTAAAAACGTACACGCATCATCTGTCCTATCGATTTGATGAGACGCCGGTGGTGCACGGGCAAAGCAGCCGTGAGGAGATTTATCGGCTCCTGGACAAGGAAACCGCGGTCATTATTTTACAAAACCCGAATTTTTTTGGTTCCATCGACGATTTTACCGACATCATCCAAAAAGCCCATGAGGTGGGCGCCTTGGCCATCGTCAGTGTTTATCCGATCTCGTTGGGATTATTGAAAACCCCGGCGGACATGGGGGCTGATATCGTCACCGGCGAAGGGCAGTCATTGGGACTGCCGTTGAATTTTGGCGGTCCCTACTTGGGCTTTATGACTGCCCGTAAGAAATATATCCGCAAGATGCCCGGCCGCATCGTCGGGGAGACAGTGGATTTCAAAGGGCAACGCTGTTTTGTCAACACCTTGCAGGCGCGCGAACAGCATATCCGGCGCGAAAAGGCCACCTCGAATATTTGTACCAACGTGTCCCTGTGCGCCCTGCAGGCGGCGATCTTCATGGCCGTCGTCGGCAAGAGCGGCTTGAAGGAAATGGCGCAGTTGAATTTGGACAAGGCAGAGTATGCCAAGCAGGTTCTATCCAGGATCAAGGGTATTGAGGTCAAACGTTCGGCGCCAACTTTCAATGAATTCACCTTACATTTACCCAAGGACGCCTCACAGGTTGTCGCGGCCATGATGAAAAAGGGTTTTGCGGCGGGTTTTCCGCTCGGCCGTTATTATCCCGGGATGGAGAGGTATTTGCTCGTCGCGGTGACCGAAAAAAGAACAAAGGAAGAGATCGACAGGTACGCGGTCGCTTTACAGGAAGAGTTATAATGGAATTGATATTCGAAAAGTCCGTCGCGGGGCGCAAGGGTTTTGATTTCGGAGGCTCCGATGTCCCGACCCACGCGCATATCCCTCCCCATTATGCCCGTTGGGAAGATGCCCCTTTACCGCAAGTCTCGGAACTGGATGTTGTCCGCCATTACACGCGTTTGTCACAGAAGAATTTCTCTATTGATACGCATTTTTATCCGCTGGGGTCCTGCACCATGAAATATAATCCGAAGTTCACGGAAAGCCTGGCGCGTTTGTCAGGATTTACGGACCTTCATCCGCTGCTGGCCCAATTGTCCGGCGGAGAGCAATGGACGCAGGGGGCCTTGCAAATATTGTATGAACTGGAGCAATGGATGTGTGAGATGACAGGTTTCAGTCATTTTACCTTACAGCCTTTGGCCGGTGCCCACGGAGAATTGACCGGTATCATGCTGATGGCGGCTTATCACAAGGCCCGCGGCAACAGTAAGAAAAAATATGTGATCATTCCAGACTCTGCCCATGGCACCAACCCGGCGTCAGCCGCGGTAGCGGGGTATGAAACGATCAGTGTTCCTTCCAACAAGGACGGCGGCATGGACCTTGAGGCCCTTAAAGCCGTTGTCAATGAAGAGACGGCCGGCCTCATGATGACCGTGCCCAGCACATTCGGTGTTTTTGAGGCCAATATCAGCGCTATCGCCAAGATCATCCACGCGGTCGACGGGATCATGTATTACGACGGAGCGAATTTGAACGCGGTCCTTGGGCGTTGCCGTCCGGGAGATGTCGGCTTTGATGTGATGCATATCAATACCCACAAGACCTTCACGACACCTCATGGCGGAGGCGGCCCTGGTTCTGGTCCCGTTGGTGTCAATGAAAAACTCGCGCGTTTCCTGCCGATCTCGCGCGTCGTCAAGCGCAGTGACGGGGTTTATGTCCTTGACTATAATTATCCTGAATCGATCGGTTATATCGCTTCCTTTTACGGGAACTTCGGTCTTCTGGTACGGGCGTATGCGTATATGCTGATGCTGGGTAAGGAAGGTTTGATCGACACCTCCAATCACGCGGTGCTTAACGCGAATTACATCATGAAAAAGCTGGAACCGTATTATAAAATTTGTTTTGACCGTATTTGTATGCATGAAAGTGTTTTTTCCGCCTCTCAACAGGCCCAGCGCGGGGTGCATGCCATTGATATCGCCAAATTCCTGATCGATCAGCAGATCCATCCTCCGACGGTGTATTTCCCCATTAGTGTTCCGGAAGCGATCATGATCGAGCCTACGGAAACAGAATCCATGCAGACGATGGATGATTTTATTTCCAAAATGATCGAGGCTGACAAACTTTCCCGGACTGATCCCGCGGCGTTCAAGGAATTCCCGAAGACCATGCCGGTCTTTCGACCGGATGAAGTCAAGGCCGCGAGGGACATCAAAACCAGTTTCTTTTCAACAGACCTTTAAGATGCATCGTCGTGACATTTCTTTTTTAAATCCGCAGGAAAATATCGCTTACGATCAAGTCCTTTGGCGTATGGCCGAAAAAAATAATACCGGTGAATACATACGGTTTTGGGAGTCATCCAAGATTTTCATTGTGATGGGATTAACAGGCCAGATTGCGTTTGATGTCCATGAAATCCAAGCCCGTGAAGATAAAATCCCGGTGTTAAGGCGTTCATCGGGAGGGGGAACAGTGCTTCAAGGCCCGGGCTGCCTGAATTATACCTTTATTCTTTCGAAGCAAAAGCACCCGCAGGTCAATGATTTACGCGGATCTTACGAATGGATAAGTCAGAAGATCGTGGGGGCCTTGCACAAGGCAGGCGTTGAATCCTATTTTAGGCCGATCTCGGATTTGGCCACGGGCCCGGATGAAAAGAAATTCTCCGGCAATGCCCAACGCCGGGGAAAGAATTATATTTTACATCATGGGACGGTGCTTTATGGTTTTGATTTGTCTTTGATCAGCCGGTATTTGAAAATGCCCAAGGATATTCCTGAGTACCGCAAGGCCAGGCCGCATACAGACTTTGTGACCAACATTCCCCTTGACGCGCCCATGTTTAAAGACTATCTAGCCCAGGCATTTGGTGCAGAAGCTTCACAACCTCCCAGTGCGCAAGAGCTTTCATTGCTAAAGAATTGTTAAATTATTAATGATATTTTATATAAATTTGTTAACATAAAAATATGTCTGCAAGGATCTCATGCCTGTTGATGATGATGGTAAGTATTTTTGGTTTTTCCCGGCCGGTAGCCGCTGATCCCATGACTTCCTCTTCCGATAAAGATTATAAGCAATACACCGATTTTTTTGAGAAGGTCTATAAGACCTTTGAGGACAATTATTATCTGGCCCCTGACCGCAAGGTCTACGATCATTTCCTTCAAAAGTTCAATACCAATATTTACGCGCAGTTAAAAAGTGAAGGCAAGAGCAATGATTATGTCCGATGGCGCAGTGCCTGGTATCTGGCGGACTCGCTTAGGTCCAAGGATGACAGGTTCACCCAATTCTATCCGCCCCAACCCGCCGTGAAATTCCAGCATGAGGCCCTTGGCGAAAAAGTTGACCTCGGGATCGAAGGTAAGAAGAATGAGATAGGTTTTTTAGTGACCCGCATGGAACCCCGTTCGGACGCTTATGAAAAAGGGTTACGGGAGGATGATGTGATCTTGCAGATCGATGGATCGCCGGTGGCGGGGATGGCTGAAGAAGTCATCAATAATAAATTAACGCCGCTGATCAACTCAAAGGTCAAATTATCCTATATCAGTCATGACACCAAGGTCAATAAAACCATCGAAGCGGTCAGCAAAGAATATTTTAAACAGACGGTGTTCCTGCATCAAGTGCCGGTGGACGGGGTGTTTTGCCTGGAGGTCCCTAAATTCAACCGCATGACCGGCGAGGAAATGTATAATTCTCTGCAACAGATACAGGCCCAGAACCCCAAAGGGCTGGTGCTGGATTTGCGGGGCAATCCCGGCGGTCCGCCGTTGGCGGCAAGGGAGATCTCCTCTTTTTTCTTGAAAGGAGGGGATGAATTCGCTTATTTCCAAAAGCGCAATTCCCCCAAGGCCGACCTTGATGTCCCGGCCATCGACCCTCAATATAAATTCACCGGACCGATCGTCATTCTCGTCGACAATGATACCGGTTCCGCGGCAGAATTATTCACCGGCATCATGCAGTTCAGGGGCCGTGCCGTTGTCCTGGGGGTCAATACGGCTGGCCAGATCCTGCTTAAGTCCATGTTCCCGATGGACGACGGGTCCATGGTGGCATTGGTGACCGCCCGTGGGTATTATCCCGACGGACATGTATTTAGTTTTGACGGGATCGCCCCGGATAAGATCATCAGCGGTGCGCCCAAGGACGGGTTGATCAATTTAGCGGCCGCTTTTATTGCGATGAAAACAAGCAATAAATGATATCCATCCCATGTTCATTTTTTTTATCATATTTTTGATCCAATGCGCCATTGCGATTGCCGTGATCTTTGTATTAAAAAGACTTTTAGACAAGGAATTGATGAAAGCGGCTTTTGAGAAGTTTGAATCCTGCAAAACATCGCCAGATTTAGCCGAGATCACTGTCTTAACAGCGTCGAAGGTCAACGAAGAGTTCAAACTGCGCCTTGAATCTGTCAGAAAACGCAAATTTCCCCAGGCAACATTCAATTTTCAGGAAAGTGCCCAGATCAAAGGGGGCGTTGTCATTGCTATGGGCGAGGATTTTTTGGATTTCAGTTTATCCAGCCGTTTGAAGGACCTCTGGTCATGAGTGAACCCGTAAGAAAGATACTGGCCATCGTCCCGGCCTTCAATGAATGCGGCAATATAGGCCGCACTGTCAGTGAGATCCGTGCGCTGGCCCAAGGGGTCGACGTCATGGTCATCGATGACGGCTCGTCGGATACGACGGCCAAAGAGGCGAAAGCGGCCGGCGGCATGGTCGTTTCATTGCCTTTCAATCTGGGGATCGGGGCCGCGGTGCAAACAGGTTTTATGTACGCTCAAAGATGCCGGTATGATATCGCCATGCAGATCGACGGTGACGGCCAGCATGACGCGGCTTTCATTGAAAAGGTCCTCGGTCCGATCCGGCGTCAAGAAGCGGACATGGTGGTGGGAAGCCGTTTTTTGGAAAAGACCGTTGGATTCAGGTCTTCGTTTAGCCGCCGGGTGGGGATTAATTTTTTTGTGCATTTGATCAATGCCCTCATCGGTGTCAAGATCTATGATCCCACTTCGGGATTTCGGGCGTATAATAAAAAAATGATCGCTTTATTTTCCGAATATTATCCGCAGGATTTTCCGGAGCCTGAGGCCATCGTGGTGGCCCATCAGGCCGGCGGCCGGATCAGAGAAGTATCGGTGGTGATGAGGGCCAGAGAAGCGGGTAATAGTTCCATCCGTTATTTTAAAACATTATATTATATGGTCAAGGTAACGCTGGCGATCCTCTTGCATATGATACGCCACAGATCTGTCCATAAGAATAATTCGGAGGGCTAGAGGATGAATATTCATGTGGTGGCAATGGTGGTCTCGGTTGGGATCTTCCTGTTTGTCATTGATCTGGTACGCCGACGGAAATTGACCTTCAAGTATGCTATCGGGTGGCTTTTCGTTTCCGCCTCCGCGATCTTTTTCGCGTTTTTTTACAAGTTGCTTTTTGCCTGTGCCGCCTTTCTTGGTTTTGAATTGCCCAGTAATTTTATTTTCTTTACGATGTCCTGTATGTTCGTGTTCTTAAGCCTTCTGCTGACTGTATTTTTGTGCCAGCAAAATAACCGCAATGATTGTATGGCCCAAAAGATCGCGTTGCTGGAATTTGAATTACAGGAATTGAAAAAGAAATTAAAAATCGATTAGTATTGTTAAAAATTGCCGATTAGTGCCATATATTATTTAAACTAAAATTTTTTCTATATTTCTCTAGATTATATAGGGCCTTTTTATGCGTCTGTGTCATTACTTAAGTTAACCTGAGTGATACGAAGATGATTTGTGTCAGTATTATTATACCGGCTTACAATGCGGCAGCCACCATTGGCCGGACCTTGAGTGCTTTATCCAAACAGAATTGCTTCCAGCCTTTTGAAATGATCGTGGTGGATGACGGGTCCACCGACGGCACAAAGGAAATTGTCGCTACGTTCCCAACCGTAAAATACATTCGTCAAGACAATGCCGGTCCGGCTGCTGCCCGCAATCACGGTGCTAAAGTGGCACTGGGTGAATACTTAGCGTTTACTGATTCTGATTGTATCCCGCATGAGGACTGGGTCTCTCAACTAATGTCAGGCTTCGGCCAGCAGCAGGTGGGGGTGGTGGCCGGAAGTTACGGGATCGCCAATCCGCAAAGCGTACTGGCGCGCTGTATTTGCAGCGAGATCCTTTGGCGCCATACTCATTTAATGCCGGATTTTCCCAACGCCTTTGGCAGTTACAACTTTTGCGTCAGAAAAAATGTATTTGATGCTGTCGGTCGATTTAACACAGGATACCGTCGGGCCAGTGGAGAGGACAATGACCTGAGCTATAAGGTGACACGGTCAGGATGGCGGATCTATTTCCAACGCCAAGCGCTGGTAGATCATTTTCATCCTTCTGGTGTATTCAAATATTTGAAAGAACAATGCCGCCATGGCTTTTGGCGTGTGAAGATGTACAAGGACCATCCGCGGATGATACAGGGCGACGGGTATACGTTCTGGAAAGACATGGTTGAAATTCCGGGTGCCGCGTTTTTTTTGCTGCTGGTAATGTTAAATCTATTTTATTTAGGCAAATTAAATGTTATATGTTCTCTGTTTTTAATTCTTTTTTTATTACTTGAAGTTTTTTTTGCAATGGTCATCACCCAAAATTTATTTGAAGGGATTTTTTTCGGGGGCGTGCTTTTAATGCGGTCGTTTGCCCGTTTGGGGGGTTTCTCGACGGGATTATTATATTTGATAAAAAAATGACTGAAATTATATCTAGTAGCAGGTTTTTAGTGTTCGTTTTCCAAGGAAAAGGCAGGGCAGGCAGTATAAGATTTTTCTTTAGATTTGATTAGTCCATCTTAAATTCCCGTATTTTGTTTAAATCCCCCTATAATCACTAGATTATTAAAACTATATAAAGATATCGTTTGCCCCCTTTAGCCAGCATTGTTTTCCATCGTTTGGCGGTTAAACGGCTAAAAGATAGTCGATAATTCCTATTTCCTATAGCCACCAATAGGTTGCGCCTTTACTCTTCCAGTACCAATGCCTTACAGTGAATCCCCCCATAATGAGCTGGAAAATGCTCCCAGCTAAAATCACTCTAATTTTAGGCCATTTTTATTGTTCTTTCTATAGCAATGCCAATGACTTACGGTCAAACAATGCCCCATGAAAAAAAAGATTCATAAACCCTTGATACACTAATGGGCTATGTTAAGATGTTTAATATATACAAAATGTATTTCAATAGACTTGCTCTAACTATAATAAATTACTGATATTTATATCACTTTTTTAATAGGGATCACGTTTAGGCTATAGAAACCCCTTAGGAATAACTGGCATAGGTTTCATTTATGGCTAAAGAATCCGCCGAAGAAAAGTTACTGAAGATGATGAAGAAGCCCGCTTCTTCCGTCGGTGTAAAGCCATCTGTTTCATCCTCCCCCAGACCCAAGTTCAAGTTCGCCTTTAGCATCGGTCTTTTAAATATATTCTTATTCATCGGCATTATCCTTTGCCTACTCGCCCTGGTTGTTGAGTTTATTGCCGGCTCTGCGATGCTGGGAGAGACGGTCAAGGCCCCCCTCGAAGCAAAGATAGATTCATCCATGTCTGATAGTGGATTGCCTTCCAACCCTAGCGCTGAATTTTATTTACAGAAGATCAGCGAGCGTAATATATTCAAGCCGTACGTCCCCAAGGTCGTTAAATCAGCGACGAAAAATGGATTGGCCCAGCAGTTGGCCAGGTTCAAGTTAGTCGGGATCGCCTGGCTCGACCTTCCGGAATCAGCCTCGATCATGATCAATGATTCCCAGAAAAAAGAGATGTTCTTCGTCAAGCAGGGCGAGCAGTTTGAAGGCATTACCGTTAAGACTATCTATACGGATAGGGCGGTGTTCAGCAGTCAAGATGAGGAGATGACGATCAAATTATGATCGCTCAGTTTATCCATAAGATCCTCAAGACCAAACTCCTGGCCCTTTGCCTTCTCGGCCTTGCCGTCTCATGGATACATTTTACCCCCGCCCAGGCGCAATCCGAAGATGAAGCGCAAGCGATCAAGCCCATCCTGATGACCGAGCCCCGGGAGTCCCTGGACGACAGGCTGGCCCGCAAGATCACCCTTGATGTGCGCGACATGAACATCGTTGACGTGATCAAATTCCTGGCCGAGAAGGGCGAGTTCAATGTCATCATATCCCCGACAGTGGAAGGCCACACGACGGTGCTTTTGCATGACGTGGCGATCAAGGACGCCCTGGACATTGTCATTATCTCAAGCAAGCTGGCCTATCACATTGATGATGATATCATCCAGGTGATGTCGGCCAGTGAATATGAATCGATGTACGGCAAGCTCTTTAGCGACAAGACTGAAGTGAGCATTGTCCATCTGCAATACGCCAAGCCCAGTTATGTATTGGCCGCGTTAGACAATATGCGCAGCAACCGCGGCAAGATCATCATTGACGAAGACAGCGGTTCCGTGGTCCTGGTCGACACCCACCAGTCGATCATCCAGATGAAAAAGGCCATTGAAGAAATTGAACAGCCTTTGGACAGCATGGTATTCAGTTTGAAATATGCCAAGGCGGATGTGGTCGCTGAAAAACTGCGTTCCCGTATCGACGCCAAGGGCGTCGGCTCCATCACCGATGATGCGCGTTCCAACGAAGTGCTGGTCCGTGTTTTCCCGGGACGCCGCGAGGAAGTGGAAAAATATATCCGCAGCCTGGATGTGCCCACCAAGGAAGTTTTGATCGAAGCCAGGGTGCTCCAGGTCGTCATAAACCCCACTTACGATGTGGGGATGGACATCACGGCACCGCTGACCATCGGTGGAAAACAACTGTTGAATTTATCTAGCAGCCCGCTTGATGAGACTGCTTTGAGTGCTGCCGCTAAAAGCGGTTCTTCAGCGGACAACCTGTCGAATACGTTCGGCAGGGTTGCGGTGGGAAATTTCAGTGCCAACCAATTTACGACGGCGATCCGCGCCTTGCAGCAGGTCAGTGATACCAAGATCCTTTCCACCCCGCAGATCCTTGTGACGAACAACGAAGAAGCCAAGATCCATGTGGGCGACACGGTCCCCTATATCGTGGCCACCACGAACGGAACAGGGGACAATGCGATCACGTCCGATGATGTGCGTTTCGTTGATGTCGGATTGAAATTAAGTGTCATCCCAACCATCAACGACGATGGCATGGTGACGATGAAGCTGACACCGGAAATTTCGGAAGTGGTCGCGACGATCAAGTCTGCCGAAGGCAGCACCATCCCTCAGGTCAACAAGACAGAGATAGAAACCTCGGTCATGGTCAAGGACGGCCAGACCATCGTGATGGCCGGTTTGCGTAACCAGGACAAGGTGCATACTAAAAAAGGCATCCCCGGCCTCATGGATATTCCATTCATCGGCGGGGCTTTCAGCCGTACTTCGGATACGCTGACTAATACAGAGATCGTCATATTGATCACGCCCCATATCGTACACGGCGGTGATGATTACGCCAAGGAGATAGGTACCATCAAGGCGGCCAAGACCTATAACGATCCGATCAAACCCAATGAGCTTTCCACGACGACCGAGACCATTAAACCTAACGATCTTTCAACAACAGTACCGCCGAATTTGGATGATTCAAAGTATGGAGAACAAAATTATGGGCAAATTAAATAAAAGTTCCTTCAGTTATTTCATCATGTCCGCGGCCTTTTTTCTTGGTCTTATGCTGGTTTCTTGTGCGGCACATGCCCAGGATGATTCCGGCAATGCCCAGCCGGTCACGCCACCGACGGCCGGTAGTGCTTCCGATGAAGCGCAGGCAGAGCGGGAGGATTTTGTCAAAGAGATCAGGCGGGTGGAACAATTGAATAAAAAATACACCAAGGAGATCGAGGACATCCGCACCCTGTTGACGGACAAAGACGCGGATTATCAAAAACGCATGCAGGGGTTGGCCGATAAATTAGCGGCCCAGCAGGATGAGCATGCTAAAAAACAAGTTGCCGAGGAACAAAGCACGCAGACGACCCTGGAACTGGAAGCCAAGACCAATGAAATGCTTGCTCGTGGCGAGGATTTGGATTCACAGGACAAAAATTTTAGATTGGAGTTGGCCAAAGCCCATTACAACATGGGGAATATTTATTTTGAACGCGGTGAATATCAAAGGGCCGTCGTGGAATATTACCAGGCAGTGGACCTGACACCTAACGACCCGGACACTCATTATAACCTGGCCTTTGTCAGCAGTGAATATTTAGGCGACCAGGAAACAGCATTGAAACATTATCAAATGTACCTGTACTTAAAACCGAATGCGTTGGACAAGGCCTTGGTCAAGGAAAAGATCCTTCAGGCCAAGCTTACGATGCGCACCAAGATCGATTCACCATTGGATAAAAGTGACGGCTTTTTTAACCTGACACGTTAGGAGTTTTTTGATGACCGGGAATTTTATGAAAATGATGACAGTTCTCCTCTTGACATGTTCATTTGGATTTTCATCACCAGTCTATGCGAACAATTTGTCGGTCACGAATGTGACCTTAGGCTCGCGCAATTCCGCGCTTAAAACGGTGGTGGTGTCCTTCAATGTGTCGTGGCAGAATTCCTGGCGCAATAAGATCAACCATGACGCGGCTTGGCTTACCGTGTTCTTGAACAATGCCAACGTAACGCCTCCAACGGAGGTCTTATGCCCGGTGACAAGCAGCGGCACCAATCCGGTCGGAACATCGCCGGGGAACGGTACTAATTTGCAGATCTTTGTCCCCACGGAAAAATATGGTGCATTTTTGCGGCCGGCTTACACCGGTTTTATCGGCAATATCAATACCAAGAATGTACAGCTGACTGTTAATTATCAATTATGCGGTTTTCAGGAAACTGACCAGATCAGCGCCAGCGTTTTTGGCCTTGAAATGGTCCATATCCCGATAGGTCCGTTTTATGCGGGGGATTATAATACATCGACGGCGGCATTGAACAGCGGCAGTGCGGATACCACTCCCTGGTACATCGGTAGTGAGAACACCATCCCTGTCACCAATGCGACCTCCGGCGGATATCAGTATGTTTCCGCCGGTAACACAGGCGAATACGCCACGGGATCGACATTCACCATTCCGGCCGCTTTTCCTAAAGGCTATAAACCTTTCTTTGTGATGAAATATAAGATCACCGAGGGCCAATGGGTACAGTTCGTCAATGCCCTGCCTCCGGCGGCCAGGCTTAACCGCGATCTGTCGGATAATAATCATAAGAATTCCGGTAGTGTCATTAACCGCAATACCATCAGTTGTTCCGGTACCCCGTTGCTGTGTTCAACCCTGAGACCTTCAAGGCCGGTAGGTTATTTAAGCTGGATGGACCTGGCGGCATTTCTCGATTGGGATGCTTTGCGTCCCATGACAGAACTGGAATTTGAGAAAATATCACGCGGTCCGGTATTGCCAAATCCCGGTGAATATATTTGGGGCAATCAAGCGATCACGGCCCCGGCCACGATCAGCGGGACCTCGGAAGACGGCACAGAGACCATCACGTCACCGGCCAATGCCAATGCTAATTATGGTTCTGTCACTTTTACCGGTGGGGATGCGGCCCAAGGGGCGGGATATAATCAGGGCCCATTGCGCGGCGGGATTTTTGCCGTCCCTAATTCGACACGGGCTAGTTCCGGTGCCTCTTATTATGGTGTCATGGACCTCGGAGGAAATTTGAAAGAACGGGTGGTCACGATCGGCAACAGCGCCGGACTGCAATATTTAGGGACTGAAGGTAACGGGGTGCTTAATACCACGACAGGTTATGAAGGCAATGCCACTATTGCCGACTGGCCGGGGATGGACCAGACGACACCTGCCAATGGTATTGATGGGGCCGCGGGTTCTGGGTTCCGCGGCGGGTCGTGGAGCGATAGTGCAACTTATTTAAGGACATCAGATCGTACGGAGGCCGCCAGGACAGATACCACCGCCCAGAACAATTATGGCGGCCGCGGGGAATACAGGACAGGGGGATAAGGGTACGATGAAGAAAGTTTTATTTTTAATGATCATGTTGTTGATGACGGCAAGACCGGCCGTTGCCAGTAATTTGCAATTAAGCGGTCTGGACGAAATCGCCGGTAACAGCACGGTGGCGAACACCATGTCATTTACTTTTAATTTGACCCAGGACAATAGCTGGTACGACGCATCCTCCGGCAGTTATGATGCTGTATGGATCTTCATGAAATATTCTATCGACGGTGGTATAACCTGGAGACATGCCCATATGGCCGGCAGCGGGATCAACCCCGCCGGTTTTAGCATTCCGACCCAGTTCCAGAACCAGTATGAGATCATAGTGCCGACGGACCAGACAGGATTTTTCATCCAACGCACAGGCCCGGGCTCCGGGAGCATTACGTTGAGCGGCATTCAATTCGTTTGGAACTACGGTCAGGACGGTGTATCGACCCCCGCCGCCCAGGCCGCCAGCACCTTGAACTCGATCTATGGCGTTGAGATGGTCTATATTCCCCAGGGCGCTTTCCATGCCGGTGACGGCAATGGGACTTTTTCGCTGGAATATCCTTTGGGTGGCAGTATTCCCTGGTATATCCAAAATGAGTCCGCGCTCACAACAACACTGTCGGGAGGACCGTATTATTACCAGAATACCGGTGCGAGCGGAGATGAATATACCACGGGCCAAGTATTTACGATCCCTGCTTCATTCCCCAAGGGATACAACGCGTTTTACTTGATGAAATATGAATTGACGGAGGGGCAATGGGTGAGTTTTTTCAACACCCTGCCGGTGGCGTCAAGGTCTAGCAGGGACATCACCTCAAGCACCCAAGGAGGCAAGAATTCCCAGGCTGTTGTTAGTCGCAATACGATCTCCTGGAATTCTTCCATACCAGCTTCCCCGGCGGCAACTTTAAGGCCTTCACGTCCGGTGAGTTTTGTCTCATGGCCGGATGTGGCGGCGTATGCCGCGTGGGCAGGTCTTCGCCCCATTACGGAATTAGAATTTGAAAAAGCGGCCCGCGGCAAAGATAGCCAGTCGGTACAGGGTGAATTTGTATGGGGTTCAACGTCCATTGCGCCGGCAACGACCGGCGGGATCACGCCGAATTCGGATGAAACCGGGGCCGAGACCATGAGCGATGCGTCGAACATCAACGCCTACGCGGGAGGATTTACGACGGGAGACGGACGCGGCGGCGGGACCGCTTCCGGACAAGCAGGCCCTCTGAGGGTCGGGATCTTCGCGGCCAGTTCTACGAATCCAACCCGGCTTAGCAGTGGAGCGGGATATTATGGCAATATGGAACTTTCCGGTAATTTGGCCCAGCCTGTCGTCGGTATCGGCCGTCCGGAGTCCGTGGGAAATTTTCAGGGCTCTCATGGGACAGGGAATTTAAGTGCTTCAGGATTTGCGACGAATAGTGATTGGCCCGGTTTTAATAACAGTACGTCCCAGGTGGATGGGACGATCGGCATCGGATATAGGGGCGGGGATTTTCAGTCGCCCAATACAACTCCGTTGATGACATCGGCGCGTACCTTTGCGGTCAGGGACCCTGATTCCCAGGGCTGCGCCCAGCGTTACGCGTCAGGTTGTGCCGTTTTTCAGGGAGGACGTTTAGGCAGAAGTGCATCATGATCTTTGAATCATTCTGAATAAATCATTCATGGATGTTAGGGAAACGATAGGTTATTCGCAGTTGAGATGGTATGTCTAAAAAACACATGGACCCAACATTAAAATCTAGTTTTTGGCTATGGCGGACGCTTGCCTTTTTGGCGATCTTCACCGGCGCAGCCTTGCCTTCGTTGGGTCATGCGCAATTTAACGGCGGCAATGATACCAATGGTCCTGCGGTGACCTCCATCGGCAGCAATATCTACAATGGCGGGTCTCAAAATCTTACCCCCTATTCTACAACCGGCTCCAACGGGTCTTTGTCTTATGGGACAGCGACCCAATTGGTCTTTCTTCTGAGCCCCTCGGATACGAACCACTCTTTTCCATTTTCCCGACAGCCGGTGGTAGCCGTTGAAGATGTATACGGTAATGTAGTGGCCAATGATCAGACTGACCAGGTGACCCTTGCGATCAAAAATAATCCCGGTAATGGTTCTTTGAAGGGTACTACCACGGTCACCGTCGTCAATGGCTTGGCCCAGTTCACGGGCCTGGCTATTAACGCCGCCGGTCAAATGTATACATTAAGTGCCAGTTCCGGGACCCTTACTTCGGGCATTTCAGCCTCGTTTACGATCAATCCTGGTACCGGTCCCGTGGCTGAGGCTGTGTGGGACAATGCCAGTAAAGGATTTTATATTTATATTTGGGCGGCGTCTGATAATGAAAAAGAACCTTTTAGCACCAATGATACTAATCCTCTTACTGGGGATTCTCGTTCCAATAATGGATCAGGGGACTATTGTACTATAAATATTTTTAACCCAGGAGGAACTTCAGTTGGTTGCGAGGTCGTTGGTTATAATTATGGATATAATCCTGGCTGTAATCCCCCGCAAGATTCAATAGTTTTTAATGTGGATTATACAAATATGTGGTGTATAAGCAACGGCATATGGAAACCGCCAGGTTTGACTGCTGATTCAACCGTCGCCAATGGTTATACGGCTAATGTTATCATTTTTGGTCAGACACCTTGCGGTATTGGCACAGGTTCTTCTTCTCCCCCAACTCCCCCCAGCAGCAATGGAGCTATTCCGACGGGAAGTCCTTGTAACAATACGGTCAATTTCCCATTGATAGGCATGAGCGGTACCGTCATCCAGGACTCTTACGGGAATTCCATCAACTGGGAAGATATCGGTGCCATCAAAGCCAAGACCGATACGTTAAATTGGCAGGATATAGGGGTCATCAGGAACAATACCAATGCCATCAATTGGTACGATATCAGCACGCTTAATCCTCTGGTAGCTAATTTAAATAAATTCTTAGGTGCCGCCATTCCCGCCAACATCAATTGGCAGAATTTTGCCGTACAGACCAACGCCAGCGTCAACTGGAATGATATTGCCAAATTATCCGTCACCGGGATTAATTGGGCGAACATGAGCGTCTTGACCAATGTGGGTGTTAACTGGAATGATTTTGCCGTGCTCTCCACCAAGGGTCTTAACTGGGCGGATATTCAAAGGCTTTCCGTCGTTGGTATCAATTGGAATGATTTTGGCGTGTTAAGCAAGGCAGGGATCAATTGGTCCGATATGGGGGTATCGACGAAGGCGGGTATTAATTGGTACGATTTTGCCATCATGTCCGGGGTCGGGGTCAATTGGCTAAACGGTGTCAACTGGTACAGCTTGGCGGTATTGACCAACGCCAATGTCAATTGGCAAAGTTTGACGGTGATGTCGATCAATAATATCAACTGGTATGATTTCAGGGTTTGGAGTTATGCCGGTATTAATTGGAACGACTTCGGGGTCCTTTCAAAGACAGGCATTAACTGGAGTGATTTTGGGGCTTTGACCAAGACCGGGATTAACTGGAGCGATTTCGGTGTTTTGACCAAGACCGGGATCAATTGGAATGATCTGGGAGTGATGACGAAGACCGGTATCAATTGGAGCGATTTCGGTGTTTTGACCAAGACCGGGGTCAATTGGTATGATCTCGACGTGATGACCAGGACAGGGATCAATTGGAGTGATTTTGGGGTATTAAGCAAGATAGGCATCAACTGGTCTGATGTCGCGGTCCTGCATAAAGCGGGGATCAACTGGAGCGATTTCGGTGTCTTGACCAAGATCGGTATCAATTGGAATGACATGTATGCCCTAAGTCATACCGGTATCAACTGGAATGATTTTGGCGTGATGAGCAAGACAGGGATCAACTGGACAGATTTCGGCGTGTTAACAAAATCAGGGGTCAATTGGTCGGCACTTAATGTCATCAGCACCACCGGGATCAATTGGAATGATTTCGGGGTCTTGAGCAAAGCCGGTATCAATTGGAACAGTTTGGGGTCCTTGACCACGGCCGGGATCAATTGGAGTGATTTTGGCGTATTGACTAAGACCGGGATCAATTGGTTAAGCATGGGAGCCTTGACCCAGGCCGGTATCAATTGGAATGATTTTGGCGTGTTGACCAAGACAGGAATCAACTGGAACGATCTGGGTGTGATGAGCAAGGTAGGGGTCAACTGGTATGACATGTATGTGATGACGCGTAACGGGATCAACTGGAATGACATGAATGTGTTGACCCATACCGGGATCAATTGGGCTGATTTTGGCGTCCTGAGCAAAAACGGGATCAACTGGAATGATTTCGGTGTCATAAGCAAGACCGGGGTCAATTGGAATGATTTTGGTGTTTTGAGCAAGATAGGCATTAATTGGAATGATATGTCTGTGCTGACCCATACCGGTATCAATTGGTACGATTTCGGTGTCTTGTCCAAGACGGGGATCAATTGGAATGATTTCGGTATATTGACCAAAACAGGGGTCAACTGGAATGACATGTACGTCTTAAGCCGTACCGGGATCAATTGGTTTGATTTCGGCGTACTAACGAAGGCCGGAATAAATTGGAATGATATGTATGCCGTGAGCCATACCGGGATCAACTGGAATGATTTCGGCGTGTTATCGAAAAACGGTGTCAATTGGAATGATTTTGGGGTGTTGACCAAGGCGGGGATCAATTGGAATGATTTTGGGGTGCTTACCAAAACCGGGATCAACTGGAATGATTTGCAGATCTTGACACACACCGGGGTCAATTGGTCAAATCTCGGCGGTGTTATCAATACGTTGACGGAATCAGGGATCAACTGGAGTGACCTGGCTGTGATGACAAAGATCGGGATGAATTGGAGCGACTTGTCTTTATTAACCAGGACAGGGGTCAACTGGAACGATCTTGGTGTTATCAGCAAAACAGGCATTAATTGGAATGATTTCGGTGTTTTGACCCGAACAGGGATCAATTGGAACGATATGTATGTGGTCAGCCGTACCGGGATCAATTGGAATGATTTTGGTGTGTTAACCAAAACAGGGATCAACTGGAATGATTTCGGCGTGTTGACCAAGACGGGGGTCAATTGGAATGACATGTATGTGGTCAGCCGTACCGGCATCAATTGGAATGATTTCGGCGTGCTGACTAAAAATGGAATTAACTGGAACGATTTTGGTGTCATGACCAAGATCGGGATCAACTGGAATGATTTCAATGTCTTGTCCAGGACAGGGGTCAATTGGAACGACATGTATGTGTTGACCCATACAGGGATCAATTGGAGTGATTTTGGCGTATTAACGAAAGCAGGGGTTAATTGGAATGACATGTATCTGGTAAGCCGTACCGGCGTTAATTGGAATGATTTTGGAGTTTTGACCAAGTCGGGAATAAATTGGAATGACTTCGGTGTCATGGGTAAGGTTGGGATCAATTGGAGTGATTTTGGGGTCCTGACTAAAAACGGGATCAATTGGAATGATTTCGGCGTCATGAGCAAGTCCGGCATCAACTGGAATGATTTTGGGATATTGTCGAAAACAGGGATCAATTGGAATGATATTTATGTGGTAAGCCATTCAGGGATCAATTGGAATGATTTCGGTGTTCTATCGAAGACCGGGATCAATTGGAGTGATCTGGGCGTCATGTCTAAGATGGGAATAAATTGGTTTGACATGAATGTATTGACCCGTAACGGGATCAATTGGAATGATATGAATACGCTTAGCCATTCAGGGATCAATTGGAATGATTTCGGCGTGTTAAGTAAAACAGGGATCAATTGGAATGACATGAATGTGCTGACCCGTACGGGTATTAATTGGAATGATTTCGGGGTCTTGACCAAGACAGGTATTAATTGGAATGATATGTATGTATTGGGCCGTACCGGTATTAATTGGAATGATTTCGGGGTATTATCTAAAAACGGGATCAACTGGAATGACCTCGGAGTGATGAGCAAGATAGGCATCAACTGGAATGATTTTGGGATCTTACATAAATCTGGGATCAATTGGAATGATCTTGGAGTCATGAGCAAGGTTGGTATTAACTGGAATGATTTTGGTGTATTGACCAAAACAGGGGTCAATTGGAATGATATATATGTGGTAAGCCATACCGGTATCAATTGGAATGATTTCGGTGTTTTAACCAAAGCCGGGATCAACTGGAATGATTTTGGGGTCTTATCAAAAACAGGCATTAACTGGAATGATTTTGGGGTTTTGACCAAGACCGGGATCAATTGGAGTGACTTTGGGGCATTGACCAAGACCGGGATCAATTGGAACGATATGTATGTGTTGAGCCATACCGGGATCAACTGGAATGATTTTGGTGTTTTGACAAAGGTCGGTATCAATTGGAATGACTTATATTCCGTCAGCCATACGGGGATCAACTGGAATGATTTCGGTGTGTTGTCCAAAACAGGGATCAACTGGAATGATTTTGGGGTGATGAGCAAGATCGGTGTCAACTGGAATGATTTCGGGGTCTTGACCAAATCGGGGATCAACTGGAATGACATGAATGTGGTCAGTCGTACAGGGATCAATTGGTTGGATTTTGGCATGATGAGCAAAACAGGCATCAATTGGAATGATTTTGGGGTTTTGACCAAGACAGGGATCAATTGGAATGACCTTCAGATTTTGACACACACCGGCATCAATTGGTCTAATCTCGGCGGTGTCATCAATACATTAACAGAATCAGGGATCAATTGGAGCGATCTGGCTGTCATGACCAGGATCGGGATGAATTGGAGTGATCTATCTGTCTTAACGCATACGGGGATCAATTGGAATGATATGGGAGTCATGAGCAAGACAGGGATCAATTGGTATGACTTTGGCGTTCTAGGCAAGACCGGTATCAATTGGAATGATATGTATGTGGTAAGCCACACCGGTATCAATTGGAATGATTTCGGGGTTTTATCGAAGACGGGTATTAATTGGAATGATTTTGGGGTATTGACCAAGGCCGGTATCAATTGGAATGACATGTATATAGTAAGTCATACCGGTATCAACTGGAATGATTTTGGGGTCTTATCGAAGACTGGTATCAATTGGAATGACCTGGGTGTGATGAGTAAGGTGGGGGTGAATTGGAATGATCTGAATGTGCTGACACGCAATGGGGTCAATTGGAATGATATGAATGTATTGACGCACACCGGAATTAATTGGAATGATTTCAGTGTCTTAACGAAGATCGGTATTAACTGGAATGATATGTTCGTGTTGAGCCATACCGGTATCAATTGGAACGATTTCGGTGTATTAAGCAAATCAGGTATTAACTGGAATGATTTTGGGGTTTTATCAAAGACTGGGATCAACTGGAGTGACATGAATGTCTTGGGCCGTACGGGTATTAACTGGAATGATTTTGGTGTGATGAGCAGGACAGGGGTTAATTGGAATGATATGTATGTGTTAAGTCATATGGGAATTAATTGGAATGATTTTGGTGTGTTTACCAAAACGGGCATTAATTGGAATGATCTTTATGCCATGAGCCATACAGGGATCAATTGGAATGATTTTGGGATATTAACTAAGGTAGGTATTAATTGGAATGATATGAATGTGGTAAGCCGTATGGGGATCAACTGGATTGATTTCGGTGTTTTATCCAAGACCGGTATCAATTGGAGTGATATGTATGTATTGGGTCGTACAGGGATCAATTGGAACGATTTCGGGGTATTGTCCAAGACCGGGATCAATTGGAATGATATGTATGTGTTGGGTCGCACAGGGATCAACTGGAATGATTTTGGAGTGTTAAGTAAGAATGGTATCAATTGGAATGACATGGGAGTGATGAGCAGGGTAGGCGTCAACTGGTATGACATGTATGTACTGACGCGTAACGGTATCAATTGGAATGATATGAATGTCCTGACCCATACCGGCATTAATTGGTACGATTTTGGGGCATTAAGTAAAACCGGCATTAATTGGAATGATCTGGGCGTATTGAGCAGATCAGGCATCAATTGGAATGATTTCGGCCTATTGACCAAGACGGGGATCAACTGGAATGATTTCGGGGTGCTAAGTAAAAACGGCATCAATTGGAACGATCTGGGTGTGATGAGCAAAACAGGGATCAATTGGAATGATTTTGGTGTAATAACCAAGACAGGGATCAACTGGAACGATATGAATGTGTTAAGTCATACAGGGATCAACTGGAATGATTTCGGCGTGTTAACGAAGACAGGGATCAACTGGAGTGATATCGGGGTCATGGGCAAGATCGGCATTAACTGGAATGATTTTGGTGTGTTGTCGAAGACAGGGATCAACTGGAATGATTTCGGAGTATTGACCAAGACAGGGATCAATTGGAATGATATGTATGTGATAACGCGCACAGGGATCAACTGGAATGATTTTGGGGTTTTAACGAAGACGGGGATCAATTGGAATGATCTTTATGCGGTAAGCCATACAGGGATCAATTGGAGTGATTTCGGTGTCTTATCAAAAACAGGCCTCAATTGGAATGATCTGGGCGTGTTGACCAAGGCTGGGATCAACTGGAATGATTTTGGTGTCTTATCAAAGACGGGGGTCAATTGGAACGATATGTATGTATTAACGCATACAGGGATCAATTGGGTTGATTTCGGAGTTTTAAGCAAGACCGGAATCAACTGGAATGATTTGTATGTGGTCAGCCGCACCGGGATCAATTGGAATGATTTCGGCGTGTTAAGCAGATCAGGGATAAATTGGAACGATCTGGGAGTGATGACCAAGATAGGGGTCAATTGGTATGACATGAATATCCTGACGAGAAATGGGATCAATTGGAGCGACATGAATGTGTTGACCCGTACAGGAATTAATTGGTACGACCTTGGGGTGTTAACGAAGACCGGTATTAATTGGAATGACATGTATGTGGTCAGCCGAACAGGCATCAATTGGAATGATTTCGGGGTGCTTACCCGCACCGGTATCAATTGGAGTGATTTTGCCGTATTGGCCAAGACAGGGATCAATTGGAATGATCTGGGAGTGATGGGCAGGTCAGGGATCAATTGGTACGATCTTGGCGTGTTAAGCAAAACAGGGATCAATTGGAATGATATGTATGTCATGGGCCGTACAGGGATCAATTGGTATGACTTCGGAGTTTTAAGTAAGACAGGGATCAATTGGAATGATATTAATGCGTTGAGTCATACAGGGATCAACTGGAATGATTTTGGGATTTTGACCAAGACGGGTATTAATTGGAATGACCTGGGAGTGTTAAGCAAGACCGGAATTAACTGGAATGATTTTGGGGTGTTGACCAAGACGGGAGTCAATTGGAATGACCTGGGAGTCTTAAGTAAGACAGGTATCAACTGGAATGATTTTGGAGTGTTGACCAAGATCGGTATCAATTGGAATGACATGTATGTGTTGGGCCGTACGGGGATCAATTGGTATGATTTCGGGATTTTAACCAAGTCCGGGGTCAATTGGAATGATATGAATGTGGTTAGTCATACCGGGATCAACTGGAATGATTTCGGTGTATTGTCCAAGAACGGGATCAACTGGAATGATTTTGGGGTGATGAGCAAGGTCGGGGTCAATTGGAATGATTTTGGGGTATTGTCCAAAACCGGCATTAATTGGAATGACATGTATGTGGTCAGCCGTACAGGGATCAATTGGTATGATCTTGGGATTTTGAGTAAAACAGGTATCAACTGGAATGATTTTGGAGTGATGTCCAAGACGGGCATTAATTGGAATGACCTTCAGATATTGACGCACACAGGAGTTAATTGGTCTAATTTAGGCGGTGTCATCAATACATTAACTGATTCTGGGATCAATTGGAGCGACCTTGCCGTGATGACCAGGATCGGGATGAATTGGAGCGACCTGTCCGTGTTGACCCATACGGGGATCAACTGGAATGACATGGGAGTGATGAGCAAGACCGGGATCAACTGGTCTGACTTCGGTATTTTAAGTAAAACAGGGATCAATTGGAACGATATGTTTGTGGTAAGCCGCACCGGGATCAATTGGAGTGATTTTGGAGTGTTAAGCAAGACAGGGATCAATTGGAATGATTTTGGGGTGATGAGCAAAATGGGTATTAACTGGAATGATTTTGGCGTACTGACCAAGACAGGGATCAATTGGAATGATATGTATGTGGTCAGCCGTACGGGGATCAACTGGAATGATTTTGGCGTATTAAGTAAAACAGGTATTAATTGGAACGATATATATGTGGTAAGCCATACGGGTATCAATTGGAATGATTTTGGGGTATTGTCAAAGATCGGGGTCAATTGGAATGATCTTGGGGTGATGAGCAGGATCGGGATCAATTGGAATGATTTTGGGGTATTGACCAAGACAGGGATCAATTGGAATGACCTGGGGGTGATGAGCAAGGTTGGGGTGAACTGGTATGATTTAAATGTGCTGACACGCAACGGGATCAATTGGTATGACATGAATGTCATGACCCGTATGGGGATCAATTGGTACGACTTTGGGGTGTTCTCGAAGACAGGGATCAATTGGAATGACATGTATGTGGTCAGCCGCACGGGGATCAATTGGTACGATTTCGGGGTGCTTAGTAAAACAGGGATCAACTGGAATGATATGTATGTGGTCAGCCGTACGGGAATTAATTGGAATGATTTTGGGGTCTTATCGAAGACCGGTATCAACTGGAATGATTTCGGAGTATTGTCGAAAATCGGTATCAACTGGAATGATCTATATGTTGTCAGCCATACTGGTATCAACTGGAGTGATTTTGGCGTTTTAACAAAGACCGGGATCAATTGGAATGACATGTATGTGGTAAGTCATTTAGGCATCAATTGGAACGATCTGGGGGTATTGACCAAGACAGGGATCAATTGGAATGACCTGGGTGTGATGAGCAAGGTAGGGGTCAACTGGTATGACTTAAATGTGCTGACACGCAACGGGATCAATTGGAATGATATGAATGTATTGACCCGGACGGGGATCAACTGGTTCGATTTCGGGGTCTTAAGTAAGACAGGGATTAATTGGAATGATATGTATGTCCTGAGCCATATAGGGATTAACTGGAATGATTTTGGGGTGTTAAGCAAGACTGGGATCAACTGGAATGATTTTGGGGTGTTAAGCAAGACTGGGATCAACTGGAATGATTTTGGGGTGTTAAGCAAGACTGGGATCAATTGGAATGATTTTGGTGTATTAACGAAGACAGGGATCAACTGGAATGACATGAATGTCGTGAGCCGTATGGGGATCAATTGGTACGACTTTGGCGTGTTATCAAAGACCGGGATCAATTGGAATGACATGTATGTGGTCAGCCGCACCGGTATCAACTGGAATGATTTTGGTGTGTTAAGCAAGACAGGGATCAATTGGAATGATCTGGGCGTGATGAGCAGGATCGGTGTCAACTGGAATGATTTCGGGGTCTTGACCAAGACAGGGATCAATTGGAATGACCTATATGTGGTCAGCCGTACGGGGATCAACTGGAATGATCTTGGAGTATTAACAAAGACGGGGATCAATTGGAACGATATGTATGTGGTCACACATACTGGTATCAATTGGGTTGATTTCGGGGTTTTGTCCAAAACAGGGATCAACTGGAATGACCTGGGTGTGATGAGCAGGATGGGAGTGAATTGGTATGATTTGAATGTGCTGACACGTAACGGGATCAATTGGAGTGATATGAATGTTTTGACCCGGACCGGGATCAATTGGTATGACTTTGGGGTGTTAACGAAGACCGGAATTAATTGGAATGACATGTATGTGGTCAGCCATACCGGGATCAATTGGAATGATTTTGGGGTCTTAAGCAAGGTCGGGGTCAATTGGAATGATATGAATGTCATGACCCGGATCGGGATCAACTGGAATGATTTTGGGGTCTTAAGCAAGACCGGGATCAATTGGTATGACCTTGGTGTGATGAGCAGGGTTGGAGTCAACTGGTATGACTTAAACATTTTGACCCGTAATGGTATCAATTGGAATGACATGAACGTGTTGACCCGGATCGGTGTTAATTGGAATGATTTTGGGGTCTTGTCCAAGACAGGGATCAATTGGAATGACATGAATGTCCTGACCCGCATGGGGATCAATTGGTACGATTTTGGGGTGTTAAGTAAGACAGGAATTAATTGGAATGACATGTATGTGGT
>CAZASA010000007.1:0-24782 GCA_964487685.1 uncultured Planctomycetales bacterium
TCAATCCCATGTCTATGAAAAAATGTCGTCTAATATGCAGGAGATCCGTGCGCGTAAAGGGAATATCATTGCCATCGTCACTAAGGGAGACAAAGAGACCAAGACCCACGCCGATTTTGTCATCGAGATACCTGATGTCCCCGAACTGTTAAGCCCGCTGCTTACAGTATTACCTTTACAGATGCTGGCCTATTTTATCGCGGTCAAACGCGGATGTGATGTTGACCAGCCGCGTAACCTGGCTAAATCCGTCACTGTTGAATAATGTTATACATTGTTTCAACCCCTATCGGGAACCTCAAAGACATCACCCTTCGCGCCATTGAGACGCTTAAATCCGTTGACCTGATCGCTGCGGAAGACACCCGGCACACCAAGATCCTGCTTGATGCCTATCAGATCCAAAAACCACTGACATCTTTTTTTGAACATAATCAGGTCAAAAAAGCAGATCAACTTATCGGCCTTTTAAAAATGGGAAAGAATATCGCCTTAGTCACCGATGCCGGTACGCCGGGCATCAGTGATCCGGGCTTTGTGATGGTGCGTTTGGCTAAGGAGAATAATATTCCTATCACCGTTATTCCGGGCGTTACCGCGTGTATCAGTGCTTTGACTGCGTCGGGTTTTCCAGCCCATCGGTTTATTTTTGAAGGGTTTTTGCCGCCTAAAAGCGGGGCACGCCGCAATAAGCTCGTCTCATTGAAGGATGAGAAAGCCACGATCATTTTCTACGAATCCCCACACCGCTTACTTAAAGCCCTCAAAGACATGCAGGAAGTCTGGGAAGACCCTACCATCGTCGTGGCCCGTGAACTGACCAAGAAATTTGAAGAGATCATTAAAGATAAAACCAGCCGCCTTATAGAACACTTCACCCTGCATGCGCCCAAGGGTGAATTTGTCCTGTTGAGGAATAATGATGCCTGATGGGGCAATAGGATTGCCTTTATTGTCCGGCATGCTGACCTTAGGCCTGATCATTGGTAATCAACGTATCAGTGCCGGTTTTGCATTGGCCGTGGGTTATGCACTTGGGATGGGGATCTTGGGCCAGTTGATGCTGGTGATGGGATGGAGGGACCTGGCCCTTAGCAAAGATACGATTGCTGGCGCGTTGTTGATCTACAGTGCTGTTATTTGCATTTTAATCTTTTTCCGTCGGCGGTATTTTCCCTCTAAAAAAATAGATTTGATGAATGATCGCAACGAAGCCTGGACAGGCGCACAGCAATTAATGGCTGTGCTGATGTCGGCCTATGTCCTCTATCAAATGGTCTTTATTTTTTGGAATGCCTATTATGTTCCCGTCTTTCAGGCAGATTCTTTTTCTGTCCATGCGTATAAAGCAAAGATTTTCTTTTATACCCATCATTTAAAACAGCCCTCCGAGGCCTATTTAACAGGGAAATATCTGACCTATCCCTTGCAAGTTTCTTTAGCCATGGCCTGGCTTGCCTTTAATATCGGCCAATGGCATGAGGGATGGGTAAAAATGATATTCCCGGTCAATTGCGTTGCTTTTTGCGTGATCGTCTACCATTGTTTGAAGGCCTGGACAGACAGGTTAACCGCTTTATTAGCCATTACGCTTTTAGTATCGTCATTATTTTTTGTCCTTCATGCATCGATTGCTTATGCGGATTTTACTGTCATGTTCTATGCCATGAGTGCCATGTTATTGATGGCTTACGGGCTTAATAAGCGTCGGGTCGCTTTCATCATTTTAGGAGGACTGATGGCCGCCTTTGCCGTATCGGTCAAATTTGAGGGGACTGTGTATGCGCTCTTAGGAGGGATCATTTTATGCAGATTTATTTTTGCCAAAGAGTTTTTTGATACTAAGTTTGCCTTAAAAGCCATTGCCGCCTATTTTTTGCCTATAATTGGGACGGAAATTAATCTGCATATTTACAAATTCCACTATGGGATCGTTGAAAGTTTGAATCATGAACACGATCCGGCATTTTTCCATCAAGGAGCCTATATCCTTTCGATGTCCAGGGTATTTGCAGACAATTTCTTTCTTAGCGGCAATTGGAATATTTTATGGCCCTTATTGATCATCATGTATTGGGCCAATGGCAAGGACCAAAAGACCTTTATGATCAAATTCTTCAGTTTTGCCTTGAGCATCTTCCTTGGATTTTTCTTATTGGCCGTGCCATTGACCAATTTGTTTGCGTATCACGCCAACACCAGCAGTATCGGCACGGTATCACGATTGATATTACATTTTTATCCTTTATGTCCTTTATTGATCGCTTTGCTGGTACACCAACTCTTAAAGAACAGGAGGCATCAAGTTGCCGCCCGTTGATTGGATCTATAGCGCCTTTGGTCATTTTCAAGGAGAGTATTTTTATTTTTATAATTATATATTCCCGCCGGTTTTTGATAAAATCCCGTTAAACGTGTATCTTTATGTTTTAATGGCAGGCGCCATGTTGATCTCCTTATATTGGCGTTCAAGCAAATCTTGCAAGATGTTTAGCATTGCGTCGATTGCTCTTATCATGGTTTTATTCTTCCAGCTCCACGGTCAACAGCAGTATTGGCGAGAAGAGATGAAAAGCACGGTGTCACCGGAGAACAAATTTTTTGATTTTGCGTTAGCACAAGCGCCGGAGGGGGCTTCCTGTTATGTCATGACCCAAACGAATCCCCGATATATCAGGTATGTTTTATTTCCCCATATTTTAGTGACAGAACGGCCACAGAGGTCATCAAATTGTGTGATCGTGCTGGGGATGTTCGGCCCTAGGCGGTATGTTCCCAAGAGTTTTAATCGGGTCGTGTGGTATGATCAGTATAGTTTATTAGCATTTCAAAAATAAATATGGGTAAATACGTCAAATACAATTACGCGGCCCTTTTAATCTGCGTTATTGCCTGCCTTGCCTGGGGTCATGTCCTGGATCTTAAATATTTCCGTTTCGGTTATGATAGCTGGGACCTTCCATTATATGCCAATCTGATGTGGAACCTGTGCCATGGCAGCATGTCGACGAGCCTTTTCGGCGGGAACTTTCTCCAGGACCACTTCAATGCCATCGCATTCTTACTGGTGCCATTTTATTATTTTTTCCAAAGCGCTTTGACCTTGCTTTATTTCAAGCTTATTGCTTTTTTTGCAGGCGCGTATATTTTTTATCTTCTTGCTGCTAAACGAATGGGAGGTCTTTGGGCCATTGCCTTCATGCTGGCGTATATGTTCTATCCGGCCAATGTAATCATGATATTCTTTGAGTTTAATTTTGAGAATTTAGCTTTGCCGATGATCTTATTGCTGTTTTATTTCTTTGAAGAGAAGAAATATTGGGGCTTCATAACAACCTGTTTTTTATTGACCCTGGTCAAGGAGAACATGCCGTTGGTTGTTTTTATGTTCGGGATCTATGGATTGTTGATGCGCAGGGAAGACAAGCTGCGTTGGGTTTTTTATCCGGCTGTCCTTGGCCTGGGGATGTTTACGCTAGAGGTTTTTGTGATCATCCCATGGTTCAGGCATGGTTTGGAGGGTATTAATGCTCATCTAAATTTGTATGATAGGGTATTGCACCATCCAGGTGAAATTTCCACCTTATTGTTCAACCGGCGTAACGCATTATTCATATCAAAACTATTCGGGCCTTTGTTGGTCACAGCTTTGCTGGCCCCGCAGGTCCTGCTTATCGCAAGCCCTCTTTTTTTGCAGGACCTTCTCTCTCAATTTTTCGCACAGCAAACCATTGATTATTTTACGTCCAGTGACCTGGCGGTCTTTATTTTTATGGCAACGATAATCTTTTTGGGCCGCGTGCCTGTTAAATTCAAAGGTTATCTATGCGCGTTTATCATCATCCTTCTTTGTGTTTTTGAATCAAGCTATATACCCCAGTGGCACAAGCGTGTTCCACCGTATCAGGAAATTCAAACAGTGGGCCGATATATTCTTTCTCAAGTGCCCAAGGACGCGAAGGTGGTTTCTTCCTTTAAATTCATGTATATGCTGGCCGAAAGAAAAGACCTGTATGGCTTTTATATCGTTCATCCCAATGCCCCTGATCCCTATCAGCGTGTGCCCGATGATGTTGACTATATGATGATTGATTTTAGCAATAAACAAGGCTGGGACCTTATCAGGGACATTGACAGGGTTATTGCCTTTCAGGGGCCATGGTCAGTGCTGGCAGCGGCTGATGGGATCGTTTTGTTAAAAAAGAACGCAGGGGGAGGGTCATTATTGATCAAGGCCGGATGGCAATCTATGGCTCCGCGGGGTCCTCTGCAGCAGACAGGCCTTAGAGTGGATGATGCCCTGGACATGGAAGGGCTTGAGTTGTCTCAACCATTAAGGTCAGGCCAGAGGACGATGAAGGTGGTTTATTATTGGAGACCACTCAAGAACGACACTGCCCCCAACTTGCCGCCCGTATCATTAAGCATTTTTCAAGGAGGACAAATGGTCTACTCCAAGGACCGGGTCCCGTTTTATAATTTGCCGATATCTAAAGGCAGGCATTACATGGATGTGTTTTATTATTTTATTCCCCCCTTGAAGCCCGGGAATTATATGGTGGTCATTTCTGCTGTGCCGCCTAAGAATGCTCAGGGGACTTTACGAAATCTTATCATTAAGAATATTTCAGTAATTTAAATTCTCATAGATGGCGATGTATGAGACGCCATGAATGGCGATGTATTGAGACGCCATAAATGGCGTCTCTACGATGGATGCCTCATTGTGTAATTCTCTTGGCTTTTGTGCCGGGTTAAAAATGTCTAATAAATTTCAAGATCAGTATCGCGTTAAATCTACGAGATTAAAGCATTGGGATTATAATTCTTGTGGGGGATATTTTGTCACGATATGCGTAAAGGATCATGCGTGCATGTTTGGGAATATCGAAAATGGGCAGATGGCCTTAAATGAGCTTGGGCTAGAGGCAAAAAAGTTTTGGGACCAGATACCTAAACATTTTTCACATGTGCATATGGATGAATATGTGTTTATGCCCAATCATATGCATGGAATTCGTAGAGACGCCATTTATGGCGTCTCTAAGCTGGCGCCTCCAATCATTAATGGCGTCTCAAAACAAGACAAGAGTAGCGGCATTGTTCCAACGGATAAAAATCCAATGTTTAATGATTCGTTATCAACAATGATCCGGTGGTATAAGGGTCGAACGACCTATGAAATTAACAAATTGATCCAAAAGAAATTTCAATGGCAGGCGCGTTTTTACGACCACGTTATCCGTAATGATGCGGATTTAGATCGTGTCAGAGAATATATTCGGAATAATCCGTTGAATTGGGAATTGGATGAGGAAAATACGGATCGGATCAAAGGATAGAGACGCCATAAATGGCGTCTCTACGATGTGTGGTAATTTAAATTCTCATATTGATTCGATATTTTTAATCATATATACTTAAGGTGATGATGAACCGTACGTTAATAGCCGGCGTTTTTTTCATATTGCTTGCCTCCCAGGCATTTGCCGTCCAAAGCACCACGCTGGTCAGTTATTACCCGCCACCGATGGCGGCTTACCAGAAAGTTAGTCTAGCCACCAATTTCTCGGTCACTTCCACGTCAACTGATCCGGATACTTATTGCAACCCTCCCAACGCTACTGCAGGCTATATTTTTTTATACACGGCTAATGGGACTTTATATCAATGTCCTAGCACCTATACAGGTCCATATACAACATATGATAATACCTTGCACCTTGCAAGCGCTACTAATGTTCCTCCCTTTTGTGAAGATGGATTGGTGGCTGGTACGTCGGTCAATACAATTGGCTCTGTAATTGCAGATACCTCGGGGACTTTGCATGTTTGTATGTTAACAAACGGCGTCCCCACAGACACTATTTATCCCCAACAATGTTTTAACAGCTTTACTTCATATACTACCGCCAGCGGCGCTCCAGCCGCGCCAGCCTGTCCCTCGGGTTTTTCCCAAAAATCTGTCCTGGATACATTTAAAATTTCAAGCACTACTTCGGTGCTATCTGAAGTCTGTTGTTCAGGTAATTAATCCCTGATTTTTATGAGGAGGGAAGTACTGTAGAGTTATTATTACAGCAGACTGTGGAATAAACCTGGATATTGCTGTCCGGTGAAAAATTGTCAGTCACGGCGTAATTTCCATTTGAAGTTGCTTGAAAATATGGGACAGGGCAAGGGTTATTGTTAAGGGCGGCGGTTACTTTTATTCCATAATTAAAATTATTTGTGTTAGTGCAAACAGTATCACACCCTCCCACGTCGCAGGAGCAAAACCGATTAAAGCATGTTTCCGGATAAGGAACAGGCGCTCCTGTCCCGTCACCGGTACACATTTCCAAACTTTGAGTAGGCTGATTATAAAAAAGCATACCTGCACTGCTTGCTCCTCCTTGACATAAAGTAGTATCGGTTTCCTTAAGATTTTGGAGAACAAGTTTGTTATAAGACCCGCTGGGGGCAGGAAAATTCACGGTCAAATTATTATTCCCGGCGTAAACAGCAGTGGCAGCGAAGGATAGGAAATATAAAAATAGAGTGAAGAGAAATTTTTTCATAGGCCGCAAACTCCACCTCAAGTATATCTTATTTAAATAAGCTCCACAAGTGGACTTTTAGAGAAGTGACTATTATAATGCGGGATATGTATCTATTTAATTCGTTTTATCTTGATGGCTGGACGATCTGGGGATTGGCATCGCAATTCCTTTTTTTCCTTAGTTTAGTCATCCAATGGTATGAGTCAGAGAAAGCCCGGCGCAGTATCCTTCCGGCGTCATTTTGGTGGCTGCGTTTGGCAGGTTCAATGATGCTCATCGTCTATGCTTTTCATCGCCGGGACGCGGTGTTCCTCTTAGCGGCCTCATTACAGATCTTTATTTATTTGAGGAATATCGCCTTATTCAAACGTAATGGACCTTAAACCCCCTGTGCTTGACCTTTCCATTATTGTCCCTGTCTACAATGAAGCGGCCAATGTGGCTGATCTGCATGCCCATATTCTTGAGGCCATCCATCCTTTAAATAAATCATTTGAGATCATTGTTGTTGATGACGCATCGACGGACACAACCTTGTCCCAACTGAAATTATTATCCCCACTTATCATTCTTTGCCTGCAGGCCCATTATGGCCAATCATGCGCCTTGGACGCCGGGATCAAGGCCGCCCGTGGAAAGGTGATCATTACCATGGATGGAGACGGTCAAAATGACCCTGCGGACATTCCTTTGCTTTTGGCCAAAATAGATGAAGGTTATGAGGTGGTCTGCGGTTGGCGGTATAAGCGCCATGATCCCTTAAGTAAACGCTTTGTTGCCGCAGGAGCGGCCTTATTGCGCTGGGTCCTGGTTCAGGATGGAGTGCATGATGCCGGATGCAGTTTGCGTGCCTGTTATAGAAAATGTTTTGACGGCTTGGATATTTATGGGGGATTGCATCGCATGATCCCGGCTATCCTTCGCTGGCGCGGGTTTAAAATGACGGAGATCAAGGTCCGCCATCACCCTCGGTTGCGAGGAACATCTAAATACAAAGGGTGGGGACGTATTTTTGAGGGTTTTCGTGATATGGTTTATATCTGGAATTGGCGCAAAGACCCCGCCAAGCCTCTTTACGCGGGTAAAAAGGAAAATTATAAAATTAAAGAAATATTAAATAATTGATATAATAAATAAATTATGGCCGTAAAATCCCAAAATTTGATCAGATCAACCTTGCCAGGTTGCTGCGGTGTCGTGGTATTGTTCGAAGCCTTTTTGGTATTACGCCAAGGCAATTTACCGGCGTATTTACAGGCCGCTATTATCGTCGGCTTGATGTTCGCGGCGATGTTCTGTGTTGAGGCGATCTTTTGCGTGATTGGGAATTATGGTTTGATCTCAGCCCCTTGTCAGCGCGGGTTTAGTTTGATCAGGGTCTTTTACAAGGTCATTGGATGGATCATCACTGTTGGCATAGTCGCCTCTGCGTATTGGGTATTTCCTGAATATTTGACTAGCTTTTATACGCCATATTATCAGGCGATCGCAGCGACATGGCCTTTTCTGGCCCTTTTCTTTTTATTCGGTATCATTTGGGAAGACCCGCGGGGTAATAAGGAATACGATGATTATTATTGGGTCGCGTATGCTTTACTGCATTTTAAATTTAGTTTACTTAAAAGTATCAACTTAAAACAGCATTTTTTGGCGTGGGTCGTTAAGCTTTATTTTCTTCCCTTGATGTTCATCTATCTGGTCAATTATCTGGGCTATCATTTTTATTTTGGTAATTTTCTTGGCGGCTATGACTCTCTTTATAACGGGGTCTTTCTGGTCGATACTGCTTTTGTATGTGTGGGATACCTTTTTGCCAATAATTTGACAGACACCCATATACGGTCCACGGAGCCTACCATGCTGGGTTGGGCCTGCACCTTGATCTGCTACCAGCCATTTTGGTCGACGATAGGATCATGTTATCTTTCTTACGGCAGTCCATGGGGGGTATGGCTCAAGAACTATCCACCATTGCAGATGATGTGGGCGTTTTTGATCGTCTTATGCTGGCTTTTGTATATTTGGGCCACGATCGCCTTCGGGACACGCTTTTCTAACCTGACCCATCGGGGCATTCTCATGTGCGGCCCGTATGCTTATTTTCGGCATCCGGCATATATCGGAAAATTAGCGTCGTTCTTTTTGATGTACGTTCCTTTTATGGGCAAGGACCTGATCACCTCGGTCAGGTATTGTATTATTTGGGTGATGCTGTGCGGTGTTTATTATTTAAGAGCAAAGACAGAAGAACGGCATCTGCGTTCCATCGGCCCTGAATATGATATTTATGCCAAGCAAGTTAGGCAAAACTGGAAAAACCTGATAGGAATTTAGAATGAAGCCCCAGTCATTTATCGATGAGACGATCTATGATTTTCAGACCATAGAGTATTCGCTGGAATTCGGCCGCACCAAGGAAACCATTCCAGTCCTGCTTAAAATGTTGGAACGCGTCCGTTCATCGGGTCTATTGCCCCCGTCCTTTTGGGGCCAAGACCTCTGTCAAGGGATGAAGATCGATGATTTTTATGCCAAGATCAAAGAATTGGCCCGGGACCCGCTGGCTGTTTCTGACAAGGCACTCGAAGAAATGGAATACCGGCAGTATATCGGGCAATTGCGTTCTTTGGTTTTTGACAATATTTATCAATTAAGGCAATCCCTTAAATCTCCTTCTCAAAAGAACATCGAATTGGCCCTGCTTGTCCTGTCAGCATCGGCGATCGGAGCTTGTCTGGCTGTCATGGTCTTTTTAAGGTTTTTCCTTCAGGACCTGGGCTTAAAAGGGGATTTCTTTGCCGGGCAGAATTTCGAGAGGCATGTTTCAAGCGGTTATAGCAAGACCATCAATTTTGGGGACTTTTATGAGATGGATGCGCATATGCCCTATGAGCATTCGTCCGCCCGCTGGCAGGGGTCTTTGCTTGTGCCTAAGGACGGAGTTTATACGTTCTTCTTGCTCGTGGATGACGGGACAAGGCTATATATTGACGGAGAACCTGTCATAGATAAATGGCAGGAATATGATTCCGTGGAATTCAACAAGACGATGAGCTTAAGCAAAGGGGAACATGATATCCGGATAGATTTTTTTAATGACCGTTACCGGTCGGTGCTTAGATTATATTGGTCATTTGACAATCACCCCAAAACGATCATCCCGGCGTGGAATTTGAGGCATAAACATTAATGGGAACTTTAAGGCGTTTTATCAATAAATGGCATTACATGATCGCGGGAACAATAATGATAGCGGCTTTGCTATTGAAATATTGTTATATCTTTAATTTCATGGCGTATCGGGATTCTCTGAAAGGGGACATGGCAGAATATTGGTTTGATTCTGTCCGTTTGGCATTTAGCAGTCAGGTCTATTTGACCCAATGGGGAGGTTTTGCTCCTTTTTATAAATATTTTTTTCTTGTTCCGTTACTGCATTGGCTTAACAGCGTTGGTTCTATTTCCAGTTCAATTTATTTCATCGTTTTATCTAACATCATCTTATACAGTTTATCATCCTGTGTTTTCTATTTGATGGCTGAACGTATGATCGTCAATAAGATATTGTCTTTGACAGCTTTAATATTTTTTTCTTTTTCCTATCTGGCCGTATGTGTCAATGCGCTGCTTTTACCGGATACTCTTGCCATCTCATTGACGGTCATGGCAACAGGCATCATTGTCCTTCAGGTCAACAGGGTATCCTGTTTTTTGGGGGGATTATTGCTGGGGATCGCGGTCGCGGCCAAGCCGTTCCTTTTTGTTTTTAGCCCTGTTTTTATTTGGTATATCTTAAGCAAGAGCGGCAAGAAAGATCTGGCCTGGAAGGTTATCGTTTTTACCGTCGCCATGGTCATTGTCCCGCTATTGACCGTAAGAGAGAATGATCTGATATCTCATGGAAAATTAAAAAGCCTTGCGGCCATCGGAGGTTCTAATTTTTATCAAGGATGGGGCAAGGTGGGCCGGATCAAGACCTTTAGCACTGAAGGCAAGGACAGCCGGTATTCCCCGGGGGCCTTGGATGAGCCCAAATGGGGGGAGATAACGGTTTATGAGCCGTGGTATCATCAAGGGTATTTTTATCAATTAGGTTTAAGGTCGATTGTCCAAGATCCCGGCGTTCTTTTGGAGAAGCTCCTTTGGTTTAAGAAATTGTTTTGGGGCGTCTTGGGTCCAAGCTTAAGGAAGAACCCGCCGGGATTCTACAAGATCATCCCCTTCGTTGAAAATACATCATATCTGATGTTTTTGTCCCTGGGAGGCCTTTGGATCTTTAACAGAAGGAAAGCTTGCTCCATCGATGTTCATATGATCTTTTTTCTTATGGCCGCATTCTTTATGGCCATCTATGCGTTCGGATTGCCTGAACGGCGGTATTTTCTTAATATCGAGTACTTGGTCATCCTGCTTTTTTTCGTTTTGGTCAACAGGATGCTAGCTTTATACAAAGTATATCAAAAAGAGATCTTTATTTATTCCTTTGTAGTTCTAACTTTCTTTATCTGCGTTCCGTTGACGTTGGAACAGGCGGGTAAATTCTTTTAGGGAGCTATGGAAAACAGCGAGATCCGATCATTCATTGATGCCACGACGTATGATTTTGAGACCATTGATCATTATCTGCAATATGGCCGTATCGAGGAGACCATGCCTGTCATGCTTCAAATATTGGCCCGCATCCGGACTTTTAAATTTAACGGCCTTTTTCAAGCTCCGCCTTTCCGGCTCGAAGGACTTATTTTAGAAAAGGACCTTGAAGCGCTGGATTACGAAAGTTTTATTAGAGTGATCCGCGCCTGGACATTTAAAAATATTGCTCAATTAAAGGACAAGACCAAGACTGCCCAGGAAAAGCAAATAGAGATGCTTTTAGTAGTGCTTGGCGGTTGTGTCATCGTGGTAAGCTGCCTTTTTATTTTTAATTTTTTGTCATTTTTCCAGACATGGGGCTTGAAAGGTGATTTTTATGAAGGCAAGCATTTTGGCAAACACCTATCAAGCCAGGTCAGTAAAATGATCAATTTCAGTTACTATTTGGAAATGGACCCGCGTCTGCCTCATGAACAGGATTTTTCAGCCCGTTGGACGGGGTATTTACTGGCGCCCCGTGACGGCAACTTTGTCCTATCCTTAGTGGTAGATGATGGGGCAAGACTTTATATCGACGATAAACTTATCATTGATGCCTGGTATGACAATGATTCCGTTGAGTTTAACAAGAGCGTATACCTGACCCAAGGGCCTCACGCAATTCGGATAGAGTATTACAATAATGTTTACGGCGTTGCCCTTCGGCTTTTTTGGACGCCTCCGGGAGGCAGCAAAGAAATAATTCCGGCCTATTATTTAAGGCAAAATGAGATCGGTCTATGAGAGCAGTGCTTTTGGTCATTGCAGCCGTGGTTTTATTTAAGATCTTTTACATATTCCATTGCGTTGCCTACCTGTCCTCAGTTCAAAATGACATGGCTTCTTATTGGCATGGGGCTTTTGACAGGGCGTGGGGGAATAAATTTTCTTTTACCCAGTATGGGGTGTGCCCGCCTTTTTTTATCTATTTATGCGCCTATCTCCTGCATTTAATGAATAGTTTCAGCTTACTTTCCTGCTCAATACCGGTAGTTGTCGTCTTAAATGTCCTTTTACATGGCCTTTCTTCCTATTTTGTCTATGTGATCGTTCATCGAATGACAGAACGTAAAATATTGGCTTGGGGGGCCTTGTTATTTTATTGCTTTTCATATACCCAGCTTTATCTAAACGCCCTGGTATTACCGGACAATCTGGCAACGCCATTGCTCGTCATTGTTGTCTGGTTTATTGCCTTTGGTGAATTAAAATTATGGGCAGTATTGGGAGCAGGTTTATTGTTAGGGATCGCCATTGCCTCCAAACCTATTTTTGTGATCTTAAGCCCGGTCTTTGTCGTGTATTTATTCTTGCGCTCGACTAAAAAAGACAGCCTTTTACTGGCCTGTGTATTATCGATCGGTTTGATCCTGATACCCTTGGTCACAGTCATTGAAAATTATCATATTTCCAGTGGAAGGGTGCTTTCTTTGGGGCCTTCAGGCGGGGCCAATTTTTATCAAGGCTGGGGACAGGTCGGTAAGGTCACTACCTACGGCCAATTCGGAACATGGTGGCTATATTCCCCTGGTGCTCTTGATGAGACGAATTGGAAACCGGTTGATACCAGCGATCCATGGTTCCATCAAGGATATTATTATCAACGAGGCATGCAAGCCATCATCAAAGACCCTAGCGTCCTTTTCAAGAAAATCATTTGGTTTAAGAAGCTTTTTTGGGGTATCTTGGCACCTTCCTTAAGCAAACAGCCGCCAAATTTTTACAGGATAATGCCGATCGTCCAATGGGGACTTTATATCATGTTTTTGTGCCCATGGGTCCTTTGCTTTTCAGCCCTTCGCAAATGTTGTGACAGGACCATCTTTTTCTTTTTTACCGTCTTGTCCGTTTTTTTCCTTTCGATCTATCTGTACGGCATGCCCGAAAGACGCTATTTGTCATATATTGAATTTTTGATCATTATCCTGTTTTTTATCGCGATCGATAAGGTCATCAGTTTATATAAGGCGTATAAATCAGAGGTCTTGATATATATTATCTGCGTGTTTTCATTTTTTATATGTGTCCCTTTGACATGGGAACATTTGACCAGGTTATTAAATTAAGGGCCCTGCAATGTCCCGAGGTCTTTGGTTATTATTCTTTGGTTTATTGATCGTCATAGCTTTCCTTTCATTCAGCGTATCCCTTAATCACGATGAAGTAGAATCCATCCATGTAGCCTGGAAAATTTTTTCAGGGGAGAGGATATATGTCGATTTTTTTGAACACCACCATCCATTCTATTATTATCTGCTTATCCCGATCATAAAGCTATTCAATGGGAATACGGGGGTGGTCTTTGCGGCAAGGGCCTTGAGCTTAGGGATGTTATTGCTGGTCTTTGCAGTGACGTATGATATTTCAAGGAATGTGTTCGGTAAAAGGCCTGCCGTCATAAGCCTGGTATTACTTGCAACGGTCAGGGTATTCATTTACAAAGTCATCGAGATCAGGCCGGATGTCCCTGAGGCTTTGTTCGGCCTGATCTCAGTGTCTTTATTACTCAACTATTTTAAAAGGAACACCCTGAAATATTTGATCCTAAGCGCAGTATCTTTAGGATTATCTTTTTTGTTCCTGCAAAAGGCCATTTTCCTTGTCTTTGTTATAGGGGTAGTATTATTGCATAGCTGGTATTTCGATCGTCTAAGGGCAAGGGACATGTCCATTTATTTAGCGGTTTTGATAGCTGTCTTGGCGCCTTTTTACATCCTTCTTTTTATCAATGGCCAGCTTCATGCCTATTTGTTCTATAACTGGGTTTTTAACACCGTTTACCTGAAAAATTGGAGTGTTGACTGCGAGAAAGTGATGCTGCTATTAATATCACTTTTTAAAGGCAATCCTTTGATCTGGGTTTCGTGGCTTTTAAGCCTTCTTTTTTTGGATACCGATCAAAAGGAAAAGATCGCGATAATTTCATTCCTGTTTTTGATCATCTTTTTTATGCTTCAAATTTATATAAAACAATATCTGATTTTGCTCATACCTTTCATAGCGATGATGGCCGGTTATGGGCTCGATCAAGCGGCTGTGTTATTTTTCAAGAACGGGTCCGCGATTATAGGGATCATTGTCGGCATTAATTTGTTTTGTCCCCTTGAGTCATATTCAGTGGACATTAAAAAATCCCCGATCTTTCAGGACCTAAAGGAGATAGAATATGTCCAATCGATCACCAGGCCGGCTGATTATGTTTATGACCCCAGCCGTCACGCCAATCTTTACAGAAAAGACCTGGATTTTTATTGGAGCAAGGAAGGCATAAAGCATATCAACAGCGCCCATCAATGGAAGCCGGAAAACTATGATGTGTATGCCTTGATCGAGAAATTCAAACCAAAAGTTATTGTAGAATCCATGATCAAGAACCTTGGCGATCACAGGATCAGGGATTTTTATAAAAAGTCCGACCGATATCAGGAAGTATTGATAAGGGCTGATGGGCAGTAACGAGAGGTTAAGGTCATGCGACCTTTAAAGGCCGAAGAAGTAGTGAACTGTCTTTTTCAAATGCCGTTTTTTGTCATCCCGGTTTTTTCCTTTCCTTCTAGATCAAGGGAGGAGATCGAAGGCTTTCAATTAAAACGGCTTAAGAAGATTGTCCGCCACGCGTATGATCAAGTGCCGTTCTATAAGAGAAAATATGACAGTTGTCGTATTAAGCCGGAAGATATAAATACCTTAAAAGATTTCAAGAATTTACCGTTGGTCACCAAAGAGGAAATGATAGAGAATTTTCCTGACTCTAACATCTCCAGGAGTATCGACCTTAATAAATGTATCATTACCTTCACTTCCGGCTCATCGGGGAAGATTGTTAATGTTGTTTATGATCTGCCAGTTTTGGCCCGTAACATGCTGACGGGTCTTCGGACTTATTCATGGGGGATGTCATGGCGCCCGTGGTCCAGGCAGATGAACGTTAATTTTTCAAAGCACCCGATGGAGGGTCTCTTAGGCACCCATTGGCTCCATGACGCCTGGACCTTGGATGGCGTGGACCAGCTTGTTGGCACCTTTAAAAAGCTGGCCCCGGATTTTTTATCCTGCTACCCTTCAGTATTGAATGAGATGAGGGCCTATATGCTGCAGAGGGACATCAAGCCCCCATTATCATTAAAGGCGATCTTTGTTAATTCGGAAATGTCCAGCGCAGGTGATAGGAAAAAACTAGCGGAATTCTTTGGCGCCCCTGTCTATGATGAATATGCCTCGGAAGAGTTAAACCGTATCGCGGCCCAATGCAAATCCCTGAATTATCATCTTCTTGAAGACATTAATTATATAGAGATCTTAGACAGCGAAGGAAATTCACTTCCTGATGGTGAAGCAGGAGAGGTGGTGGGCACTCAATTGTTAAATTTCACAATGCCTTTTATCCGTTATCGGCAGAACGACATGGCATCTATACGGACCAAAGACTGTCCATGCGGCAGGAACCTTAAGGTCCTGGAAAAATTGGAGGGGCGCAAGAACAACCATTTTGTCTTGAAAAATGGAGAGATCTTGTCCTCAGGATTTCTTTTGGATCTTGGCTACAGCATACTCTTGGAGCACCCGCAGAGCATATGTGATTTTTGCATGGTCCAAGAGTCATCGGACCATGTTATTCTTGAGCTTTTGCCGGGAAAGGCATTTACCGCGCATATCAGGGACAAGATCCAGGATAAATTGAACAAAGCTTTCCCTGCAAATGTTAAGTGTGAATTAAAGATTTGCGATAGATTGACCAAGACTAAGAATGGCGCAAAGAAAAATCCTTTAGTATCCAGGGCCATGGCATAACAGGGGGCATCCATCGTAGAGACGCCATAAATGGCGTCTCTACGGGTCCCCGGATCTTTTATATCTTTCCCTGTCCAACCGCGGGTATAACCAGAGGGCTTTCATCATAGTTTTGCATCCGGGAAGACTCTGGAACATCTTTGATACCGCATCCGTCCGTCCCCATTTATAAGGTCCTCCGCCAAAGGGATTGACACTGCAGGTTTTACAGACCCCTGTTTTAGCCCCCGGGCTTAGAAGGGCCTTTCTCGACGATGACAGGTCCCTGTAATAATGATAGATGGAATAATCCTCAACATTAAGGTCGCCTATGATCGCCGATCGATGTTCTTTGACATCAGGCCTTACCTGGCAGCAGAGCATGCATTTACCGTTATGGGAGACCGACAGGTGCATGACAGGGGAGAAGCAGGGCAGGGTCCTTTGATAATCATCATACCCGCTTTCTTTGGAGAGATACCCTCCCCTTGAATACATCTGTTTTGGTTTGAAATCCTTGACTTGAACGATGATCAATACCCGGCTGCCTGTCAATTGTAAGCCGTCGTATCGGCTTGATCGATCCGCAAGCTCTAAACCTGTCCGGTCCACCAGGCTTTTTAAAAGTTTGGGCTTTTCTGATCTATGATCGGATATTGGATACAAGCTCACGCGCAGTTGGTCCAAGCCCGCATTTTCCAGGGCATGAATCATTTCGTTTGTTAAATAATCCCCGTTGGTATAAAGCCTTTGGTAGGAAGAGGGAAGCATTTTTTTGGCCAAGCGGATATCATCAATAATGCTTTCATCCGCCAAAGGCTCGCCATATCCGCTCCAAATGAAGGATTGGTCATAATCGATTGCTGCCAATTCATTCAATATTTTTAACAGGAGTTTATTATCCATCCGGATGTTCTGGCTGATCCGGTCAACAGAACTGTTAGGGCAAAACCAGCAGGTGCGGTTGCAGTAACTATGATGTTCGACCTCGAAATGTTTCACATAGGTCTTAAACAGTTCTTTACAACGGTCGATCTCAAGGGTTGGGTCGAAAAGTTCCGGCGCAAGTGCATTGGCTGCCGCAAATTTCAGGAAGGTCCGTATAAAAGGATTCCTTAGGATAGACATTTCATTAATGTAGCTTAATTTATATTTTTTTTCTATATAAAAAGGCTGATATAATAAAATATGCATCCAAAGTTCCAAAATATCCAGCCGGATTTATCCGCCTTAAGGGCCCCGGTTTTGATCGTTAGTTCTTTTGTCGGCAGGGGCAACTACAGTATCGGTGAGGGTATCAAACAGCAGTTTGGCGAAGGTGTTATTTGCCATCATCTGGCCATCGAGGACCTGCTGCCTGATCAAGCAGTTGAAGAAGACTTAAATCGTTATAAATGGATCTCACAGAACGCGAAATTCCTGCTTTACTTGATCTATACGGTCCCTTTTTTCTATCAGCGAAAATATATCCGGGAAAAATGGTTTCACAAGACGGATCTTTCCCTGCTTGAACAAAAACTGCGTGACCTGGGGGTAAAAACGGTCATTTGTGTAAGCCACAGACCGGCATTTTGGCTGTCTATTCTTAAAGAAAGGGCCAAGTTGGATATTGCACTTTGGGGAGTTCTTGCGGAATTTGGTACGAACCTCGGATGGCAATACATATTCTGGGATTCGATGAACGGGTTTTTTTCCATAATGCCTAAAAACCGGTTAAGGCTTAGGATCCCTTCCCAGATCATATTCCAACAACTGCCTTTGCCTTGCCGTAAGGAATTCTATGATATCGCTGCAATAAAAGGAAGTAAGGATGATTTACTGATTGTTGCCGGATATTGGGGGCAGGTCAATACAGAAAAAGCAATCATTTTGACCAAAGAATTATTAAAATATTTCCCTGCGTTGAAGGTGCATATTGTTTGCGGGACAAATGAAACTTTAGAAAAAAAGATGAGGGATTATTTTGGGCCTAATTGCCGGATTAAAGTTTATGGGAAACTGGATTCCTTGATAGGCCTTCTGCGGGATTGCGCCGCGATCATTACAAAGCCGGGATTTGCAACCCTGATCGAAGCGTATTGCGCATCAAGGAAAATATTTCTTTTAAAAGGCATGCCGGTCGCTGAGGACCATAATGCCGCCTATGCTATAGCCAATTTTTCAGCAGAATGGCATAGCCGGACGTCTTTTAAGAAATGGTATAATACCGTCTAGAGGGAAAGCTGTGTATCTTAAAGGTCTAGTCAAATATCCGGAATATTTAAGCCATCAGATCAGCTACAAGATCAGGTCTCAATTCAGGTATGCCTGGTTAATCAATGACCCAAAGAATGATGACCGCCTCCCGCCGCCGTTAGTTTGTAAGCTATATCTTAATCAAGCCTGTGATTTGCGCTGCCCAATGTGTTTTCTGTGGGGTGAAACTGGCGTCTATACCTCAGCAGACAAAAGGCCGGTGCCGCAGGAACTTGATTGGTCAATCGTGCAAAAGATCTTCCTTGAAATAGGCAGGTATCAACCGACCTTTATCCTTTCCGGAGGTGAGCCTCTGTTGTATTCACATTTTAGGGACCTGGCTGCCTTATTAAAAAAATACCGCACCTGTGCTTATATCAATACCAACGGCAATCACATTGATAAGCATTTGGAGGATATAGAGGATAATCCGTATCTTGTTTTTTATGTGTCCTTGGATGGAACAAAGCTGGTTAATGATAAGCTCAGGGGCGAGGGGGTCTATGATAAAGTGGTCAGCAACATCAGGAAATTAAAATCTTTGCGTACCCGACATTATGTGGGTATTCAGTTTACTTTAATGCCAGAGAATGCGGGAGTGCTTTATGACACCTGTAAAGAAGCGGTGGACCTTGGGGTTGATTGGGTATTGATCAATCTACGATGGAATTTAAGCAAGGAACAAGGGACAGCTTATGAAGAGCAATTATTGAAAGATTTTGGGGTCAAGGCCTGGAGCCATAAAGGCTACGTGACCCCGTCATATCCAGTGGACATCAAAGAATTCATAGAACAATACAACAGGGTCAAAAGGGCCCGTTGGCCTATCGGTGTTTCAAGTTATCTGAAAAAACCCCAAGATCTGGAGCGCTACATCCATGAAGGCTACAAAAATCCATATAATAATTTCTGCTACAAACAGTGGGTACGCATGGATGTGTTATCGACGGGAGAGGTCACGCCCTGTACCCCGTATCCAGACCTGACATTCGGCAGTCTTAAGACAAAGTCGGTCAATGACATTTGGAACGGGGAGGCGTATAAGAAATTCCGTCAATACAGGCGGAAAAAAGTATTAGCCGTTTGCAGTAAATGCGATTGCCTGTACCTGTACAATAAGGGCAGGGTCCTGTTATAAGGTCAGTTCTTTTTGTTTGTAACAGTTGTTACAATGAATGTCTCATCAGCCAATCCTGGAAAATGCCAAGTCCTGGCAGCCCAAATTCCCAGTTTATAACCGATGACCGTGGCCCATTTAGGCCAGGGGATATAGGCAAGTATCAAACGCATGGGTAAGAAAAACATGGGCAGATCTTCATTGATCTCAAAACCTGCTTCTTTGAGGGTATCAAGGAATTCAATTTTGTCCATGTCCAAAGCACTATGAAAGAACCCTTGGTGGATCGATTCAATAAGGACCAGTTTCCCTGCAGGCTTCAATGCTTTGCCTATTTTGTTCAAAACCCGCAGTAATTCATCCCTGTTACGGCATGCGCTAACCAAGACCCCTACTGAAAAAGCAATATCGTAAGATCCTGTTTCATCCAGGTCAAAAAGAGACCGTGTAAGATAAACCGGGTTTCCGACGGGAGTTTCTTGACGGGCAATGGCGATGACCTTATCCGCAAAATCAATACCTACAACTTCAGCACCTTGAGAGGCAAGGAACCGGGAAATACGGCCCGTGCCGCAACCAGCATCAAGTACTTTTTTACCTTGTAAATCCGGGATAAATTCCCGGATGGCTTTTAGCTGGTGAGACTCATAAAGACAATTAAGATGAGGATTAAAGAGACACATGGATACAGATCTGCCTTGCGATCCCTCAGCACGAAAGTTCCAATATTCTTTTTGGCTAAAGATCTCTTGACGATGATGACGGGCAATGAGTGTGGATAGTAAGCTTGGTTTTTTCAATTTGACGCCTTTGCAAGGCCTTTTTCCGGCCACCCGATATTTGAAATGACTGGTTTATATTTTTGGGATAACAGTGACGGCAAATTATTTTCAGGCAGGTATTCAATCTCAATAATACATTCTTTGCCAAGCAAATCGTGTAATTGCCTCATAAATATTTTAAAGCTGTCGTTTGAAAAGTTTTTGTCTTTGACCAATTTAACCTTGAATCTGTTGTTCTCTTCCTGGATCAATTGGCTCCATAATACACCTTCCAGGACATCAAAGAGAATAAAGATATTGGAGAGAAAACGGCCATCGGGTGTAGTGATGATATCTTGGGTGCGGCCGATAAGGGCATCACATAAAGGAAGCCCACGGCCGCAGCTGCAAATAGCTTTATCATCGGAGATCTTGAAGGTGTCGCCCAGCTCATAGCGGATCAAGGGCATGGCAAAGCTATATAAGGAAGTGCCAAGCGCATGCCCATCAGTTAACTCCAGGAGCCCATAATCTGAATTGATATGGTATTGTCCCATAGGGCATTGGCAAATAGCCGCGACCCTTTCCATCTGGCCGTAAGAGTCCAGGATCTTGCAATTAAAGGTGTCTTCGATCTTCTTTCGTTGGTGCGTTAAGAGAATTTCCCCGGTCGTAAAGATCGCTTTGAATTTAACAGGCAGGATATCTTTATGAGCAAGCAGATGGGAAAAAATATAGATGCTTGAAGGAGAGCCTTTAAGGAATTGGGGCTGATATTTTTTTAATGCGGCAATGAAGAGATCAATCTTTTCATAGGAGAGTTGGGCAGGATTTAACATCAGACGTCGAGTCAAAGGGGAGTAATCCATCACATCATTGGTCTTTTTATATAAAAAATGATTCAAGGTAAATTCGGCAAATGGATTCCCAAGCCTATATCCTGCCCAGGACCAATAGCGCCAGTAGTAACAGAACTCAAGGCTGTTGGACAGCCTATCATGATAGAATTCTGCGGCCTCACCGGATGTTCCGGACGTCCGGCATAAGCGAGGACTAAATTGATTGGCATTTTGGGCGGTAAGAGAGGCGAAATTTTCTTTGAGTATTTTCTTACTCAGAGGAGGGATTTTAGTTAAATCTTGAATGCTTTTGATGCCCTGGACTTTAAGTTTCAGGCCGTCAAATAATTTTCGATAATAAGGGACATTGTTGTAGGCGTGATTAAGGATTATTTTCAGGCGCTGTATTTGAAAGCGTTCCAGGTCTTCTTTTGTAAACCATTGGCTTTTATCCAGGCACAGTTTTAGGCCTAAGATTTCGCGTGGATAAAAAAAGTCCTGGATTTTGAATTCGACAGCCATTAATCCCGAGCGGTGAATTTCCTGAATTCGCTGATTTTATTGTCTAATTTTGACCCTTGGTCATTGCTAATGATACTTGATAATTCGATGCCCTGCAAGATGGCGTGGTCTATGTTGGAGTGAAGGAATAGCCCGCGGCGCCCTAAGGTGTATAAGCCTTTGATACTTTTAAGTTGGCCGTAGATCCGGTTGAATTTTTCTTCCCATCCGACGCTATAAAGCGGGTAAGCTTTTTTCAATTTGATGGAAAAATGTTTGAGAATAGTGGGCATTGATCTGTAAATACCGGTCTTGACAAGTTCCCGCGCGCATAAATCCGATAATTTACTTTCATCCATTTCCCACAATTCTTCACCTGGGTTGCTTGGGATCTCAATGGTAAGAAATACGCCTTGGATAGAAGCGTTTAGAAAAGGAGAGAATTTATTGATATTGGAAACCCTGCCGATGGGCGTTGTTAACTCAGGGAAATAAAACGTATCATTGCTGCGTTCAAGCGGTTCTTTAAGGTGTAGATAGACCAAGAGCAAGCTTCTCCAACTCATTTCTTCAGGAGATGATTTGTCAAAGACCATACGGTAAAGCGAATCAATAGGGACTGTTGAGACGATCATGGATGCCTCAATTTCATTTATTTTATTGTCAGTTCCTTTGAGAAGTAGTTTGGAGATTTCCTGTTTATCATTTAAAAATATTTTTTCCACCGCGGTGCTTTTAATGATCGTCACCTTGTTTTTAAGGACAGCTTGTTCTAATTTTTGGGCGATTTCTCCGATGCCGGTTTTAGGGTAGAAAAAATAGGAATTCTGTCCGGACAGTGATTTTTTAAGGGTTTTGAAATTGATGGTCACATTCCTGCGTTTCATGCCCTCGACAGTGATGAGCGAAGGGTCTATGCCCCAGAGTTTTTTGGCAAAATCCCTATAGAGGCTTGAATAAATCACAGGGCCTACGGTTTTGAGCATGGCTTCTTCATAAGTCTTGACTTCTTTAGGATATATCTTAAACAGATTGAGGACATAATTTACGAACAAGTGGGAAGATTTTTTAAAAGACATCACTTTTAAGAAATTAAAAATATTGGCAGGGTAGCGGATGAATTTTCCCTGGATATGCAAGGCACCGTTGCGGGGCCGTTTGAGTAATTCGACGCCGAGAGTTTTTGTTAAATAGGTAAAAATCTTAGACGGATAGTCAGGGTGGATACGGTGTGATCCAAGATCAAAACTAAAACCTTCTTTAGTAAGGGAAGCGGCCAGCCCTCCGATGTAATTTTCTTTTTCTATTAAGATGACGGGAATTTGATTTTTATCGGAGAGTTCTTTGGCAAGGGACAACCCGGTGATGCCGGCACCTATGATGATTATTTTTTTCACCACTAGAAGTCACTGCCCGAGGAGCTGCTACTGCTACCAGAACCAGAAGAGCCGGAGCCACTGCCTGAACCCGAGCCTGAACCACTTCCAGAACCAGAGCCAGACCCAGACCCACTGCCTGAACCACAATAGGCAGAAGTAGTTCCTGCATCGATACAAGATAAACCATCTGTACACCCTGAACAGCTGCTTCCGCTGCTTCCGCTGCTACAAGTTTGGCATTGGGTGCTGTCACAACTAGAAGTAGTTTGGCAACCACCATTGGTACTACAAGCGGGACTGCAAGGATCCACGGCTACGCAAATTTTTCCGCCGCAACAAGTGCTGTTAGAAGAATCAAAACAAGCGCCATCACAACATTGACCACTTGCTCCATATTTTATTGTACATTCAGTAGAAGTTCCGCATTGACCGCCGCTACAAGAAGGTTGAGAGCAGTTATCTGGAGCTGTGCATATATGAGTCGGGTTACCAGTTGGATCCCCGCATCCTCCGCAATTCCCTATATCACTTTGGTCAGGGGTTACACTCCCACCACAACAAGCATTGGCTGAGGGATCATAACATTTCGCGGTATTCTTGCCATCTTGGCAGCAGCTCGTTTCGTTTCCACCTCCACTGTCACAAAGCGGCTCATCAGCCACACAATAGCATTGCGGATGTGAGGGGTCAGGATCATAGACATAATGATTGCATGTAGTATTACCATTATTTAAATCACAACAAGGAGAAGCAGAGATATTAGAGCAAGAAATGTTTCCTGAAGGACTCTTTGTTATACAATTGCAAGAATCACATGTCCATGCATAGCAATCCGGAGCAGTGGGACATGTTACCGATGTGCCATTTTGTGTACAGCCTTGTGTAGTACTAGAACCAGGACCGCATTGGATACAATTTCCCGGTTCATTGGCTTCAATACAACCGCCGCCTGTACCTGATCCAGACCCTGATGCTGTCCCTGAAGATCCGGTACCAGAGGAACCAGTTCCCGAAGATCCGGTACCTGAAGAACCTGTGCCCGAAGAACCAGTACCAGAAGATCCCGTCCCCGAAGAACCGGTACCGGAGGAACCTGTACCAGAACTGCCTGAAGAACCTGTTCCCGAAGATCCCGTCCCCGAAGAACCGGTACCGGAGGAACCTGTACCAGAACTACCAGAAGAACCTGTGCCAGAAGAACCCGTCCCCGAAGAACCTGTACCAGAACTGCCAGAAGACCCAGTGCCAGAAGAGCCTGTGCCAGAAGAACCTGTACCAGAAGAGCCAGTACCAGAAGAGCCAGTCCCCGAAGAACCAGTACCAGAGGAACCTGTACCAGAGGAACCTGTACCAGAACTGCCAGAAGAGCCAGTACCCGAAGATCCTGTCCCCGAAGAACCAGTACCAGAAGAGCCAGTACCCGAAGAACCGGTACCGGAGGAACCTGTACCAGAACTACCAGAAGAACCCGTACCAGAAGAGCCTGTGCCAGAAGAGCTTGTCCCTGAAGAACCAGTACCAGAGGAACCTGTACCAGAAGATCCCGTCCCCGAAGAACCGGTACCGGAGGAACCTGTACCAGAACTACCAGAAGAACCTGTGCCAGAAGAACCCGTCCCCGAAGAACCTGTACCAGAACTGCCAGTACCAGAAGAGCCAGTACCAGAAGAACCAGTACCAGAACTACCAGAAGAGCCAGTTCCAGAAGATCCAGTACCGGAGGATCCAGTACCAGAAGAACCTGTTCCCGATGATCCAGTACCAGAAGAACCAGTACCAGAACTGCCAGAAGAACCTGTTCCCGAAGATCCCGTCCCCGAAGAACCGGTACCGGAGGAACCTGTACCAGAACTGCCAGAAGAGCCAGTACCCGAAGATCCTGTCCCCGAAGAACCAGTGCCAGAAGAACCAGTGCCAGAAGAGCCTGTGCCAGAACCCGAACCACTGCCAGATAAAGGAGGAGTCCCGCCCGAACCAGTGCCCGAAGAACCGGTGCCCGAAGAACC
>CAZASA010000007.1:24882-55732 GCA_964487685.1 uncultured Planctomycetales bacterium
ATAAAGGAGGAGTCCCGCCCGAACCAGTGCCCGAAGAACCGGTGCCCGAAGAACCGGTGCCAGAAGAACCAGTACCAGAGGAACCTGTACCAGAGGAACCTGTACCAGAACTGCCTGAAGAACCGGTGCCAGATGAGCCTGTGCCAGAACTGCCAGAAGAACCAGTACCAGAGGAGCCTGTACCAGAACTGCCAGAAGAACCAGTACCAGAAGAACCTGTACCAGAACCCGAACCACTGCCAGATAAAGGAGGAGTCCCGCCCGAACCAGTGCCCGAAGAACCGGTGCCCGAAGAACCAGTGCCAGAAGAACCTGTCCCCGAACCTGATCCGCTTCCAGATCCAGACCCGGAACCGCTAGATCCGCTTCCAGAACCACTACCAGATCCAGAACCAGACCCGCTACCGGAGCCTACTCCAGTGCAAGTACTTACATATGTCAATGAGTATGTACTGGAATTATAGCAACAATTTCTTTTTGAAGTAAATGTTGGGGTAGTTGTTGAATTATCAACTATCGACTGACAACCAACGTCATAAGCATTCGAGTCTACGTCGACACATTTTGTAGGAAAAAGATCATTTGAATACGTTGAAAAACAACCTGATTGGGTTGCCGGAGCACTAGCCGGAATTTCACCGGTAAAACAGCAAGACCAAGAAAATACACTTTTTATTGCAGATGAAGAAAATTTGGAACCACCGGAACCTTTGTTTGAATGGACCATTTTGTATTTTTGGGGACAAGGAATTGCACCAGCTGCAGTGGGATCGGTTCCAAAACGATTGAAACAAGAGCCTGGGTAGGAAGCGACTGAACCATCACTTTTACAAATCTCCAGGTAACCGGTTGTTGGGTCAGCAAAAATGGTCCCGGCATTGATATGCTTTCCACCAGATTGTTTCTGACAGAAACTACTCGTACTCAGACCATTTAGATTGATAAGATGGGCTTTAGTGTATGTGCCGGTCGGAGAATTATAATAATTAGGGAGATGGGATTCGTAGGCGTAGGTGATAATAAAGATCGCCAGGAATGCAAAAATAAATGAAAGAAAAAATATGGTTATAAATTTTTTCATCTATTAAAAGTCGCTCCCAGAAGAGCTGCTATTGCCTGAACCAACACCTGAACCGCTGCCCGAACCACTGTTCGAGCCGCTGCCTGAACCACTGCCAGAATTACTTCCCGAACCACTGCCTGAATTACTGCCTGAACCACTACCGCTGCCCGAACCACTGCTTGATCCACTGGCAGAATTGCTTCCTGACGCGCCTGAAGACCCGCTTCCAGAACCACTTCCCACAGCACCACCAGATCCGCTTCCAGAACCACTTCCCACAGCACCGCCAGACCCGCTGCCCGAACTGCTTCCCGACGCGCTTGAAGCTCCGCTTCCTGAGCCGCTGCCGGAACCACTGGCAGGAATTGTGCAAGAGATTTTCGTCAGCGAACCGGTACTGGAATTAAAGCAACAGTTCCTTTTGAGAGTAATTTGAGATGTTGATTGGTCTGTAATGACCTGACATCCAAGGTCATAAGCGTTCGGGTCAACATTGGTGCAAGCATCGGGGCCGTTTGTTTGATCATTCGAATAAATAGCGAAACATCCTGATTGGGTGGAAGTAATAGGGCCGTTTTGACAAACAGATTTTTGGCCAGTAAAACAGCAGGTCCATGTCGATATGGCAGGATGACCGGCACTAAAAATTACACTATGGGGGTTCTTACGTATATAATTAGTTGGGCACGAATTAGAATTGCCGTAGCGATCAAAACAAGATCCAGGATAGGTGGCCGCAGTACCGTCATTCCTGCAAACTTCCAGATAGCCATTACAAGGGTCAGTAAATAAGGTACCGGCATTGGTATAGGTGGCAAGAGTGCCTCCTAGAGAAACGGGAGTGGATGATGTTGATGCGCCGGTGTCACAATTACCCGTATTAATATTATATCCCGGCTTCGCGGGGTCTCTGTATAAACTGCCGGAATGGTCGGAGGGAGTTTGGGCACAAAAGCAATTACTTACATTTTGAGTACTTATGGAATTGATCAAATGGACATGGGTATATGAACCATTGGTTGGGAAATAGTTGCTCATGTTCTGATCAGCGTAAGTCACTAAAAATATTAAGAGGAAGGCAAAACCCAGGGAGAGAATGAATATAGAGAGAAATTTTTTCATTTATATTATACGTTTCCACTGCATAATAGAATATAGATAAAGACTATAGTACCACTTAAAGTATAAACTATGGAAAAGATTCTATCAAATCCTTATTTATTTTAATATTCTTTAAGGGCTAATGAGGGGTCTTGACACGTCTTGGAATGGGTGGTATAGTTGAAAAGCTTTAAGGAGCACCTTTAATCCGGTTCTGTGAGGCTGGAAAGGAAACATAAATGAAAACATTAAAGATTTTATTGGATTCCCGCTTTCGCGGGAATGACAACAGTATAATTCCCGTCTTTCCCGCGTACAAGCGGGGTTGGCGGGTTTTCTTTTTATCCGGGAGATGAGTATGTCTGGAGTTAAGATCATGGACCAGGAAGCTATCCGCAGGGCCGTATTGCGGATGGCCCATGAGATCCTTGAGAAAAACAAGGGCGTTGACCATTTAGCGCTTGTTGGGATACGCACCCGCGGCGTTATCTTGGCCCAGCGCCTGAAACAAGCGATCAAGGACATTGAAGGGGTTGATCTGCCGACGGGGATATTGGACATCACCCTCTACCGGGATGACCTGGCCTTGGCCAATACCAAACCTTTGGTCAGGGAAACAGCGATCGATTTTGATATTACAGATATGAAGATCATTTTGGTGGATGATGTGTTCTTTACCGGACGCACCATCCGCGCAGGGCTAAACGCGCTGGTTGATTTCGGCCGGCCGGCGAGCATTCAGTTGGCTGTATTGGTTGACCGCGGCCATCGTGAACTGCCCATCCGCGCGGATTTTGTGGGCAAGAATATCCCTACATCCAAAGACCAGGATGTGCAGGTGATCTTGGGCGAGTCAGACGGCAAAACGGATGAAGTCGTCGTGCAGGGGGAGGGTTGAAGGTATGACGTGGAAGTATAAACACCTTTTAGGCCTGGAAAATTTAAGCCGTCAGGACATTGAACTTATCCTGGAAACCGCCAAATCATTTAAAGAGGTCTCAAGCCGCGACATCAAAAAGGTGCCTGCCTTGCGGGGTAAGACCGTGGTCACCTTGTTTTTCGAAGCGTCCACCCGCACCCGGATTTCATTTGAACTGGCTGCCAAACGGCTTTCGGCGGATACCCTTAATATTGCTGTCAATGTTTCATCGACCAGCAAAGGAGAAACCTTGCTGGACACTGCGCGCAACATTGAAGCCATGAATGTGGATGCCATGGTGGTCCGTCATTCATCGTCGGGATCAGTGCTTTTGTTGGCCGAAGGGCTTAAGTGTTCCGTCGTCAATGCCGGGGACGGCTGCCGCGAGCACCCCACCCAGGCCTTGTTGGACATGTTTACATTGCAGGAAAAATTCGGCCGCATCGAGGGCTTGAAGATAGGTATTATCGGGGACATCTTGCATTCAAGGGTCGCGCGATCAAATATTTGGGGATTGACCAAACTCGGGGCCAAGGTCACTGTCTGCGGGCCCGCGACCTTGATGCCGCGGGGCATTGAAGCTTTAGGGGTGGACGTTTGTTATGATCTTAAAAAAGTCTTAAAGCAGTCGGACGCGGTGATCGCCTTGCGTCTTCAAAAAGAACGTCAGCAGGATAAATTTCTGCCTTCTATGCGGGAATACTCGCGGTTATTTGGAATTAATCAGGCTAAGTTAAGCGAAGGCAATGACCATTTGATCGTCATGCATCCGGGACCGACCAATCGCGGACTGGAAGTGTCCGCTGATGTTGCCGACGGCAAACAATCCGTGATCTTGGACCAGGTGACCAACGGTGTCGCCGTGCGCATGGCGGTATTGTATTTGGTATTAGGAACAAAGACATAGTTATGAATATATTGTCATCCCCGAATGTTTTAATCGGGGATCCAATTAAGAATAAATTTTGTACTGGATTCCCGCTTTCGCGGGAATGACATTGATAAAGGGGATTTATGGGACTATTGATAAAAAACGCCATTATCGTTAACGCGGACAAGATTTGGGACAAGCCGCAGGATATTTTATGCGTGGAGGGAAAGATCTCCCAGATCGCCGCTAACATAGCGTCAGCAAATCATGAGATCATTGATGCCGCCGGCAAAAAAGTCTTACCGGGTTTGATCGATATCCATACCCATCTGCGTCAGCCAGGGCGTGAAGACAAGGAAACCATTGAAACCGGTTCACGCGCGGCGGTCAAGGGCGGCTTTACCTCTATCATGTGCATGCCTAACACCAATCCGGTCATTGACAATGCCATGGTCGTGGAATTTATCATCCGTGAAGCCAATCGGGTGGGCCTGTGCCATGTCTTTCCCATCGGCGCCATCACCAAGGGACAGGCCGACGCAGAATTGACGGATATGGCGGAACTCAAAGCTGCAGGCTGCCTGGCTTTTTCTGACGATGGTAAGTCTGTCATTAACAGCCGTCTTTTCAGGCTGGCCATGGAATATGCCAAGATGCTGGATGTCTTGATCATTGAGCATTGCCAAGATCCATTGCTTACCGCCGGAGGCGTGATGAACGAAGGAGTGGTTTCGACAAGAATAGGATTAAAAGGGGACCCCGGCATTGCAGAGACAGTGACCGTGGCGCGCGATATTGAAATAGCCCTATATTTAAATGCCCGGGTACATTTGGCGCATATGTCGCTTAAGCGTTCCTGTGAGCTCATCCGTTTTGCTAAATCCCAAGGGATCAAGGTGACAGCTGAAGCTTGTCCGCATCACTTTACATTAACAGATGAAGCCTGCTGTGGTTTTGATACATCGACCAAGGTCAGCCCGCCGCTGCGCTCTCAGGAAGACGTGGACGCGGTCAAAGAAGCCATTGCTGATGGCACTATTGACTGCATTGTCACGGACCATGCCCCACATACAAAGGAAGATAAAGAAGTGGGATTTGACGGAGCTCCTTTCGGACTTATCGGCCTGGAGACATCATTGGGTTTGACGATAACGGAATTAGTAAAACCGGGATTAATTGACTTGCCCAAAATGGTTGATAAAATGTCCACAGCACCGGCACGTTTGGTGGGGATGGTCAACAAGGGTGTTATCAAGACCGGGTATGATGCTGATATCGCGATCATCGACCCAGACCGTGAATGGACCGTGACCCGTGAAGGATTTGTTTCAAAGAGCAAGAACTCACCTTTTATCGGGCGCAAGCTCAAAGGTGTTGTTGAATACACCATCTGCGGTGGTAAGATAGTCTATAAAAGTTAACCATCATGGTCGTCATACCCGACACTCACAGTTGTTCGTCATTCCCGCGAAAGCGGGAATCCATTTGCGCCTATAGCCTAATGGATAGGGCAGCAGCCTCCGGAGCTGCTGGTGCAGGTTCGAATCCCGCTAGGCGCGTTTTTTTAAAAATCAAATTTAAAGAAGGGAAATCATGCGTAAACAAATGATCACCATCTCCGTCATCGGCGGCAGCAGCATCAGTTCCAAGATCGAGGACCTGGCGGAATCAGCAGGCAAGATGATCGCCCAACTAGGATGTGTGTTAGTCTGCGGCGGCTTGGGCGGTGCCATGGAAGCAGCGGCCAAGGGGGCTAAATTGGCCGGAGGCATGACCATCGGCATTCTTCCCGGTAAAGATAAAAGGGATGCCAATTCTTATATTGATATTTCACTGCCAACTTCTATTGGTTACGCGCGTAATACGATCGTCTCATGTTCGGCAGATATCATCATCGCCCTGCCAGGGAGCTTTGGCACCAATTCCGAGATCTGTTATGGCTTAGTCTATGGCCGCCCGGTCATTGACCTGGGCAATTGGAACATCGAAGGCATGATCGACGTCAAAAACATCGCCGAGGCCGAGGAAAAGATCAAGAAATTAATCAAGAAACTTCAAAACACGTGATCCTTTAATTAATGGGACCGGGAGAGGTTTTTGTGAACTATTTTGTAGTCGGCGGAGCCGGTTTCATAGGCAGTCATTTGGTAAGAACACTGCTCACAGAGCTAAAAGATGCCCGTGTGGTCATTTATGATAATTTTTCTTCAGGTAAAATGTGGCATTTAGAAGGATTAGAAGGCCATGCGAATTTGAAGATCATCAAAGATGATATTAAAAATACCGCAGCACTGCAACAGGCGATGGCAGGCGCACAGGTGGTTTATCATTTCGCATCAAATCCTGATATTTCTAAAGCGGTAACGCAGCCGGACATTGATTTTTGGGAAGGGACCTATCTTACCAATAATGTCCTTGAGGCGATGCGGACCAACAATATCAAGAGATTACTTTATGCTTCAGGAAGCGGTGTTTATGGAGACACGGGGCTCATTGATGTGAAGGAGGACTATTCGCCCATGCTGCCGATATCAACCTATGGGGCAAGTAAATTATCTTGCGAAGTGCTTATTTGCGCGTATTGCCATATGTTTGACATGAATGCGAATGTTTTCCGGTTTGCCAACGTTGTCGGGCCGCACCAGACGCACGGCGTTGGGTATGATTTTGTGCGCCGGCTATTGAAGAATCCTTTAGAATTGCACATCCTGGGGGACGGCACACAAAGTAAATCCTATATATTTATCAGCGATGTTATCAATGCCATGAGGCGTTTAGAAATTGAAAAGATAAAAGGCTTCACGTGCCATAACGCAGGGACATTAGATGCCATCACGGTGACCGAGATCGCAGGCATTGTCGTCGATCTTATGGGGTTAAAGGAAGTAAAATATCTTTATTCAGGAGGGGACCGCGGCTGGAAAGGGGATGTTCCCGTCATCCGTTTAAATTCCGATAAATTAAGAAGCATGGGCTGGAAGAACCAGTACACATCAAAAGAAGCTATCCGCTCTTCAGTCAAATCTATCCTGGAAGATGCTAAATTAAACAAGTTCGGTTGGGCCCAGGAAAGCAGGGAAAAATAAGGGAAAGATGGCCAGTTTAATTACAGGCGGGTCGGGATATTTAGGAGGATTGTTAGCCCAACGGCTGAGTAAAGATCCCCAAGACTTCATCTGTGTTGATATTCTTCCGCAATCAATAACCTGTAAAAACGGGACATATTACCACGCAGATCTTTGTGACTGCCCATTGATCGAGAAGATCTTTGCGCGCCACCCCATAGACCACGTCTTTCATTTTGCCGCACAGCTCGATTTTCAAACTAAAAGCCAGAAGAGTTTATATAATAACAATGTTCAATCAACAAAGAATATCGCAGAACTGTGTAAAAGGTTTAAGGTCAAAAAATTAATCTATACATCTTCCAATTCAGTTTATCTTGGGAACCAATTCCTCCGCCCCTTTTCCGAGGGCGATATACCGACCCCGATCGATGCCTATGGCAAATCGAAGGTATATTGTGAAAAATTACTGGAATCGTACAAAGATCATTTTGACTATTGCATTTTTCGATGTCCCAATATTATGGATGCGGGGCGTGTGGGAATGTTATCAATATTGTTCGATTTTATCAGGGAGAACCGTATATGCTGGATGATAGGAAACGGACGTAGTAATCATCAATGCCTTTATGCGCAAGATCTCTTTGAGGCAATGTTCTTAACCCTAAAGTTAAAGGGACCCCACACGTTCAATATAGGAGCGGAAAGAACCTCAACTATCAAAGAAATGTGCACTGACTTGATCGTTCATGCCCAAAGCAGATCAAAGATCAAAGCAATTCCCCAAAACGTGTTAGTGCCATTGCTTAAATTTTTTCATAGGTGCGGATTATCGCCGCTGGGGCCCTATCAATTCCGGATGTTAACGAATGATTTCAGCTTTAATATTTCGCATGTGCAATCGGTCTTACATTGGCAGCCGACTTTATCCAACAGTGAGATGTTGATAAAAGCTTATGATTCTTATATCAACAATCTTGGATCTTTTTCATCAGATAGTGAAATCTCAGCCAATAGAAGCCAGGTGAAGATGGGAATAATCAATATTGTTAAGATCTTATCGTAGCAGCCATTTAAAGCCATGAAAAAACCTATCACTGTTGATCCGGACTTGATCCTTCGGCTTCCTGATAAAGATGAAGCTGACCCACAGATCAGCATTGTCATCCCGGCTTTAAATGAGTCTCTGACCATTAAAGAATTTGTAACATGGTGCCACGAGGGTCTTAATAAAGCGGGGATCAAAGGGGAGATCCTGATCGTTGATAGCTCTAGTGATGGGACAGATGATATTGCCTTAGCCGCAGGGGCCCGTGTACTTAAGGCCCCCCAACGGGGGCTCGGACGCGCCTATATTGATGCGATCCCCTTTATCCGCGGTAAATATGTCATCCTGGGTGATTGTGACCTGACCTATGATTTCCGTGAATTAAAAACGTTTGTAGCCCCATTACATGCCGGTGCCGAATTCGTGATGGGGTCCCGTTTTTTAGGTTATATTGAACCGGGAGCGATGCCGGCACTGCACCGATATTTTGGGACACCGGTAACGACCTTTATATTGAATTTCATTTATAGATCGGATTACTCAGATATCCATTGCGGGATGAGAGCTTTGACATTGGAGGCTTTTAAACGATTGAATTTGCAGTCACAATCATGGGAGTATGCTTCAGAGATGGTTTTGAAGGCGGCACGAATGAAAATGCGCATTGCCCAGGCGCCGATCCGTTTTTATAAGGATCGGCCTGGCCGCCTATCACACCATAAACGTTCCGGCTGGCTTTCACCATGGCACGCAGGGTGGATCAACCTAAAGGCCATGTTCTTAAATGCGCCGGAATTTTTCCTTTTTAGACCGGGAGCTGTCCTTTTTTGTATCGGATTTTTTCTGGTTTTACTGACCTCATGGGGTCCAAGAACGATAGGTCCTGTGACCTTTAGTCTTCATTGGATGTTATTCGGGATGACATTGGCAACGGTGGGGTGCGGAGCGTTCCAATTGGGAATATTAGGACGGGTCTACAATAATTTTGACCCGGACTTTACGGTTTGGATCCGGCGAGTATTGACCTACGACCGCGGTACTTTGGGAGGGCTTGGCACGGCAGCTATAGGAGTGATGTTGACTATCCCGACTATAGTAAGCTACCTGTTTGGCGGATTGCAGCTTTTGGATATCAGGTATTTTTCTATTTTAGGATTGCTGTTGATCATCCTCGGGTTTCAGGTTTTTACGTTCACGTTAATATTTGAATTAATTGTAAATAAACAGGACTGAGAAATTTAACACATCCAAAGGAAATTAATTGAGTTTGCTTGGAAAATTACATTCAAAATTGGTTTATAACCGCAGAATGAGCATTTTGGCGGATATCATTGCGAAGGCTTTACCGGAAGGCGCAAATGTTTTGGATGTAGGCTGTGGCGATGGAAAGATCGATTCTTTAATAAAAGCAGATAACCCATCTATTAAGATCGAAGGCATTGATATTTTTTTGTGGAATAAAACCTATATTAATGTGACAAAGTTTGACGGAAAGCATATTCCATTTGGTGATAATCATTTTGATTTCGCATTATTCATTGATGTATTGCATCATGCTGAAGACCCTTCAATAATTTTGAAAGAGGCATTACGGGTAACGAAACAATACATTTTGATAAAAGACCATGTCAAAGAGGGGGTATTTGCTGAAGCTACATTAAGTTTTATGGATTATGTAGGCAATAAGCATAATGGTATCCGCTTGCCCTATAATTATCTTGATAAAAGAGGATGGGAAGAACTTTATAAGAAAGTAGGCTTGAAGGTTGAACAAACGAGGGATAAACTTAATTTATTCCCGTTCCCGGAAAATTTGATTTTTGATAGAAAACTGCATTTTTTTTCAATACTGAGCTGCAACAGCGGCAGCAAGCTTAATTAATCGCGATATTTAATGATTTTTGGTTATCTTGTTATCTGAAACACTGACCCAATTTAACACTATAGGCTCCTTATCCCAACTAAGTTTCTCTGCTGAAACCCACCCTATGGTATACAGGGCCACTGTATTGGATGGGAAGGAATCGGAACAGAATCGTTGTGTAATTTGTTCCTTGGAAGGATCTGCCGGATCATTCTCAACAATTTGAGGATTAGTTAATTTTAGAAATGCAAGACCCCTTTTTACTTGAACTGGCGGCTGTTGTTCATGTCTTGTGATGGAATAATTTAAGGTAAGGCATTTTTCGGCGGGTAAAAAAATAACAGAAGAACCTGATACCAGGCAGTCGGTAGATATATCCCATCCGGCGAATTGGGACACCAGATCGGGAGGAGAGTCAGGACGGCTGCAATAAAAGGTATTTGGAAAATAGGGATCAAGAAGGACCCTTTGATCAAATGAACTTACATAACCTTGAACTTCCTGTTTGTTGGTCATATCTATTGTTAATCTGTCCGGATTGAAAATGAATATGTTCTTATTGAGAAAAAAGATCATCCCGGTCAATATAATAAATACTATTAAGTATTTTTTATTTTTTCTCCAATTACCAAGAGAATTCAGACACCCCATGCCTAATAAAAATAAACTGATAAGGATGGCGCTTAGAGATGCCGCAAAATCAGCCCAATATCTTGAAGCCGTGCAGGGGGCTTGCAGGTAAAAAATAAAAAGGCCCCCGAAGCAGATCATTCCCCAGGACAGGGAGAAATAGATGATCTTCAGGAAAGTATTTTTCCTTTTATCAAAGAAGGATCGTCTAAAGAAATTATAAAGGGTAAGAATTACAAATAAGAATCCCCCTCCCAAGAGCACTATTAAATATAGTATGTTATAACTATTGTAAAAAGTATCCCTGCAGCGGAACGTGGAGGATACCCATGCATTATTAAAGAAAAGGGCTCCGATCAGTTCTTTGGAGGCGCTCAACAAAGGTTCCCGTCGAAAGGGAGAATCATTAAATCGAAGGAAATAATTACAGGGCGACCAGGTTGTAAGACATGCTGAATAACCAAACTCGAAAATTGAGCCGAAACGAACATAATTTAACCATAATTCAACAAACATTCCTAAACAAAAGCAAAGAATCCCAAGAATAAGGAGACGAATATTACGGGTGTCTTGATATACATATACAGCTGCAAGTGCAAATGTGGTCGATCCATAAAAAAACACAGTCGGACGGACCAAGATCGCAAATCCTGAAACTAAACAAAGGACCAGGAAGTTCCGGTTACTGGGCTTTCGCAGATGGACCCAAAAGAGAGCAAGCAATAGGCAGCTATACATGTATCCGTAAAAGATCGCCTCGTGGTAAATGTCAATTTTATATTTGATCAACTCATAGATGCCCGGGCAAAACAAAATCCATGATATAAGATACCATCGCGTCAATAGTCCTGTCAGACTATGCGCTGCAATTCCAAAGACATTAAGGACCGATCTTAAGGCTATATTGAGCAGAACTATCATCAGGGCCAAATAAAAAAGCACGGTCAGTTTATCCGGGAATAAAGATTGTCCACATAATCTGGCGCTCCATTCAAAAGGCAGCCTTAGCAAAGGTACTCCAAGTCCCCAATTTTGCGACATTCCATGCTCGGTCCATAAAGTATCGAAGATCGCTCCATAAGGCCGGGGACTTAAAAAGAGTTTGCCATTAAGAAAAGCATTTGTTTGTAATCGGTAGGGGATGTCTTTGGAGTATAGTTTGGAAGGATCCGGTAATAACAAAGAATGGCCGGCATAAAACCACATCAACAGAATAAACATGATGGCTTCAAGTATAAAATTTGAGGATTTTGTAAGGTTCATTTGATAGGCAAATCTACTTTATCGGAAACACTAACCCAATTTAATTTTATAGGCAATTTTTCATCCACAAATTTAATTTTTTCGGCTTTGATCCATCCTATGCTGTATAAGCTAATTGTGTTTGGAAGAAATTTCTCTGAACAAAAGCGTTCTGTAATTGATTTTTGATGAGATCCTTGGGAATTGTTTTCTGAGATATAAGAAGTATTCAGTTTTAGGAATTCAATACCACGTTTTACCCGGATTTTTGGAAGGCTGGCATCACTCACAAGGGAATAGTTGAGAGTAAAGCATTTTTGGGTAGGCAAAAAAATAGATGTAGAATCTGATACCGAACAATCTGTGGAGGCAGGCCACCCCCAATAAGGATGCCCACAGTAGAATGTTTCAGGAAGACGAGGATTGGCAAGGATCCTTTGATTAAAAGAATCAACATACAGTTTGACGACCTTTTTATCTATGCTCTGAACAAAGGGTCTATTTTCGAAAAAATCCTTGTTATTTAAGTAAAATAAAGTTATTAAGAATAAAAAGAATACATACCGCAAGAATTTCCTTTTTAATCCACTAAAACAAGAATTAATGAAAGAAAGGCCTAACAAAACAAGAGCTGCGAGTATTACATTTAATGCTACAGAAAATTCTGAAAGATATCTGGAACAAAGGCCTGGAGAATACAAATAAAAAATAAAGAATAAAAAAAAGGATGCCTCTCCCCATATAGTTGATAAATAAACAATTCTAAGGCAAGTTTTATTAACTCTCATTGATAATAGTGGTTGTCTAAAAAAATGGTAAGATAAAATGAAAACAATTCCTCCTGCCCAAATTATCAAATGAGACACATTAAAAACAGGAAATTGATGCTCTCTAAGCCGAGGATAATGTTGGGCCAAATAACTATAATTAAAAAAAAGAGCACTTATTAGCTCTTTGGCAGCTCTAAAGAAATTTTCATAACGGAATGGGTTATCAAATCTAAGCATATAGTTCGCCGTGGGGCCAGAAAGGCTTGCTGAATAACCAAATTCTAACATTGCCCCAAAACGGATATAATTAAATGCCATGTCCAGACAGACACCAACAAAGAAACAAAGAAAGCCGATCATAATGAGTTGAATATTTCGTGTCTTTTGATAAACAAATACCATTGCCGTTATTGCAGTGACTAACCCATAAAAAATTAAGGTTGGGCGTATTAAACAAGCCATGCCTGATAATAAACAAACAATAATCAAAATTTGTTTATGGGGTCTTTGTATATAAATCCAAAAAAGAGCTAACAAAATATAACTATAAATACACCCATAAAAAATAGCTTCTTGATATACATCAAAATCGTTCTCAATTAAACCGTTCATGGCTGGAGAAAATAAAATCCATGCTATAAATCCCCACCGAATTAAACATCCCATAGCGCTATGTGCAATCAACCCTGAAGCCGAAAGTAGCAGTCTTAAAGCCAGGTTAAGGATAACCATCATCAAAATTATATAAAATAATAAAATAAATCTATCTGGGAAATAATAAAAACCACATTCTCTATAGCCCCATTCAAAGGGCAATCTCAATAAAGGAACCCCCACTCCCCAAGTTTGCTGCATACCATGTTCGGTATATAGATAATCAAATGGGATCCCAAAAGGACGAGGACTTAAAGCAACTTTGCCTTGCAGAAAAGCATTCGTTTGTAGCTGGTAAGCTATGTTTTGGGAGTAGGGTTTAGATGGATCTGGTAATAACAAAGAATGGCTGGCATAAAACCACAGCAATAGGATAAAAATGGCAGCTTCAAGGGCAATGAATAAAGGATCATTTTTTTTCTTCATGATAATCTTTTTCCACATTTACTGACCAAAGATCATCCTTGCCTGTTTTGCCCTGAACGATGTTTTCAACAGCGACGATCGCAGTGAGCATGGAATGATCCTGGTTATTATATCGGTGCATGCCGTTCCTGCCGATGAGAAAAAGGTTCTGGATGGTATCCGTAAAGCTGCGAATGCGGTCAAATTGGTCATACGTGCCGAAGTAGGCCGGGTATGCTTTTAACACCCGAATAACGACATTGTCCAGGACATCCTTTGCATCAATGACACAGATACTTTCTAATTCTTTGACGGCGAAAGCCGCAAATTCGATGTCACTTTTCGCCCACAGATCATCGGTTTCATTTAACATATACTCCAAGCCAACCCACACCGTATCAGGGTCTTTGACCATGTAGGGGCTCCAATTGTTAAAAATTTGTAAACGGCATAATTTGACATCCGGTTCTTGGATATAGATCCAATTATCAGGCACAATATCATTAACTGTTTTGATCTTGGTTTTATTTTTGATCTTCAGTTTTTTTAAAAGAAGTCCCACTGTAATGAAGTCACGGTATTGAAGCCCTTGGGCGAGAATACGGACATCATCAGGCACAGGGCCTGATATCGATTGGACCAGGTCTTTGATGGCCATGGTGGAAATGACGTAATCACTTTTAAATATTTTAATCTCACCTGTTGATGTGTCGCGGGCACTCACTTGTGTGATGCATCCTTGTTCCAGTGTCAATCCGATAACCTGTGTGTGCAGGTGGATCACAGCTCCTTTATTTTGGACGATGCGGGATACTTCTTCCCACATTTGGCCGGGCCCATATTTTGGGTACATGAATTGTTCGATCAGGCTGGTTTCAACATTCTTTTGTCCGATAGACCGGTCCTTGGCAAATATATTTTTGATCGCATGTAAAATAGCTTTAGAAATAGATAATCCCTTGATCCGTTGGGCTCCCCATTCGGGTTTGATCATCTGGCAGGATACCCCCCAGACCTTTTCGGTGTAGTCTTTAAAAAAAGTGACATATAATTCTTGCCCAAATCGATTGATAAAGAAATCTTCAAGGTTTTTCTCATTTTTGATAGGGGAAAGACGTATATAAAGATAGCTACAGAGGATCCTGATAAGTCGTACGATCCCCAGATTATTAAAAGTATTGAAATTCAGCGTGATCGGGTAATCAAAGAATTTTCTTAAGAAGAATATACGTGAAAGGCGGTTACGCACCAACATGACTATATCAGTTTTTTGTGGGTCAGGGGCGGGATGTTGGGCCGTATCCTGCGCTAAGGGCACATGGCGGTTGAGTATTAGGTCATCCTGGGACGGTTTCCCTTGCAAAGGCATGATATTTAACCACCATTGCACAACACGATCGGATTTGGAAAAGAAGCGATGCCCTCCTAAATCTATACGGTTACCTTTATAATTAACAGTTTTAGCAATACCACCCAGATCACCGGACGCCTCCAATACAATGGGGGTGATACCGGTTTTATCCAGCAATTCATAGGCAGCCGTTAATCCCGCCGGACCGGCGCCAATGATAATGGCGGTCTTATTTACTGACATGGATACGCCTCAGGTCTTCTTTTGTAATATCATAAACAAGGAATGATGAAGCAATTTGATCATCCGGTTTAAAATTATCCCGTAACCATCGAAATCTTTTCCAGTTTCCAGAAACCCCGGTCAGATCGTTAACGCTGACAATAATTCGACCCGCAACAGGGCGGGAGGGTGTAAGGATGGCTTTGGGATGCTTTTCTAAATAATTATGTAAGAACCATTCATCGCCTCCCCAATCCAGATTGGAATCAGCCAAGATCTTATAAGCCAGTTTCCTATCACCGATAAACTCGTTAAAATATCCCAAATAATATGGATAAAAAGATAATACGGATAACGCTATAGAGACCATGAGCAACAAGTAACTTCTTTTGATCCAGACCGGATACTGGTCCCAAAAAACAAAGAGACTTCCGCAAAAGATGTAAAATAGAGGAAAAATAAATAAAATATACCGTATGCCGATATTGATATTAATAAAAAGATTGAAAAAGATAAGGTAGAAAAGAGCCGGCAATAAAAGGAACATTTCCTTGTGGACAAAGACATAATGGTGGTATCTATGAAAATAAACCAGCAATGAGATCAAAATGATGAAAAGTGCCGCTAGAGGGAGCTTGAAAAACATGGCAATTAAAAAATAGCCTTTAAAGCCCGTGCCATTGCGATGCAGTACGCCCAGGAGATAATTAGGGCCAAAACTCTGGCCTGTTTGTTCGGCATATTTACAAAGATCCATGCCCTGCACAAATGGATAGGGCACAGGAAGGGGGATGGAATGAAGGACAGGGACCTTTTGTATCAATTGAAAAGTATGGCTTTGAAAAAAATAATTTTGAAGCGGCACAAATGGTCTTAAAAAACAGAAACCGATATTAATGACCAACAGGTTTATAAAAAGAAATATTAAAATATATTTTATGCAGGATCTTGCCATGTTCTTTAAAGCAGCAAAATCTTTTTGCTTCCAAGACGACATAATGTCACTTAAGAACCATAAAACCATCATTACAAGAAATAAAGGATATAAGAATACGGAAAAATATTTTGCTATCTGGCTTATGCCTAAAGCCACGGCGCTTATTAACGCGCGGGCATATCCCCCATATTTTAAGAACCTCCAGTAGAAATACAACGCTGCAGTTATTGAAAAAGCAGCATAAAGATCTGTTGTGACAAGATGGCCATGGGCGATAATGTTAGGGTCTAAACAAAAAAGAAATAATGAAAAAAGGGCAGGGACCGTTCCGTAGAGTTCTTTAGACCAGCAAAAAACGATCAAAGCCAAGAGCGCAAGAAAAAAAATAGTGACATAGCGCCCATTTTTTACCCGAGAATCAAGATCATCTTGTTGATGGGTAAAAAAAGCATTTAAGGCTGAGAAAGGCATGACGCTATTATCAAAAACAGAGCTTCGGTGGGAATCACCCTTTAGAATATTCAAGCCGTAAAGAAAATGATGCTTTTCATCAAAGGTCAGCCCTTTGTGCTTTAGACTTAAAACAGACAGAGATATCAAAAAAGTAAGCGCAAATAATAAAAGACATTTGGAAGAAAAGCTCATCCCATCCTTTTGATGTTAATGACGAAGATACATTGCAGGTATGATCTCTTTTTTACCGCCATCCATGGCCCAGGAGAGTCTTAGAGATGCTGATTGATCTATTTGGTAATATTCCAAGGTTATTATGTGAGGACCTTGAGAAAGAAATATCTTTTTAGAAGATTCTCTTTTTTCGTGACCCGACCAATCGGCAAATAAAGGTTTATTATCGATAATAAGCCTGTTACCGTCATCAGACGAAACAAAAATTGTATACTCCCCGCTTCGGGGGACCAATAGATCCCCTTGCCATTGGACAGAAAAATGATCATGGGGAAGCCTTGAGTCCATTTCTTCGGGTTCAGAAAAATCGATAGTCCCTTTAACTCCTGAAAAAAGATATTTCTCGAAATTTTCCCCCTGGAAAAAGGAGCCTTTTAGTCCCCAGTCACGGGTGCAATATTTCCAACCAGCAATAATTACCAGGGACAATCCTGTGATAATGACTATTGAGTATAATATTCCTCTTTCTGCTTTTTTATGCAAAGGGGACTTTGCTTTATCCAGGAGTTCAGGGATATTCTTGTGTGACCAGTCAGAAATATTTTTAACAAGAATGATATAATTGATCTTATTCAAATCTTCTTCAAAAAGCGGAGATTTGGCTTGGGAATATTGTTTAATGAGACCACGGAATTGAGGGTAAGACATGCCGGCAGGTAATTTTTTATCCCAAAAACTCGTGGGAAAGATATTTTTTAACGGGCCTTCTGTGCCACCAGCCCGAAAGGAATCAATATCATCCAGGACACTGTCGATGATAGGAACAGTTTCTTTAACGCGTCCGTAATCCAATAAATACTGTACTGTGTCCAGGTTGTAGATCAGGTCTTTAACAAAAGACCTGACTTTTAGAATATCCATATTTTTTTCTCCGGGATGATTTTAATTAATTATACTATTAACGATTAGTTTTAATAAATAAAACTTTTAAATAAATTGGTATGCCTGAACTTCCTGAAGTTGAGACCATTGTCCGCGATTTGAATGCGTCCATTACCGGCTGTATGATCACGGATGTGACCGTCCATGATGCCTTTCTGCTTCGGCAGAAAGAGAAAGATTTCATCCGGCGCCTAAAGGGCCGCGGCATTGACAAAATATCCCGCCGGGGCAAGGCGGTGATCGTGCATTTGTCTTCAGGAGAATTTTTGGTCATCCAGCTGATGATGACCGGCCAGCTCATTGTTGATGGCGCAGAGAACAAACATACCCGTTTCACCTTTAGTTTATCCGATGGGAAAAAACTTTTATACAATGACCAGCGTCGTTTCGGCCAACTGCGTGTCGTGGGTAAATTAACCGAGGTCAAACATTTTAATATCTTGGGGCCGGAGCCTTTTTCTAAAGAATTTACTCCAGCCCTGATGCGCATGAGTTTTCAACGATCAAACCGTCCTATTAAAAATGTCTTGCTGGATCATACTTTTGTGGCAGGGATCGGGAATATTTATGCCTGTGAGATCCTTTTCCGCAGTCGTGTAAGTCCCAAACGCAAAGCATGCAAGTTAAGTGTGAAAGAAACAAAGACCATCCATGGGAATATCATTGAAGTCCTTAATGAGGCGATCATTCATCGAGGATCTTCCATGCGTAATTATCGTGACGGCTCTGGAAAAGAGGGAAGATTCAAGGAAAGGATCGCGGTTTATGCCCGGCAGGGCTTGGCCTGCCCCCGTTGTCAGAAGCCGATAAAGCGTATTATACAGGCCGGCAGGAGTTCATTTTATTGTGGGCATTGCCAGAAATAATGCTATACTTAAGAAATTATTCATGGAAAAAATACAGAACAATTATAAAGTCCTCGTCAACGAAAAGCTTTCTCCCCAATATTGGCGCATGGTTTTTGACGCGCCTGACCTGGCCCTTGAGGTCAAACCTGGGCAATTTGTCCATATCCGCACCGATGAGGCAGGCGTACAGCCTTTTTTCCGCCGGCCTTTTAGTGTCTATCGCGCCCGGAAATATGTGGAGATCTTCTATGATGTGGTGGGCCCTGGCACAAAGCTTCTTTCCCTAAAGAAAAAAGGGGACATGCTGGATGTTTTAGGGCCTTTAGGCACTCCTTTTAAAATGCCTCCGGAGACAACAAAACAGGTGGCGTTGATCGCCGGTGGTATCGGCATTGCGCCGATGCTGATCCTTTCGGATATACTTAAAAATAAAAAATATGACCTGGTCTTGCTTTACGGCGGCCGCGACCGCGGACATGTGTATCCGATGCAGGAATTCAAGGACAACGGGGTCAAGGTCCATATTGCCACGGATGATGGTTCGGTCGGTGTCAAGGGCAGGGTCAGTGTTTTATTTGACAAGGTCAATAAAGATCCTCAGCATACCTTTATTTATACCTGCGGCCCCAATCCGATGATGAAGGCCGTGCAGGCATTTGCCGGACAACATGGCCTTTTAGGCCAGGCTGCTTGTGAAGAGATTATGGCCTGCGGCTTGGGGGCATGCTTAGGTTGTTCGATCGAGACCACCAGCGGTTTTAAGACAGTTTGCCATGATGGACCGGCCTTTGATTTAGATGAGGTGAAGTTTTACTAAAGAACTCCCCTAACCCCTCTTTATGAAAAAGAGGGGAATATCAATGATGGTAATATGAACTTATCTGTCAAAATAGCTAATGTAACTTTTAAAAATCCGGTGACCGTGGCTTCTGGAACCTTCGGGCATGCGGAGCGTTATTATAATCTTGAGGAAGTCAAAAGGCTGGGGGCTATTGTCCCCAAGACCGTGACCTTCCATCCGCAGGTGGGCAATCTTCCGGTGCGTATCTTTGAAACACCATCGGGCATGATCAACGCCATAGGCATTGAAAATCCCGGCATCGACGTATTTATCGCCCAGAAATTACCGGCTTTAAAGAAGATCGGCGTGCCTTTGATCATCAGTATATTAGGGCATGACGAAGGGCAGTTTATCGGGATCATGGAAAAATTAAATGAACAGCAGGGCATTACGGCCGTGGAATTGAATTTATCCTGCCCTAATCTTAATCATAAAGTATTGGTGGCCCAAGACCCGGCGGCAACACTTTGCTTGGTCAAAAAAATGAAGTCCTTGTCAAAATTCCCCATCATTGCTAAATTGTCCCCTAATGTTACGGATATCGCCGAGATAGCCCAAGCCGCAGAAGAAGGCGGTGCTGACGCGGTAAGCCTGGTCAATACGTTTACCGCCATGGCCATTGATGTCAAGTCACGTAAAAGCCGGCTGGGAAATTTTACCGGCGGATTATCAGGTCCTGCCATTAGGCCGATTGCTGTCTACATGGTACAGAAGGTGGCGTCAAAGGTTAAGATCCCTGTGATCGGTATGGGAGGTATCATGACAGCAGCGGACGCTCTGGAATTCCTGGTTGCCGGTGCTACCATGGTCGCTGTGGGAACGGCTAATTTTATCAATCCGCGGGCGCCTATTGATGTCTTAGAAGGGATCGAGTCTTTTATGAAAGAAAATAAGATCAATGATATCCATGAGATCATCGGAAGTTTAAAAAAATGAATAAAGCCCAGCTCATCCTTGCCTTGGACATTGAAACCTTTGAACGCGCCCGTCAATTGATTGATGATGTGGAAGATTCCGTCGATATCTTTAAAGTCGGCAACCAGATGTTCACGGCCTACGGCCCTTTTATCACCCGTTATCTGCAATCAAAGGGAAAGAAAGTTTTTCTGGATCTGAAATACCATGATATTCCTAATACCGTGGCCTCAGCTGTGAAGAGCGCGGTATCACTAAGTGTAAGCCCGAATAAAGACCCGGAATTTGCCCCTATATACATGTTGACCGTGCATACCGCCGGCGGCAAAGAAATGCTTGAGGCTTCTGTTAAGGCGGCTGTGGACCAAGCTAAAGCCTTGGGAGTTGCAAGGCCTTTGATCGTGGGAGTTACTGTATTGACCAGCATGGCCAAGGAAGCTGACCTGGAAAAATTGGTCCTTGAGCGTGCAAGGCTCGCCAAAGAAGCAGGCTTGGACGGGGTGGTGGCTTCAGTTGAAGAGGCGGCCATGATCCGTCGGGAATTAGGCCCTGAATTTTTGATCGTGACCCCTGGTATTCGTCCTGCGGATGCGTCATCGAATGATCAAAAACGGGTGGCAACACCGCATACAGCTATTGCCCAGGGAAGCAATTTTTTAGTGGTGGGTCGTCCGATCATTCAAGCATCTTCGCCGCGGACTGCAGCACATAAGATCCTGGAAGAAATGAAAAAAGCATGAATCTGTTTATCAAAAAACCGATCAGCCAATTGATCAAGACCGCGGATAGCGGGGAATATCAGTTGAAGCGGTCTCTGGGCGCTTATAATCTGGTGTCCTTGGGGATCGGGGCCATCATCGGGGCAGGTTTGTTTTCGTTAACAGGCATCGCCGCGGCGGAAAATGCCGGTCCGGCGGTGGTGCTCTCTTTTATGGTGGCCGCGGTCGGGTGTGCTTTCGCGGGGATGTGTTACAGTGAATTGGCGTCCATGATTCCGGTCGCCGGCAGTGCCTATACCTACGCCTATGCAACCATGGGGGAGTTCATTGCCTGGATCATCGGCTGGGACCTGGTGCTGGAATATGCCGTGGCTTCTTCAGTCGTTGCGGTGAGCTGGTCAAGGTATGTGGGTTCATTCCTGCATGATTTTGGGATCACCATTCCTGTGAGGTTAGCATCGTGTCCTTTTGACATTGTAACTATGCCGGATGGCAGTCAGGCGCACGGGTTTGTCAATATCCCGGCGATGCTGATCATTGCGCTTATTTCCATATTATTAATGCTGGGGATCAAGGAATCAGCCATTGTCAATGATGTGATCGTGGTCATTAAATTGGCGGTCGTGTTGACCTTTATTGCTGTTGGATTTCACTATCTTAAGCCCGGCAATTATTCACCGTTTATCCCGCCTAATACCGGGAATTTTGGTGAGTTTGGTATCAGCGGCATCATGCGCGCGGCAGGGATCATATTTTTTGCTTATATCGGATTTGACACGGTCTCAACCGCGGCCCAGGAAGCACATCATCCTCAGCGGGACATCCCGCGGGGCATCATCGGTTCTCTGGTTATTTGCACGGTCCTTTATATTTTATTTTCTTTTGTACTGACCGGCATGTTGAATTATAAGTTGATGAAGGGTGACGCAGCACCCGTAGCTACAGCGATCAATTTAACACCGTATCCCTGGTTGCATGTCTTGGTCAAGCTTGGGATCATCGGTGGGTTTACTTCAGTTATTTTGGTGATGCTGTTAGGCCAGTCGCGTATTTTTTATGCCATGTCGCGGGACGGGCTTCTGCCTAAGCTTTTTTCAGATATCCATCCCCAGTGGCGCACGCCGTGGCGATCCAATATACTTTTCATGTTTTTCGTAAGTTTTTTTGCCGGATTTTTCCCGATCTCCAAATTAGGGCATATGACCTCGATCGGGACGCTTTTGGCTTTTATCATTGTTTGTGCCGGGGTCATGGTTTTGCGGTATACTCAGCCTAAGATCCATAGGCCCTTTAAAGTTCCGTATTCGCCGCTCTTTCCGTTTTTGGGGATCCTGGTTTGCCTGGCCATGATGACCTCTTTGGACCCGGAAACCTGGTGGCGCCTGGTGATCTGGCTCGTCATCGGCCTCATTATTTATTTTACCTACAGCCGTTTTAATAGTAAATTGTATAAAAAATCGTGGATCATTTAAGGGCGGTTAGCTCAGCTGGTTAGAGCATCTCTCTTACACAGAGAAGGTCGAGGGTTCAATTCCTTCACCGCCCACCAGTTTTTTCCTTTACAAAGAATAAAACAGATATTAAGATATCGCTTCACCTACGGGGTCGTGGTGTAGCTGGTTAACACATCAGCTTGTCACGCTGAAGACCGCGAGTTCAAATCTCGTCGACCCCGCCATCTTTCACACATCCTATCGTCGCTGATAGGATTTTTTATTTTCCGCATTGATTCTTCAGAATGTTAAGAAATTATAATAAAAAAGACATTAAAAGGCATTATAAAGGCACTGACAATCGGATGTGTTAACCAGCTACACCACGACCCAATATGTATTTTAGAGTGTGATTGGATATTCTTTGACAATAATGTCTAAATATGAGGTATAAAGGCAATAATATTTAAGTAAAGGAGACAACTATGCCAGTGGGCAACTCATTAATAAATTTAGGAGACTTATCAAAGCCGGCAACTGTACTAATAGAGAAGATTAGTGATGCTGTAGGGATAATTTATGAACCGCATCGAATTAGACAACGTGCTCTCGCAGAAGTAGATGCAAAAGCAATTCATGCTGTAGGAGATATTAAGATTCAGGAAGTGTCAAAACGTGCATTAATGCGACTTGTTCAAGAAGAAACACGTAAGCAAGAGAATATCGAAAGCATTACCGCTAAGGCTATACCGCAATTGTCTGAGAATTCAAATCCCCAGAACATAGAGAATGACTGGTTGCTTAACTTTTTTGATAAGTGTAAAGTCATTTCTAATGAGGATATGCAGAAAATGTGGGCAACGGTACTTGCAGGTGAGGCCAATAAGCCAGATTCATTTTCTAAACGAACGATAGATACTCTTGCTATGATGAGCAAGAATGATGCACAGTTGTTTATGCAGTTATGTAAATTTGTATGGAGTGTTGGAGGGTATAATTATCCACTTGTTTTTGACCATAAAGAGGGTATTTATAATAGGAATGGGATATAGCCATAGGTTTGGGTGAATAGCAAGTTATTTAATCGCATAGCGGGACTTTGGAGCGGCTTGACAAGAATGGCTTTTGTGGTAAAGTTTAGGTAATGGAAAATGTAAACCATTACACATTGGATTCGATATGAAAATGAACGTTAAAGAAATGGCGCGAAAAGCGGGGGTATCCGTTGCTACAATTTCGCGTGCCTTAAATCCTAGAACACAAAATAAGGTCGCTCCTCAGACGCGAATTGAGATTGAGATGTTGGCCCGTAAATACGGATATACTCCTAATGCGGCGGCTAGGGATTTAAGGCAAAAGATAAGCCGGACCATAGGGGTCGTTTTTCCTTATCTTCCGGGTATATTTTATAGTAATTATTACAACCACATTTTAGCCGGGGTATCCGATTATTTACGTGACAAAGATTATCAATTCAAAATACTTCTTTTGGATGACAATAAGCCAAAGTGGGACAAGTATGATTTTAAGAATGGAGAAAGAATTGACGGGCTTTTGGTTGTTCATTGGTTTAAATATTTGTCCAGCAGCTTGATTCTTAAGAAGAATGGTTTGCCATGTGTGATTATTAATGATATTGAAGATGATATTAAGCAGCAATTCGTAGGGGTCGATCATTATTTAGGAGGCCAGATTGCCGCTAATTATTTATTTGAGCTTGGCCATAGACGGATAGGGGTGATGAGCGGACCAGACTGGTCGCTTGATAATAAACAGCGCGTGGAGGGGTTTTTATCTTTTTTTAGGAAGAAAAATATAAATATAGATGTGCGCAATATATTGAAAGCAGATTATTTAGAAGACAGGGCGTATTCAGCTGCTGACGGCTTGCTGAGAAATAAGCCAGCTATTACCGCGGTATTCGCATGTAACGATCAGATGGCTTTTGGCGTGATCAGGCGGTTTAAAGAATTGGGCATTAATTGTCCGCAGGATATTTCTGTAATAGGTTTTGACGATGAAACTCTGGCTGAAAAATCCGACCCTCCTTTAACAACAATCCATGTCCCTGTGTATGAGATTGCCCAAGACGCCGTGCGACTTATGATTGATCATTTAAGAAATACAGATGCCAGTAATCTGGTTGGTGTGAAATATTTTCCTGCCCACTTAGTCGAGCGCCAGTCAGCGCAGTCGATAAAATAAACAATACTTTTGCGCCACAATCCCTCATCACCTTGACAACCTAAGATTTATCGGTTATACTTGTAATGTAATCGATTACATATATTTGATGGTCAAGGAGGGGATAATGACAGCGCAGAATAACAAAACAAAAGCACAGTTAGTGTTTGTGGCGCAGATTGCAACCGAGATTGTTTATGGATTAATGCGGAAATTTAAGCAAAGCCTAAAATTGGCATTATATAGATACAGAGGGCATGCTTTACTTATGATGAAGAAAGGCATATCTATTTTCATCCTGGTCTGTTTTTTTGTCACAGGACAGATTGGGACGTATTCTCTCTACGCACAGGAAGTATATTTGCCTACTCCTGGGGCGATGGTCCATTTAAGCCCTGAGTTTAATCCACCTATTCTCAAAGGCATCAAGGTTCATCCAGATAATCCATTCAGGTTTGACTTTATTCTTGATAAAGGCGACAGTCATGAAGGAAGTGGCCAGTTAAAGGACGACTCTTCCAGGTTTATCAAGTACTTTCTAACGTCTTTAACTGTTCCTGAGAAAGATCTTTGGGTCAACCTAAGTCCATATGAAAAGGACAGAATAGTTCCCGAGTCTTTTGGAGTAACAGAAATGGGGCGTAATTTATTAGCTGAAGACTACATGCTCAAGCAGATAACGGCATCTCTTATTTATCCTGAAGATGATATAGGAAAGAAATTCTGGAAGCGTGTGTATGCGCAGGCAAGTAAGAAGTATGGGACAACGAATATTCCCGTTAACACGTTTAATAAAGTGTGGATAGTGCCCCAGAAGGCGGTTGTTTATGAGAATGTTAAGGCAGGGACAGCGTATGTGGTAGAAAGTAAACTTAATGTAATGTTGGAACAAGATTATCTTTCTTTGTCTAAGCATGAAGGGATTCAATCTGATCAGGCACAAACGAAAGAGACTAATGAATTGGGCGGCCAAATTGTCCGGGAGATCGTTATCCCCGAACTCGTTAAAGAAGTCAATGAAGGCAAGAATTTCGCTCAACTCAGACAAGTTTATAATTCTTTGATACTAGCTGTTTGGTACAAAAAGAAGATGGAAGACAGCGTTTTAGCTCAAGTTTATGAAGATAAAAATAAAATTGCGGGAATGAACATCAAGGATCCCCAGACAAAACAGAAAATTTATGAGCAATATTTACATGCTTTTAAAAAAGGCGTCTACAACTATATAAAAGAAGAAGTTGATCCTGCCACTCAGGAATCTATACCAAGAAAATATTTTTCCGGCGGCTTTACGGCAACCAATTTATCCACCAGTCCAGCCATGGCGGTGACCCATAGCGCGCCAAATCTATCCACTGTTGGATCTAATTTTGCCATGTTTACGGTGGATGTCAGGCCGTATGACCAGGCCATGAACACGGCAGAAGATGACCAAATTAAAGATAAAAAGACGTCTGAATTTGATGACGAAATTGACCGGATCGCGCAAGAAAGCGGAATTTTTCTGGGGTCTAATACAAAGGTAACCCTTTTTATAGGCGCAAGCGTTAAAGGTTACTATTGTAATCTATTTGAAAACATTGTCCGCCGGCAATATGGGTTTGACATGGTTTATCTGCCGTATCCCATTACAATTTCCAATCCCATGACCAGGGAAGAGAGCGATAAAATAAATCTCATAAAGGAGCAGATAAGGACAAATCTCCGCATTGCGGGCGCTGTTATTACAAAACCGGGGAAGGTGGTTTTTCATGAGACAGACGATAATGATATCGGGGCCGTAAACTATATCGTCAAAGATTATGACAGCCAAACGATTGCCCGTTATGCCGTTGACGGGGAGGCTTGGCTGAAAGGATTGAATCATGATTTTAAAAAGACATATGGAAAGGACTATGAGCTCGCGGGGAAGAAAGTTGTTATTATCGGCAGCGGCGGAGCGGCTCGGGAGATCGCGGAAACGTTGAATAACAAAGCAGTGGATTCGGTTATTTTTATAGATAAAAACAAAGACATGTTAACGGGGATGCAGGAGATGCTTAAAAAATTAAAAGCGGATTATTTTAAAGATGACCCGGAGGATTTTATTGAGAATACACCCGAGAATCAAAATAAGATCAATGCGGCCATTCGAAATGCTAAGCTTATTATCAATTCGGCTACTGATAAAGATCATCCTCAAGTAAGCCCGTTGTCTAGTCATGAAGGCTTTCACGAAGGGCAGGTAGTTGTAGACCTGATGAGCAGAGCGAAAACAGGGATTTTATTGGCAGCTGAAGAAAAAGGGGCGGTTGTTTATTCCGGCCGAAGCATGTTTATTTATGGGATGGTTATTTTTATGAGGGGATGGATGGAGAAACATAAATCGACAAAACCGATACCGATACCTACGGAAGAGCAGTTGGTTCAAAGTATTTCCCTGTGGTTGGTCAATTACGCGATGCTTGGGAATAAAATAAAAGGGGTTTTGCCAGGGAGCATAACCATCAGGGACGGACAAACTGAACACCAAGTCGATATACAGATCCCGCGTTGGATGGATTTAAATAAGAAGATAAAGCAGGCGACATTTGTTTTTGATATTGATGGGACGTTGACCCCTACAGGAAAGGAGAACATTTCCGGCAATAATTTAGAACAAATCGTCAGGGCTGTTCAATTAAAACACGCACGGAGTGATTTAAAGATTAGAATTATTTTGATCAGCGGAAGCGCCTATATGCCCTTTGTCCCGTCCAGGTTCGCTAAGAAAGTTTCAGAATTAAATTGGGATAAAATCAATGATCCTGAGGATGTCAAGAAAGAGATCGAAGGCTATCTTCGAGAAAGGGGGCAGTCAGCCCAGGAGGTTCGGGCTTTTCAGACTAGGGGCTCAATTCAGCAGCGCATCATCAACCCCATTACGAAGAGGTTTAAAGAAAAGGGAGCTGCTTTAACTCCTGATGATATTCAGGTGTTTACCGCAACAGGAGGGGAAAAAGCAGAATTTGATAGAATCAAGCAGAAATTTATTTATGAAAAGAATGAAGTGGGAGAGTTTAGTGACCCGGAACAATTGGAGGTCTCGAGAAGCCTGGCCAGTAATGCCCTTAGAGGGCTGGGCAAGACATTGGACAAGGATTTTTCGGGCACCATTGAAAGACTTAAGAACGCAAAGGCATTCCTAGGGAGCAGCGGCGTCCAGGAACTCTTTGAGAAAGCCACTGTGGGCATGGATATTGAGATGTTGCCGTTTGAGCATGAAATGCACATCGTTTTCCATGATTCCAAATTTCAAATCGACGGTGATATAGCTGTTTCTCAGGCCATGGAAGATTTTAAGCGAACGGCGGCTTTTGATCATCGCGAGGGCAGATATTTTCCAAAATCGGGAAAGAATTTTATTATTATTTCTCTGGTGGATAAATCTGACCAGATCAAGCGTTTGGTCCCGGATAAAGATGAAATAATTGTAGGCGGAGGAGATTCGATCACGGATAGTTTTTTATGGGATAAAAGGTTTTCTGACCAGATTCTTCCTCTATTTTTCGGTAAAAGAGAAGATGTGGCGCAACATCCCGATACCATCCTTGCGCTACACGATAACGGTGATGATAAGGTTTATGCACAGGGCAGCGGCAAGATCATGGCAAGCGTATTAGATGCTATGGAACAGCGAAAAACATGGGCCGATGTGGCCTTTTTGAACAATAGGTTCTCTCCAAGACAGGTGGAAGCCCTCATGGAAACTGATCATGCGATGAGTTCGGGGAAAACCCACTTCTTTTTTACTAACCATAAAACGTTTGCGGAGAATATTGATCAAGTCAAGATGAGGGTAAATGATGCGGACATAATTATTTATGAAACTGTTGAATCCAATGATCATGTTTATGATGAAGTATCATCAGGGAGGTTGACGCCACAGGATGGCATGGCAGAATTTGAACGAATGGAGCAAAGAGGCGTGCACAGGCTGAGATTTCCAGATGGAGAGGCTGCTTTTTTAAAAATAATTTATAAATCAGGGAAGAAAATTTATGGGGAACCGGTGGATATGCAAGAAATGGGTCAGCTTACGTATATGAGTAAAAATGCCCGGTGGGAATTTTTTGGCAGTTTTGTAAATGCGGATATTGAGCAATCGTTGTATTGGTATAGGCAGGCCATCATGTCTGACGCAGAAAGATATTTCTTAAGAGAAGAGGCTACAAAAATGAAGGTTCAAGAAGTCAGGGAAAAGGATAAAAGATCGAACATCCTGGTCATTAAAGGCGCTATGCATACCCCTTTTTATGAAGCCTATAAAAGGGACTTCCCTTCTGAAAATGTCACCGCTGAATTTTTAGGATTTGACGGATCCGCTAGTCTGAATAATGAACTGGAACGCGAATTTTGTCTCCAAAGGTTCGGGTTAAGCGAAGAAAGAGAATTCTCTGATGGGGAACTGCTTCAGGCGGCCATTTTCGAGATAATGTCGGTTACGGCAACTAAGATAAACAGGGATGGTTTAAAAAAGATCGTTAGAAGGATCACGAGAATGGCTGACTTTGAAAATTTGTCTATTTATGCCAAGAACCATCCCCCAGGACGAAGCATTGATGAAGAGGAGGCCTATAGACTATTGTCTAAACATATTTGTGACTGGCTCATTGATAATAAGTTTGCAACGTCAGAGGAACTTGCAAGAGCGCTCCATTCGAAAGATGAGGCTATGGGGGCCGAAAGAAACACGGGGGGGATTGATTTTACTGCCGCCCAAACACCTTTAGAAATTAAAAATGAGGGAGAAAAGATTAAATTTAACCTTGAACCCGGGTTGCTTGTCTTGCTTCACAATGCTCCTGGCTTTGTCCCGGTAATTATCAATGTTCAGCCCATGACAGACTTGCCTGCTTTTCTGGGACTTTCTGGGGCCAATAAAGAGATGGAGCTAAGTGAGATATAAGGAACATATAGGAAGTAGTGACAGGCGCGACTTTTTAATGATAGACATTTGAGAGAGTTCTGGTAGTACTAATATGTACACTCCCGAGTGCACAAGAAGTATGCCTTGGGGGTTTTTTATTTTTAAGGTAGTTAGGTGGTTACAAAATGCAACTACCTGAAATGATAAAAGGCAGGGAAAGCCCTGGCAGAAAAAACTATCGAAACAGTGAATACATGGTAAAATTAAAACGATGAAAACTTATCTTGATTATCGGGGGCAAAGAATACGTTTAACAGAGGAACGGCGCAAACATATTCTTGAGCACCCTGAAATGAGATTATTGATGCCTCGTATTCAAGAAACCTTGTCTGAGCCGCAGAGGGTCATTCAGTCACTAAGCGATAAAGACGCTAATTTGTATTATAAATACTATCTTGGAACAATGGTTGGTGATATGTATTTGTGTGTTGTTGTCAAAATGATAAAGAAAGACGCTTTTATCCTCACAGCTTATTTAACGGATTCGATTAAAAAAGGGGAAATTATATGGCTAAGAAAATAATCAAGCTTTGGTTTGATAAAGAAGGTGATTATTTAGAAGTTGCTTTTGAGAAGAAAGCAGGGTTTTTCCGTCAGACTAAGAATGATGCAGTTATGGAGAAAGTTGACGATAAAGGCAATATTCTTGGATTTTCTGTATTAAATGTCAGTAAGCTTGCCCAAAAGCCGTTGCAAGTGTCACTAGTTTAAATAAATAGATCATCCAAAACGGACGTATCTTCGAACTTTTTTATCTCTGTTTTGGCCTTATTGTGATATAGAAGCCAAAATCAGAGCGGCGCAGACAGAGATACAGTTCGATATGACATGCGTCGACCCCGCCATTATATTTGATTTTCTCCGACGATATTCTACGTTTTTAAAAGATCATTTTTTCCCTTCCCAAGGATTAGGAATAGGCCTGAAATAAGCAGTTCTCTAAATGGTCCATTTTAATCTAATTGCGTTTATAGGTGGGAATGGCGTATAATAACCCCAAATAATATTCCAGATTTTACGAGGATGCCGTTTGCCTAAGACTCACCATACGAATCTTGCCAATAACAAGTCATTCCCCATAGCGTGCGTCGGCGCATCTGCCGGCGGACTAGAGGCGTTGATAGCCCTTTTTAAATCTTTACCAAAAAGTATCAATATGGCATTTGTGCTGATCCAGCATCTGGAACCTCAGCATAAGAGCGCGTTATCCGAGATCCTTTCCAGGGAAGCGTCCTTAAATATCCGTGAAGC
>CAZASA010000008.1:0-52233 GCA_964487685.1 uncultured Planctomycetales bacterium
AGAATTCAAATGTTCAAAAAGGGTATCACTTATCGCAAAAACAATCTAACAAAGACAAAGAAAATAATCCCGGTTTTTCCAAAACGTCGATAGGATTAGCTTTGGAGAAATATGAAAAAATTGTGAAGAATTCAGAAGATATTGAGGCATTAGCAATCCTTAAGGACAATTTCAGGTTAAATACAACGGGGAAAGATGACGACTTGGCTGCAGATATTCAAGATGCTTTAGGCAGAGAAATGTCCTTATCGCTGGTGGCTGATAATATTCACGTCACCGTTGAAGGCGAAATCGTGACTTTAGAGGGGGAAGTTTATAGAGAAGAGGAAAAAATAACAGCAGGAAATATAGCAACTGTTTTTTCGGGGGATGATAATATCAATAATTATTTAAGCGTTACACGTAACAGAAATTGAAAATAAGGAGCGGGTATGATTGTTAAAACTGCCAAAGGTTATACGGTACAGTCGGAAAAGGGAAGGAATATGGGAGGGCCATATAAGACCAAGGAAGAGGCGCAAAAAAGATTGAGGCAAGTCGAGTATTTCAAGCACAGAAAATAAAGGGGGGGACAGGATACGGCCAGGATAGGAGTTTTGATTGATAATATGTTTGAGGATTCCGAATAACAGATCAGAGATCAATATGTTAAATGCAATCAAGATGCCAATGATTTTGCTGTTTTTTACTTTATTGATGCCGTTTGGGTTAACGCCATCTTTTGCATATGGACATGGGGGCGGCGGGTATCATGGATATGGAGGGGGCATTGTATCTTCACCGGTCGTTGAAACGCCGGAGATTATAGTACAGCCATCCACAGGGTTTCGGTATTAAAAGTCATTTACGGAAAGTAAGCATCTGTCTTTTATTTAATTCTCTGTGATTTAATAAATTGCAGGGTTTTTTGTTTGGGGTAGAATTAGCCTATTAAGGCTGGTTTTTTATAAAAAGATATGCCATGGTCATGGTCAAGCGTTTTCATTCTCTGATTTAAACATAAAGGATGGTTCAAAATGAATATCTCTGTTTTAGGTTTAGGGATCATCGGTAGCGCGTGGGCAAAAAACTTGATTGAAGATGGTCATGCGGTGCGGTGCTGGAACCGGACTCCAAAGAACTTTTCCAATTTCTGTGCATCCATCCAGGAGGCCGTGGATCAGGCGGAGGTTATCTTCATCATCGTTGCTGACCCGCCGGCAGTTGGGTCTGTTCTAAATCAGATAAAATCAAAACTGGGCCCGGGAAAATTAGTGATCCAGTCGAGCACGATTTCCGCCAAATGGACGCGCCTCTTTGCTGGACAGGTTCAAGAAACCGGGGCGTGGTTCCTGGAGGCGCCATTTACAGGAAGCAAAATCGCGGCCCATTCTTAAGCCAATATCAAGCGCAATCCTGCACATTGGGCCGCTAGGTTCTGCTTCTACGCTTAAGCTTGCCATGAATCTCAACATAGCCGGTGTTGCCCAGACCTTGTGCGAAAGTCTTATATTGTGCCGGAAGGCTGGAATTTCAGACGATATCTATTTTAGCGCGTTGGCACGCAATGCCGCCCATTCTGGTCTTGCTGATGTTAAAGAACCCAAATTGCGCCAGTGCGATTATAGCCCACAGTTTTCCCTTAAGCACATGGCAAAAGATCTTCGCCTGGCACTGGAGACCGCCGCGGAGCTATCGCAACCGCTTGAGCAAACTATGCATCTCAAGAAGATTTATGATGAAGGGATAGCAGCCGGCTGGTCGGATGATGATTTTATTGGACTCATGCGACTCTTGGTCAAAAAAGAATGAAATGATTGGTTCTATGAAGAATTTTCCGCTCTCAAAAGCATTTCAATTGATAGAACCAGGGCCGGTCGTTCTGGTTACGACTGCGTATAAGAAAAAGCTTAATGTCATGACCATGTCTTGGCACATGGTCATGGAGTTTACTCCACTGATTGGCTGCGTCATCAGTCCTGGGGACTACAGTTTTTCCGCGTTGCGTGAGACCAAAGAATGCGTTATCGCCATCCCTACAGAGGATATCATAGACCAAGTGGTTGATATTGGGAACTGCTCAGGCAAAGACACAGACAAGTTCAAGGTCTTTAATTTAACCCCACGACCTGCCCAAAAAGTCAAGGCTCCGCTGATTGCTGAATGCGTGGCCAATATCGAATGCCGTGTAGTAGATGACAGTATGGTAGACAAGTACAGCCTATTTATTTTAGAAGGAGTCAAGGCATGGATCGATCTTAACAGAAAAGAACGACGGACATTCCACGCAAATGGTGATGGGACTTTTGTGGTCGATGGTCAGGCGATTAATCTCCGTAAGAGAATGACTAAATGGAAAGCGATCATTTGAAGGAGTCAAAATGAAAAAGAAAGTTATAGCCCGGCTTTTCATTAAGAATGAATCCATAGAAAGCTTTAAGAAACAAGCTGTTGAGATCATTCAAATGACCAGAAAAGAAAAAGGGTGTCTTTTTTACAGCCTGTTTCATGATGTTTTCAGTCCTGGAGAATTTTTATTTTATGAAGAATATGCCAGCCAGGATGCGTTGGACATCCATTCAAATTCAGCGTATTTGAAAACCTTTAGAACAATCGTTAGTAACATGCAATCTAAAGAAAAAGTCGTTGATGTCATTTGATCAGAAAAAGAATGGTAAGAAAATAGTGACAGGCACAACACAAAGAAGCTGTTAAAGTAGAAATAACACGGACATATTTCCCGAACTTTTAATCTCTATAGGGAAAGTTTTATGATGTAGTGGCTGTTATCCGGGGCGGCTAAAAAGAGATCCACTTCTATGTGGTATGCGTCGATCCCGCCATTCTTTTAAGCCTTCTCGTCACTGGGAAGGTTTTTAGTTTTATACTTGCCGTTTATAAATCATAGTCAATTAATTGTAAAAAGGCACTAGAAAGGCATTGAGAATATTCTTCTCAACGGATAGCTGTTGCGTGTTTATAAAGGGTATGATATATTTTAGCTATGAAAGCACATTTAATTATTTCAAATAGGAATATTTTGGGAGGAACACCAGTCTTTTGGGGAACAAGGGTCCCTGCCAAGAATCTCATTGATTATCTTAAGGCTGGAGACAGCGTTGATGATTTCCTATCAGATTTTCCGACCGTCACTAAGGAACAAGTCATTGAATTCTTAGAAGCTGCCCCCCAACGTTTTTTGAAGAAATAAAATGAAAATTCTGCTTGATGAGTCTCTACCTAAAAGATTAAAGAAACATTTTCCGGGGCATGTGATAAAGACTGTTTCCGATATGGGATGGAAAGGCAAGCAGAACGGAGAGCTAATGGCTCTTATAGCGGGCAAGTTTGATATTTTTGTAACACCAGACCAAAATATGATTTATCAAATAAATTTACGCCACGCTGTTATTCCTATTTTTGTCCTTAAAGCTACGAGTAACAGGTATGACGATTTAAAACGTTTGATTCCTGAACTGTTAAAGACTATGAAGGCCCCCTTTATTAAGAAAATTTATACTATTGAATGATGGCAGCTTGTCACGCTGAAGACCGTCCCGCCAAAGGCGGGATCGACCCCGCCATTCTTTCCATATCCTATCGTTGCTGTGACAAGGGCCAGGTAATGCAAACTTTTATTCCGCTGTATCTATCTTCCATTAAAGCAGGCTTTCCGTCAGCCGCTGACGACTATCTTGATAAGAAAGTGGATTTGAATGAGTATTTAATTAAACATCCGGCCGCCACTTTTTTTATAAAAGTAAAAGGTGATTCCATGACAGGCGCCGGTATATGTTCAGGAGACATGCTGATCGTGGACCGTTCCCAGGAAGCCAAGAACAATTCGATCGTCGTGGCTATTTTGAATGGTGAGTTTACGGTCAAGCGTTTGCAAAAGAAAAAAGGTAAAATATTCCTGATGGCAGAGAACCCAAATTATAAACCCATCGAAGTTGTTCCGGGGATGGATTTTGAGGTTTGGGGGGTTGTTCTGCACGCTATTCATTCCTTTTAATATGCCTAAATTATTTGCCCTTCTTGATTGCAATAATTTCTTTGTCTCCTGTGAGCGTGTCTTTAATCCCTCGTTACGCCATAAGCCGGTGGTGGTGCTTTCTAATAATGATGGATGCGTCATTGCCAGATCCAATGAAGCGAAAAAGATCGGTGTGCCTATGGGCGCACCTTTTTTTAAATGCCAGGATTTATTCAAACGAGAGAGGGTCACGGTTTATTCCGCTAATTTCCCTTTATATGGAGATATTTCAGATCGTGTGATGCAGACAGCGTCACTATTTGCGACTGAGTTAGAGATCTACTCTATTGATGAAGCTTTCTTACATTTAGATAATGCCGTTGATCCTTACGGGTATGTTAAATCCGTAAGAGAAACAATTGCTCGCCATACCGGAATGCCGGTATCCATTGGAGTGGCGGCAACCAAGACACTGGCTAAAGCTGCAAATGCTATTGCCAAGAAAAATGTCCTTGAGGGGGTCTTTTGTCTCTTGGATGAGCCAATGATCGATCATTGGCTTGCCGAATTGCCGGTGGAGGGAATTTGGGGGATCGGGCAGCATAGGGCCGATTTTTTACAACGGCAAGGCGTCTTGACAGCATTACAGCTTAAGAAAATGCCGGATGCCTGGATTAAAAAGAATTTAACCATAAGCACACTCAAGACTGTATGGGAATTGCGCGGGACTCCTTGCCTTGATTCAGAAGATAATCGGGATGAAAAAAGGGCAATTACTACTTCACGAACTTTTGCGAAGGAAGCGACGAGTTTAGAGGAGCTCAATGAGCCTATAGCGGCTTACATTGCCAATGCCAGTGAGAAATTGCGGTCTCAAAAATCCGTCTGTGGTTATGTGCAGGTGTACGTGACCACCAATCGCTTTAAGCAAGAAAAATATTATGCTAATGCTGCTGGAATCGATTTAACACCGCCAACGGCCTATACACCGGATCTTATTACCATAGCCCATAAGCTCATCAAATCAATTTATAAACCAGGGTATGGCTATAAAAAGGCAGGGGTGGTGCTTTCTAATCTTCAGCCTCAGGGTGCAACCCAGGAATTTCTGTTTGAACAAACCTATGATTCCAGCCGTAAGCAAAAATTGATGGAAACGATGGATCGCTGGAACAACCGTAGTACTACAGCCAAAGTTTTTATGGCTGCTGAAGGTTTGGGACAAGATTGGTATAATGAAGCACATAAATCCAAGCGATTTACAACGCGTTGGGATGAATTATTAGTAATTAAGATTTAGGACTATGAAGAGAATATTCCCTACCTTGATCCAAGTTGGCATGTTTCTATTGGTTTTGGAACTTGGGTCAAGGGCATTGCTTTGCCTTACACCGATCACCAAAGAAATAAGTAAGAATGATTGCGATGTTACCTCAAGATGGTATTGGGTCAAAGATCAACGATTCCCCAAACCGGCCAGTCGGCGTTTTGACGTTGATAGGTATGATCCAACCAAAGGCTGGGTTTTGATCCCAAATTTAAAAGATAAGCTATGTTTTAGAAATAAATTCATCAATACTAATTCGCGGGGCATTAGAGGCAACGCAGAATATCAATATGCCAGGGATAATGGTAAATTACGTATATTATTTCTAGGCGATTCGTTTACCTTTGGGCTCGAGGTGAGCGACAACGAGACATATCCGTCTTATTTACAGCAGATGCAGCCGGATGCAGAAGTGATCAACATGGGGGTGCAAGGCTATGGTCATGACCAGATGCTGATCTATTTAAAGGAGGAGGGGATCAAGTATAGGCCTGATATTATCATTCTGGGTTATTTATCAATGGATAAAGACAGGAATATGCGCGAATTTAGTTTTCGGGCAAAACCGAGATTTAAGTTAGATAATAATCAGCTAAAGGTTTGTAATGTCCCTGTCCCTTCTCCGGCAATGATCTTAAAAGAAGAACCATGGCGGTCTAGGTTTCTTGATCTTGTCGATATTTTGATGTATGAAATTTCACTGAAAGACGGGGTTTATGCTAGTAGTAGAGAACTTATCACTGATGCCATCCTTAGACAGATAGTAGATACAGCAAAAGGTATCGGGGCAGTCCCGCTTTTTTTATATTTAGATGATGTGCGCAGCAAAGACCCTGATCAAGGGATTACCGAAGAAGAAAAGAGTTTCCTTGCCAGGTGCCAAAAAGTCCCGGTGCCGTGCATTTTTACCAGGCAGGAGGTTTATGCGGCAAGATTAAAAGGGGTGAAGATCAAAGAAAGTGATCATTTTGGACCGGAAACAAATCGACTGATCGCATTAGGCATAAAAGATTATTTGCTCAAGAATGGACTTCTTGGCGTGAGAAGAACCGTAATGATGAAGAACTGATCTGACTATGATCGATCTTATTATAATGATCATCCTTCCCATCGCTTGCCGATGGGTTGGGTCAAAAGAAAAATTGATCCTTAGAGAGGGAGAAGTCTTATCCAATGAACTGAGGGAATTTGCCGTTAAGATCGGGATCAAAGACCCCTCCCAAGTGAGGATCTTGAAGGTTGATAAAATCCCCTTACTGGCATTGATGCCAGGAAAACTTGCTGGCTTAACGTTGAATTACGGGATCTATATAAGAAAGGACTGTGTTGCCAGTACACGGATCTTAAAACATGAATTAGCGCATACCTTACAATATGAACAGCTGGGCGGGATAAAAGGGTTCCTTAAAAAATATTTCAAAGAGGTGATGATTTTTGGTTACCACCAGGCGCCTATGGAACTGGAAGCAAAAAGTAAGGAGCTTATTTGACATGGGAACAAGGGGGTGATAGCATTTCGAAAGAAGCTCTTTGGAGGGTGAGGGAATATGGCAGAATTAACGTCAACAACGATTATCCCGATTGCTGTCTATTGCTTTCTTTTGGCGATATATTTCTTATCCGTGGCGATCAATACAATTTTCTGCCCTAATCCCAATATCCTCACCTGGATCTTCGGGCCCATCGCTTTTTTGCTTTCCATCGGGTTTTTCTTCATGGGCATGGGCGTGCTTAATGGGAAGCCGTTTTATTGGAAGGTCCTGTTCTTTAGCTTGACGATCACGGTGACATGCTCAACGTCGATCATTATCGCTTTTTTATTCATCCTGTGGTTAGGTGAAAACCCTATCATGATATTCCTTCCCCCTGATCAAGTGACCCCGGTCATGTGGTTTTCTTTCCTAGCGGTCTTTTTATCCTCGATCATTGTTTTGTATTATCTCTCCCAGGAACAAGTGATCAAGCATTTTGGTGAACTAGGGCCTTTGATATCGCCTTTTTGAGGATGATCACACCGTGGTTCTCAGCAGTGCCGGGCGGCTGGGTCCAGTCACCGCCTTGGCGGCCTATGGCCGTAAAATTGTCGTGGATGTACCGGCCAAGCAGGGGACAGTTTGTTTTGCCGAATATCCCTAAACCAACTTCTGGGGATATGAAACGGTTGGACATCAGGATATAGCCTACCTTATTTTTTTCCAATTCCCTGATCACGGAAATCTCCTGCTGCGGCGGGATCTTAATATGGTCAAAAAAGATCAGCTGGCGGGTGGGGCTGTCTTTGCCGCTTAAATAGTAATAGAGGCAGTCATAGGGCAGGGCAAAGAAAAGCTCATCCTTGCGAAGCCCGTTAGTTAAAAAGCCGTTGACCTTGGTGACGGTGTCTGTCCATGGGGTCTCATTGCCGACGTAGATCTTCCCTCGGTCCATGCTCAAATAACGGTCAGGGGTCTTTTGGCTTTGGATGACACCGATATGCGCCACGACGCCCATCAAGGACGCTGCTCCCAGAAATATCAGGATAAGAATACGTAAGAACTTCGGAAAGATAGTGAAGGCCACGGCGATCATCACAAAATGAAAAAGGCTCAAAAAAGGCATAGACCAATAGGTGCGATACCATACGCCGCTGACAATGAATTCATTGAAATAGGCGACGAAAAAAATACCGATGACGGCAAGTCCCAATAAAATATCCTGCCGGTAAGTCCTATCGATCTTTTTGAATATTAAAATATATAGACTGACCAGGGTGCATCCGTGCAGCACAAGGCCGATAGGGATGCCAAAACGGGTACGGACCAAGGTCAGCCAATGCTGGGTCAAATAATAAGGGATGACCAATAAAGGCGAGGCATGATACGGCTGGTCATCGCCAAAATAAGGCATGCACTGGCGGATAGCGTATAGAGGCAGGTCTTTTAATAATATCCAATAGATAAATCCGACGGCCAAAGGGATAATAACGATAGCTGTTAAATATATTTTTTTCTTTTGATCATCAAAGCGATATTTTTTAGAAGTGTCGATCCACAGGACGCTCAGGGCAATGCCTGCCAGGGCCGCCAGGCCGAAATTGATCTTGATCAGGCACAGGACAAAGGCGGTGATAACAGCAATCCACAAATAACGGATGGTCCCGATCCGCAAGTAGGACAAAAGACACCAGCAGATGACCAATTCAGCGGCAATGCCGCCGATATGATTATAGGTAAAGAAAAATTCCTGACGGCTTTGGGTGAACCAGACGGTTGCAAGATAAGCCAATCCCGGCGGCATTAGGCAGACAGCGGATAAATACATGAATACCGAACAGGCAATGCCCAACAATGCCCTTCCTAAAAGAACGCTTGAAATATGCACGCCGAAGATCTTGAAGAATAATCCGTAATAATACGGCATTAAAGGACCATAGACCCACCAGAAATCTTTATAGGCTAATTTTCCGCGGGTCACCGCATCAAAGGCATATAGGTCGCGCCCATGGTCACCTTGGGCCAGATGGTCTTGAAAGTTCAGTTCGGGCCAGACATAGATGGCCGCTGTGAGGAAGGTCAGAAGCAAAAAGAGGGATCTTGAATTGAGTTTCATTTGCGTTTAAGGATAAAGGTGCCGTGGTTCCATGACCATCCCGGCTCATCGCTCCAATCACCGAAATGGACCAGGGGGTAAAATTTTTTTTCGATATAATCTTCGATCAATGGGCAATAATCAGCTCCCAATACGCCAAGGCCGGTTTCCCGGTGGGAAAAGGCCCGGTTGGAAAGCAGGATATAATTAACATGGTTACGCTCGAGCTGGACGATCACCGACTTTTCCTGCTCAGGAGGGATCTTGATATGTTCAAAAAAGATCAGTTGGCGGGTCGGTGTTTTTTTGCCGGTAAGATAATAATAAATGCAATCATAGGGCAGGGCGAAAAAAAGTTCATTGGGTTTTAACGTATCATTCAAGAAATTGGTGGTTTGTTCAACAGTTGCGATCCATGCAGGGGAATTCGTGATATAAATTCCTGCCCGCGGCAGGGACAGGAATTGTTGTTGGGTCTTTTTATCGTTGATCTGGTTGTTGGCAAAAAAGATACAGCAGATCAGCATGAAGGCAATGAAAATAAAGGCCGCCCAGCGGGCGATTTTGTTGATGCTTTGAGCGGCGATATCGATCAATAGAAAGGTGAGCATGATGCTAAAAGGCTGTGACCAGATGGCCCGATACCAGATCCCGCTTTTAAGGTATTCATGAAAGTTCAAGACGTAGAAAAGGCCAAGCAACCCAAAGGACAAAAGCAGGATGGTTTTGCAGGGCTCGGGCAGCTTATTTTTAAGAAATAAGTATAAACAGCGAAGGGCACTGGCATTGATGATCAGGGCAAGGATAAAATTAAACCAGTCCGAGGAGATCTCCTGCCAGATCAATTTAAAAAAAGTGCCTAACGCAAGCCAGGGGCTCGTGGAAAAAGGCTGGTCACCTTCTATATAAGGGAAACATTGCCGTATTTCCATGATGGATAATCCATTGACCAGGGACCAGTAAATGATCATTAGCAAGAGTGGAAGGCCGAAGCAAGCAGTGCCATAAAATAATTTTTTGGATGTGTTGACAGGGATTTTGCGTATATGGTCAGACACCCCTACAGAGAGTATGGTCATGAGCAAAGCAACTACTCCAAAATTGATCTTGATCAGGCACAAAGCAAAGACCAAGCCCAAAGCGCACCAGGCCGATTTTGTTGAATTCCGTTGGATATATGATAAAAGACAAAGGACAATGCCTATGATCATGACAATGCCGCCGATATGATTATAGGTGAAGAAAAAATCATGCAGGAAAAACATGAACCAGCAGGCGCAAAGGAATGAGGCTGTTGCTGAGCATATTTCCATCATGGCCAAACACATCAGAAGGCCGCTTAGAACTTGTAGGACAATTTTCCCTAATATCATGCTGCTGATCTTGACGCCGAAGATTTTAAAGAAGAGTCCGTAATAATAAGGCATCAAGGGGCCGTAAACCCACCAGAAATCCCTGTAGGGAAGCTCCCCTCGATAAACGGCTTGAGCGGCATACAGGTCACGGCCATGGTCGCCTTGAGCAAGGTATACCTGAAAATCTAAGTAGGGCGCTGTGATGATGATACCGATAACAAGGACCAGCAGTAAGGTGAGGGATTTAGAGTGATCTTTCCAAAATGGCATAGAGGCATTTTAAAAGAGCGGGGATGTAAAGTAAAGCATAACCTGTTATAATACCGGCCGTACCGCGTAAAATTCAAGGGAATTAATGGAAGGAGTCAATAGTATGGCATCAATTGAAGATTTTAAGAAAATAGAGTTGATCGTGGCCCAGATCAAAGAGGTCAAGGAACATCCCAACGCTGACCGCCTTTATGTCCTGCAGGTGGACACCGGCAAGGAAGTGCGCCAGATCGTTGCCGGGGTACGTAAAGCCTATACTCCTGAACAGCTCATCAACCGGCGGATCATCCTGATCGCCAATATGGACCCTGCGGTCATCCGCGGTGAGGTTTCCAACGGAATGCTTTTGGCAGCGTCGAATGCCGACAGTATGGCTCTATTGGCTCCTGATAAGGAATTACCTTTAGGCAGTATTGTCAAGTAAGCTATCGAAGATATGACCGGATTATCCCTCAAGCAATTTGTCCCCTCTGAGATCTGTCTTAAATGTGACGGCTGCTGCCGTTATAAGGAGCCGTCTTCGGCGTGGCGTCCGAAATTAGGGTTGAGGGACCAGGAAAGCCTGGCTGAACTGATAACTGCCGGGGATGTTCTGGACAAAGGCTATATCACCACCATCCAGGCTTGCGGTCAGCATTTTTGCAGGTTTTTAAATCAAGGGGACAACACCTGTAGCATTTATGCCAAGCGGCCGTTTGAATGCCTGCTGTATCCTTTTATCATTTCCCAAACTCCGGAGGCGGTAAAAGTCTATGTGCATTTAAGCTGTCCTTTTGTCCAGGACCATTTGTCCCATGAAGATTATGATGCGTATGTGGCGTACCTGAAAGGATTTTTCCGTCGGGAAGATGTCAGGGGATTTTTATCGGCCAATAAAGCTATGTGGCATGACTACAGCCCTTTTGCCCCTGAACTACTGCATTTATTTGACCTGACATTTTTATGAAGGACCTCCAACTGCTTGATCAAAAAGTTTTGGTAGACGCATTCCTTAATCAGGGGGACAGGTCTTTGTCCGGTTTTTCTTTTGTCAGTATATTTGCCTGGTGTGATTATTTTGATTTCGAATTTAAAACGATCGGCAATTGCCTATGCATCTTTGCCCATGGCCAGGCAGGATGCTTTTTATATTTGCCGCCTTTGGGGAAAAATTTAGCCGCATCGACCATATATCTTGCCTTCAAGCACATGTCCCAAGGCGGGGACCCTAAGCCGGTTAACCGGATCGAAAATATTCCGGGAAATTTATTGTCATCTTTCCCACAAGGTAGTTATAATCAATATTTAAGGCCGGCAGAATACGTTTATCGCAAAGAAGACTTGGTTACGCTCAAAGGCAATGCCTATAAATCCCAACGGCATGAATGCAATAATTTCATGGCCAAACAAGGACAACTGGCTCTCGAGCCGTATTCCAACGACGATCTATTTGCCTGTATGGAATTGTACGAACGATGGGCGGATGACCGGGCATCAACAAATAGCGACGAAATATACCGGTCCATGTTAATTGAAAATCGCCAGGTGCATGCAAGGCTCTTGAAGTTTTGGGAGCCGCTGGGGCTTATCGTCAGGGTCTTAAAGAAGGACAAGCGCCTCATTGGTTATACGTTTGGATTTGTTTTGGATGACAATACATTTTGCCTATACGCGGAGATCGTTGATCTAGAAATCCCGGGAACGGCGGCGTATATGTTCAGAAGTTTTTGTGCTGATGAACAATTAAAGATTTTCAGCCGGATCAATACCATGGATGATTTCGCGATGCCTAAGGTGGCAAGGGCAAAAGAATCGTATCATCCTTCGGAAATGGTAGATTCTTATTCAGTATCATTAAAAATTTAGATGGCAACGGGCGAAAAGCCCAAGAAGGGACAGAAAACCTTGAACATTAAGCTGACTGAATTTGTGATCTTCGATGTGGAAACAACCGGTCTTTCCCCAACAGATGGCGATCGCATCGTTGAGATCGCCGCGGTGAAGGTCAGAGGGGCACAGGTGGTGGATAAATTCTATTCTCTGGTCAATCCTCAAAGGTCCGTGCCTTCGCAAGCGACCCTCGTCAATAATATCACGGATGACATGCTTCTGGATGCTCCTTTGGCGGCTGATGTTCTTCCTCAAATTATCCAATTCATCGGCGGTGCTTGTGTGGCCGGGCATAATGTGCGTTTCGACCTTAATTTCCTGTGCTATGAACTGGCCCTGATCGGCCGCAAGCTTAATGACCAGACACCGGCGGTGGATACCTTAAAAATGGCCAGGGACCTGCTGCCTTATTTAAGCAATCATAAATTGGCTTATTTGGCCCGCTCGCTGGGGGTGGTGGTTGACCAGACCCATCGTGCCATGGCAGACGTTGAGATCACCGTCGCTGTATTTTTGCGCCTCATGGAAATGGCGGGTGACAAGGACCTTCAGAAAGTGGCGGTCTTTTTAAACCAATTCGGTGTTGAAAAGCCCAGCTTCAAAATAAATCAGAAATCCCAAGCGTCTCTTTTTTAATTAGCTATGCCGTTAAGCATCCATCATCACACCGTTCCTTTTAACGGTGATGCCTTTGATATTTTTTCCATTTTTAAGGACGAGCCGCACGTTTTCTTTTTAGACAGCAGCCTGCGCACATCAGGACCGCAATTTTCATACATCGGTTTTTCACCTTTTAAGATAATTAAAAATACAAATTTGTCAGGCCTTAAGAAGGGATTTGATAAATACCGCATTTCTGCCAAAGGACTGCCTTTCCCAGCCGGAGCAGTCGGTTATTTGGGCTACGACGGCACATTGTTCTTTGGGTTTTACGATACGATCTTATGCCTAGACCACCAGAAAAAGAATTTGATCATTTCCGGTTTTTCTAAAGCCCGAATCAAAGATGTAATGACACAATTAAAAACCACGAAGATCCTCATGGACTTCAAACCGGACACCCCTAATAAGTCGCCGGACACTCGCAGCAGCACGCGATCTTTTTACAAAAACCATCTGGATTTTCAAAGTAATTTTACAAAAACCGGGTATATGAAAGCCGTGCGTCAGGCGCTGGAACATATCCGCCGGGGGGACATTTATCAGATCAATCTTTCTCATCAAATACAATTGGAGGTGCCGGGTTGGCGCGGCACGATCGGGGCGGCAGGCATATATCAGCATTTACGCAGGGCGTTTCCTTCTCAATTTAGTGCTTATTTCGACGACGGCAAGCAAGTGGTCTTAAGCGCTTCGCCCGAGCGGTTTTTGAGATTACAAAATCGAACAGTTCAGGTCAAGCCCATGAAGGGGACAAGGCCCCGGGGAAAAACCAAGGTTCAGGACAAAAAATTAAAAGAACAATTGCTAAAAAGTCCCAAGGAGATCGCTGAGCTTTTGATGGTCACTGATTTGGAACGCAATGATCTGGGGCGCGTCTGTGAATATAATTCGATCAAGGTCAAATCCATGCGCACCATTGAGACCTACGCGTCTGTTTTCCAGGCCACCTCAACGGTCGAAGGGCGGCTTTGCAAGGGAAAAGGCCAATTTGACTTACTGCAAGCAGCCTTTCCAAGCGGATCAGTCACCGGATGTCCTAAGATCGAGGCTATGAAGATCATCAATGATCTAGAAAATGTCTCCCGAGGGCTTTACACCGGTGCCTTGGGCTATTTAAGTTTTTCCGGTGACATGGATTTTAATGTTATGATCCGCACGATCTTCCTTAAACATGAGAAGATAACCTTTCATGTTGGCGGCGGGATCGTTGCGGATTCCAAGCCCGGTGACGAATGGCAGGAAACCTGGGACAAGGCGAAACCTTTGATCGAAACACTGGAGCGTTCCTTGTCATGATGACTATTTATCTCGACGGTAAATTCCTTAAAGTCAATGCGCAGATCGTTGAGGCATTTACGCCAGGGTCATTTAAAGCTAAAGGTGTATTTGAAACCATGCTAGGCACAGACGGGATGGTGCTGGACCTTGATTTGCATTTAAAACGTTTGCGTCAGGGATTGAAGGCTTTGGAGATCAAGCTGCCGACGATCGCTCCATCGGTATTAAAGAAAGTTTTACGAAGCAATCATCATACTTCTACCCGTGTCAGGCTGATGGTTTGGCAATCCACGCCTGAGGCAGGGCAGGCCGCGTTGCAGGTGCATGTGATGGCGGCGGCATTGCCGTACCAAGCGCCCAAAGAGTGCGTTTATCGTGTTTGTTTGGTCAAGACAGATCGTGCAGCCAGTGCCCGGTTCGCCAATGTTAAATCATTAGATTATGGATTATTTGCCAAATGTTATGAGATGGCCAGGAATCAAGGTTTTGACGAGGCGCTATTGCTCAATCGACGCGGACATATTTTTGAAGCCAGCCGGGCTAATATTTTCTGGATCAAAGACAGTGTTCTTTATACGCCGCCGTTAAGATCAGGCTGTTTGAACGGGATCACCCGGCAACAGATCATCAAGCATGCTAAGAGATTGAGGACCACCGTTAAAGAAAAAGACCTGACACCAAAGATCCTAAAAAAAGCAGATGCCGCTTTCCTGGCCAATTCCCTGATAGGCATTAAAGCCATTGATACGTTCATTGGTGATATGCTGGAAATTAAGATTGCATAAAAGGCAGGGGAATTGCTATACTACTTTTATGAAAATACGAACCAAGGCCGTGCATACCGGCGTCAATATTGATAAGACTTTTAATTCGGTAATAACACCGATATATCCCACGTCGACCTTTTTCTTTGATGAGATCGGCAAGAACAAGGGTTACGATTACACCCGTTCCGGCAATCCCACCCGCGCGGCCCTGGAAGCCAATATCGCGGCCCTGGAAGGCGGGATTGATTGTTCGGTCACGGCCACCGGCATGGCCGCCATCACCGCGGTAATGTTTTTTCTCAAAGCAGGAGACCACATCATTACCGGGGATGATATTTACGGCGGTACTTACCGTTTGTTTAACGCGGTCTTAAAACCTATGGGTTATGATTTTTCTTTTATCAATATGCGCGATTTAAACGCGGTCAAAAAAGCGGTCAAGAAAAACACCAGGATGATCTGGATCGAGACCCCGTCAAACCCTTTGCTTAATATCGTGGACATAGAAGCTGTCATCACCGTGGCCCGCAAGATCAAGGCCCTTAGTGTCGTGGACAATACCTTTTTGTCTCCTTATTTTCAGCGGCCTTTTGAGTTTGGGGCGGACATGGTGGTCCATTCAACGACCAAATACATCAACGGCCATTCAGACGTTGTCGGAGGAGCCATCATCTATGGCCGCAAGGAACTGCAGGAGCGCGGCCGCTATCTGGTCAATGCGTTAGGCGTGTCCCAGTCCCCGTATGATGCGTGGCTGGTATTACGCGGGGTCAAGACCTTGGTAACGCGTATGGAAGCACATCAAGCCAATGCCATTAAGGTCGTCCAATTTCTCGAGGAGCATAAGAACGTCAAGAAAGTCTATTACCCCGGCCTAAAAAGTCATCCGCAGCAAGCCCTCATCAAAAAGCAGATGAAAGGTTTTGGGGCCATGCTGGCGTTTGAGTTGGATACCCGTAAGGTGCCTTTAAATAAATTATTCAAAAAATTAAAATATTTTGCCCTGGCTGAATCCCTGGGAGGTGTCGAGTCCTTGATCGAATCACCGTGGTTCATGAGCCATGCATCGATGGGTGAGGCTGGGCTGAAAGCTTCCGGAATAACCAAAGAAACTGTGCGCGTCTCCATTGGAATTGAAGATGCCGAAGATCTGATCGCTGATTTGAATCAGGCCCTGAAAGGATGACATGAGATCATTGTTGTTGTGTGCTTTTTTGATCGTCGGTGGAGTTGCCCCCGCATTTGCGGCAATGCCGGATATTGAAGCGGCCATCATGAACAAAGACTATGGGCAAGCCAGGGACCTGGCTTCAGGGATGATCAAACAAAGCACAGACCCAGCCAAACGTACTGAAGCCCAATATTATTATGGTTTGGCGCAATTGCGCTTGAATCAATATGGTGAAGCACGCAGTGCTTTTCAAGCCGTGATGGATTCCCATCCGACCCAGGACCTTTATGACAAAGCGGCGCTTAGCCTGACAGAGGCGTATTATATGGAAGGGCTTTATACCGACTCCCTGGATACGGCCAAGCAATTATTAACAAAGAGCCGGTATTCTTCTTTTTTAAGCCTGATCTATTTTAAGATCGCCGGAGCAGACCTGAAATTGATGCGATGGGAAGAGGCCCATGAATATTTAAACAAGCTGCTCCAGGATTTCCCCCAAAGCCCTGAAGCGCCGGTAGCCAAACAGCTTTTGGATGAAAAGCAATATTTTGCGGTCCAGGTCGGTTCCTTTTTGGATAAAGCCAGGGCCATTACGGTCATCGACCAGCTTAAAAGCAGTAAAGAGTATGCTTATGTTGTTGAATCCACCGGCACTGACGGGCAGACCTATTACAGGGTGCGGGTGGGGCAAATAAGTTCGCTCAACGATGCCGAGGACCTGAAAAAAAGGTTAGATAAGTTGGGATATCCAACCCTCATATACCCGTAGGAATTGATTTAACCTCTTGAAAGAACCTGTTCTTATTTTTATCGTCGGGCCAACCGCTGTCGGGAAATCCGAAATAGGGCTGTCCCTGGGCCAGCGCCTGGATGCCGAGATCATCTGCTGCGATGCCTTGCAGGTTTACCGTCAGGTCAATATTGCGAACGATAAACCATTGCCCCAAGCGCGTTTACTTGTCCCGCACCATCTTATTGACGTGGTATCAGTGACTGAAGATTTTAATGTGGCGCGTTATCGTAAGCTTGCCCAAGCCACGATTCAGGACGTGATGGGCCGCGGCAAAATTCCCTTGGTCATCGGCGGCAGCGGGATGTACATGTCAGTCTTATTGGATGGGATTTTTGAAGGAACTCCTGTTGAGGAAGATCTTAGGGACAACTTGACTCAGGAGCTTAAGGCCCAAGGGGCTCTTTTTTTACATGAACGCCTGAAAGCTTTGGACCCGAAAGCAGCAGCCAAGATCCACCCTAATGATCCTCAAAGGATTGTCAGGGCCCTGGAAGTTGTCATGTCCACCAAAGAGCCCTTGTCTGATCAACAGCCCAAGCGCGAAGGGTTATGGGGCAAGTTGCCTATCAAGATCTTTGCTCTTGATCGGCCGCGTCAGGAGCTTTACCGTCGGGTGGAGGCGCGCGTAGAAGCAATGTTCGCCAAGGGATTGGTCGAAGAGGTCAGGCAAGTTTCAGCACTTCCTTTGAGCACTACCGCCTGCAAACTCATCGGCATTCCTGAGGTCATGGGATATTTAAGCGGCCAATACGACCTGGAGCGTGCCAAGTACCTGATGAAACTCAACACCCGTCATTATGTTAAACGCCAATTGACCTGGTTCCGGCGTGACAAACGTCTAACATGGGTTAATATAGAACCAAACCAGTCCGCCGCGGATATTGCAGAAATTATTGAAAGGCAAATTGATTTCTAAAGAAAAAATTATATTGGCTTTAGTCGTTGAGCATGCTCATAGCAGTTGGTCGCCGGAGGATGAGGCAGCGGAGATGAAGGAGCTTATCGCGACTTGCGGCGGGATGGTCGTGCATACGGTTTTCTGTAAAACCCAGCCGCCGACAGCTTCGCATATGCTGACCAAGGGTAAGGTCGAAGAGATCGCTCTCATGTGCAAAGCGGGTGGTATCGACGCTGTGGTGGTCAGTTGTGACCTTAAAGGAACACAGCAGCGCAATCTTGAATCAGATTTCGGGGTCAAGACCTTGGACCGTACTCAGGTCATCCTGGACATCTTTGCCAAACGTGCCACATCGCAGGAAGGTAAAATGCAGGTGGAGTTGGCCCAACTTCAATACAGGCTTCCCAGGCTTACAGGCCATGGAGAAGAGATGTCGCGATTAGGCGGCGGTATCGGTACATCCGGGCCCGGCGAGACCAAGCTTGAGATCGACCGCCGGCGTATCGGTGAGCGCATCACCCGATTACAACGGGACCTTAGGGATGTTACCCAAAGCCGGCAGGTCAAACGTAAAAAACGTCAGGACCAAAAAATACCTACTATCGCCCTTGTGGGTTATACCAATGCCGGTAAATCAACCCTTTTAAACACATTGACCGATGCCAATACGCTCGTCCACGACGGACTTTTTACGACCCTGGACTCGCTTTCACGGCAGGCGGTATTGCCCAATCATTTAAAAGTCGTTTTTTCCGATACGGTCGGGTTCATGCATGCCCTGCCCCATGGGCTGATCGAAGCGTTTAAGGCCACCCTTGAAGAGGTCCAGGAAGCAGACCTATTATTGCATGTCATTGATATCAGCCATCATGATCACAGGAAATTTTATGACGCGGTCCGCGCTGTGTTGGATCAGCTGAAGGTCCTGGACAAACCGTTGATCATGGTGCTAAACAAAATTGATAAACTGGAAGACCGGCAGTGTTTGAACGAATTTAAGATGGTAGCTCCTTTTAGCATCGGCATTTCCGCCCTTAAGGGGGAGAATATCCAGCAATTATATTTGATGATCGAGAAACTATTGTCCCAAGGCACCGTGGATATTGATATTGTATTGCCTTCTGATCGCATGGACCTGGTCAATATGGCCCATGGCCAGGGGCAGGTGCATGAGGTGAAATTCTTGGGCAAAGGGATACGTCTGAAGGCTTCCTTGCCGGCGAAAACTGCAGGCATCCTTAGTTCTAAGCAGATTTGACAAAAGTAGTTAACTATGTTAGATTTAGAAAATATGTTCCGTCGAATAGTACTCACATGGTCCTTATTTTTATTTTTAGCCCCACCCTTTAGTCAAGCTGACTGGGTTTGGACACCAGAAACAGGCAGATTTATCAACCCCAAATGGGAAGTAAAACCAACCCCCGAGGACCAGTTGGAATTTGCTCAAAGTTTCAGGGACCAGGGCAATTGCAAGAAAGCCATGGCCGAGTACAAGAAATTGATCAAGTCTTATCCCCGCTCTAAAGAAGCCCCGGAAGCAGAATATTATACAGGCCAATGCCTGGAAAGCATGGACAAGCCTTATGAGGCATATAAGGCTTATCAATTGGTCATTGATAAATATCCTTTCAGCGAACGCGCCGCGCAGATCGTCAGCCTGGAATACAAGATCGCCAATCATCTCCTGGAGAACAAAGGCCGCAGTAATTGGGCCCAAGTGGTTGTCGGCAGTGATGACAGGGTCATTGAAATTTTCCGCACCGTGATCAAGGACGCGCCCTACGGCAAATATGCGGCGATATCCCAGTATAAGATCGGGCTTTATTTGAAGGAAAAGGGTGAGTACCAGGAAGCCCGGGATGAATTTGAAAAAGCCATGAATGATTATCCCCAAAGTGAATGGGCCCAAGCCTCCAAATTTCAGATCGCCATGGCGGACACCAGCAGGGCTTCGGATGCCCAGCATGAACAAAAAGTGTCTACGGTTGCCATGGAGGAGTTCAATGAATTTGTCAAAGACCATCCTGACAGCCAATTGACACCGGAAGCCAAGGCACAGATGGTCCGCCTCAAAGAAAAACAAGCCGAGAATAATTTTGTCATCGCCAAGTTCTATGAAAAGCAGAAAAATAAGAAAGCCGCCCGCATCTATTATAAAGAAGTTGTCCGAAATTATGCAGACACTTCCTGGGGGGCCAAGGCCGTGGCGCGTTTAAAAATTATCGGGGAATAAATGGCTCGATTTTTCCTGTCTGCATTGCTGATCTTCACCATTTCCGGCTGCGGTTATACGACCGGGTCCTTATTGCCTGCCAAATACCGCAAGATCGCTATCATGCCTTTCGTTAACAAGGTCAATAATTTGGAAGAGGACAATAATATCCTTTATATCCCGGCCCTGGAAAGCAATGTCCGCACCGCCATCATCGACAGATTTTTATTTGACGGGAATTTGCATATTGCGGACCCGGACAAGGCAGATCTTGTGCTGAGCGGGGATTTGATCGGTGTTGCCCAGGACACGTTACGGCAAGACGTGAACCAAAATGTCCAGGAATACCAGATCCGTATCATTATTTCCATGACCTTGACAGACAAGGCCACCGGCAAGATACTCTGGCGTGAACCTTCTTTTACCGGGGAGACAACATACTTTCTTTCAGGTTCCCAGGCTTCCACTCAGGGGGCCGCGGTAGATGCCGCGTTGACTGACCTTGCCACCCGTGTCGTTGAGCGTACCGTTGAGAATTGGTAAGTTATGATCTATCTTTTCCTCGGCGCAGACCTGCCAGCCAAAGACGCCAAAATTTCCGAGATCAAGAATAAATTCTTCAAAGATTCCCAGGAAGCCCTGGCTTTTGATTTCGATAATCTCGACGCCAAGGAGCTGGGAGAAAATACGCTCAAACAGGCGTTTTTGACTCTGCCTGTCATCGCCCCGCATCGCCTGATCGTTTTGCGTCAGGTCCATAAATTAAAGTCCGCGGATATTCAGGTACTGATCAATTTTTGCCAAAAACCGGCCAAGCATTGTGATCTGATCCTGGAGTCGACTGAAAGTATGCTTAAAGGGGACCTTAAAGATCTGCCTCTTTATGCCAAAGGTGTTGTCATGGGCAAGTCGGAAGGCCCGAATGCCTTTGATATGACCCGATTGATCACCGCTCATCGCAGCGGCGATGCGTTGAAAATGTTAAATGGGTTCTATGAGGACAACGTGCATCCTTTAAAGATCATGGGAGCTTTGGTTTGGTATTGGGGCAAGGAAGGGAAGTCTTGCGGCAAAGAACGTTTTGAGCGGGGGCTTAAGGCCCTGGAAGAAGCAGACCTTAATATCAAGCGCAGCCGTCTTGATGCTCAATATGCCGTGGAAAAGGTAGTGGTGGAATTAGGGATCTTACTTCGCCGCTAATAGTCTGGCGAAGCGTGATTTGCGACGGGCGGCTGTTTTCTTGTGCATGACGTTACGTTTAGCGGCCTTATCGAATTTTTTGTAGATCTCTTTGAGGATGTCCTTGACATCAGCTTTTTTATCACTGGCCGCGGTCATGAATTTCTTGACTGTCTTTTTAAGGTCAGTTTTGATCTGCTGGTTATGCAGATGCTTGGTATGGGCTTTGCGAAGATCTTTAATGGCGGTACGGCGTTGTGGCATATTTTCTCCAAAATTTGTAATTGGTCATTCCCAAAGTCTTTAAACGGGAATCTTAATAAGCTTGAAATAATAACAAACCACCCCTGATATGTCAACTGATAATTCAAACCAGCCGCATAAGCATCACGCCCTTTTAAAGTCCAGCGGTATTGTTGCGAGCGGAGTATTGGCCTCAAGAGCGCTGGGATTTATCAGGGATGTGATCATTGCCCGTTTTTTAGGGACCGGTTTTTTAGCCGAAGCGTTCTTTGTAGCCCAGCGGATCCCTAATTTATTCAGGGATTTGGTGGGTGAAGGGGCTGCCAACGCGGCCATTGTTCCGGTTTTGTCAGAATATGCCCAGAAAAAAACAAAGGAAGAGTGGCAGGAGTGCATTAACGCGGTTTTGGCTTGGGGTGTTATTATTTTGGGTAGTATTACGGTCATCGGTATTATTACAGCCCCATGGATCGTCAGGCTCATCGCACCGGGATTTGCCGGTGAACGTGGTCAATTGCAATTAACGGTCGATCTGACCCGTATCATGTTCCCGTATTTGATCTTGATCGCGTTAACGGCCTTTCAGGCAGGGATATTGTATTCCGTAAATGCTTTTTTTGCGCCGGCGTTCGGGCCATGCCTTTTGAATATAGCCATGATCTTAAGTGTCTGGGTAGCCTGTCTATTTTCATTGCCATTGGCTTATACGATTTCCGTTGGTGTTTTGGTGGGTGGTGTTTGGCAGTTTTGGGCCCAATGGGAGGCATTGCGCCGCAGGGGCATATATTGGAAAAAGCCAAAATTTCTTAACCATGACGGGGCCAAGCAAATCGGCAAGCTATTATTACCGCGTCTTTGGGGCAGTACGGTCTATCAGTTGAATATATTCGTGGATACCTTTTGCGCTTCTTTGGCCGTGATCGTGGGAACAGGGGGTATTGCCGCGATCTATTATGCCAATCGCATGATCCAGTTTCCTTTGGGGGTTTTTGGTTACGCCCTTTCATCCGTGGCCTTACCTTCTTTGTCAAAGTTTGCCCAGGAAGGGGACATGGTCCGTTTTAAATCAACCCTGTTATTTTCACTGCGCAATTTGATGCTGGTCTTGGTCCCTACCGCAGCCGTCATGGGTATTTTTTCGAAATGGATCATCCATGTAGCTTTTCAGCGCGGGGCATTTGACGCGTATTCAACGACGATCACGTCCCAAGTGATGCTCTATGCCGCGTTAGGCCTGCCATTTTTCGGCGCTTCGAGGATCCTGGTATCAGCATTCTATGCTTTGCAAGACACCAAGACACCGGTCAAGATAGCAACACTTTGTTTGTTGATCAATGTACTATTGAATGCCACCCTGATGTTCCCCATGAAGATCGGCGGTATAGCCCTGGCCAGCAGTATCTCCGGCGTCGTCAACTGCCTGCTATTATGGAAAAAGCTTAATAAGAAATTATCATGGGGTTAAATGGTAGACGTCACCATTTAACTATGGCCGGTATGGACATCAAGTTAAAGATCAAGGGATTGCCAACCAGCAGCGGGGTTTATTTGTTTAAGGACGCGGCGGGCACGGTGATCTATGTCGGCAAGGCAGTCAATATACGCAAGCGGGTTGAATCGTATTTCCGTACCAATACCGGGAGCTATAAAACAGACCTGCTGGTCACGCACATCGCGGATATCGCCATCGTTCAAACGGCTTCGGAAGCAGAGGCCCTGATCCTGGAAGCAAGCCTTATCAAGCAGCACCAGCCCAAATACAATGTTGAGCTCAAGGACGGGAAGACCTATCCGTTTATCCAGATCACTAAAGAAGAGTTTCCTTTAGTTTCCGTCATACGGATCAATTCCCGCAAGCATAAACAGCTCAACGCGGAGCTTTACGGTCCTTATGTCAATCCGACGCTGATCCGCGAAGCCTTGCAGATCATCCGTAAGATCTTCCCTTTCCGTACTTGTGAGCCTTTTGCCAATAAGTTATGTCTTTATTATGACCTGGGGCTTTGCCAGGGGCCGTGTGAAGCCAGGATCAGTAAAGAAGAATATCATCGCAATATCAGGAGCATCAAATTTATTCTGGATGGCAGAAAGGACGATCTCTATCGCAATCTGCGTCTGGAAATGGAGGCATTGGCCCGTCATAAAGATTTCGAAGGGGCCGCCCGTTTGCGTGATCAGATCCGGGCCATTGGGGCCTTGTATTCGGGCACTGGGGATGTTAATTATTTTAAGGAAGCGGAACAACTGCAAAGGGCCTTAAGCCTTGAACGTCCGCCGGTACGCATTGAATGTTTTGATATTTCCAATATCATGGGCAATCAGTCCGTTGGGTCCATGGTGTCTTTCTTAAGCGGTAAACCGGACAAGAATAATTATCGAAGATTCAGGATCAAGACAGTCCAGGGGATCGATGATTTTCAGATGATCGCTGAGATCGTGCGGCGGCGCTACACAAGACTTCAAAAAGAGGGGTTGGGCTTTCCGGACCTGGTCGTTATTGACGGGGGGAAAGGCCAACTTGGTGCCGCTTGCCAGGAATTAAAGAAATTGAATTTGTTGTTGAAGGTGGTTTCTTTGGCTAAAAGGGAAGAAGAAGTTTTCGTCCCCAAGAAGCGCAATCCCATTAAACTGAGCCCCGATTCACTGGGTCTAAAGCTGCTCATGCGTGTAAGGGACGAAGCGCACCGCTTTGGTTTGAAATACCATACCTTGCTTAGATCTAAAAAGTTTTTGAATAAAGAATAATGGCTTGCTGTGTTATAATTTGCCGATGAATAAATTGACCTTAACACTGTTATTGTGTTTCCTGCCTTGGCAGGTTTCCCGCGCCGGTGAGCTAAGCTCGGAAGCCGAAGGTCTTTTCAAGCAATATTCTCCGGCTATTTATCAAGTCCAATCCCTCAGTATCCAATCCAACAAAAAATATTCCATCGGGTCAGGTTTTCAAATATCCGGGGACGGGTATATTGCCACTAACTATCACGTTGTTTCTGATGCGGTCATGTTCCCGGATTCATTTAGGATCCAGACCATCCAGTCCGACGGTAAGGAACAATCAGCCCAGATCATTAATTTTGATGTGGTCCATGACTTGGCCATCATCAAGATCAAGGTCCCCCAAGGGGTCGTTGTTCCTTTAGGCAGATCCAATATCAATAAGGGCAATAAATTATTTTCCATCGGCAATCCTGAAGATGTGGGCATGATGATCATTGAGGGAGAATCCAATGGATATATGGACAGGGCCTTGTATAAAAAAGTCCTGACCAGCCTGCCTTTAAATCCCGGGATGAGCGGAGGGCCGACCCTTGACGAAGGCGGCACCGTGGTTGGGATCAATGTGATGACGGCGGGGAATTCACTGAGTTTTCTGGTACCTGTTGAATGCCTGAAAGCCCTTTGGAAAAGGACCAGGGCCAAGGATTTCAAGATTATCAATAATTTTGCCGCACAGGTCCAACGGCAGTTGATAGCCCAAGAAAAATTTTATTTTAAAAAGCTTATTGACCAGCCTTGGGAGAAACAGCGTTTCGGCAAATTTTTGGTCCCCTCAACCATCGCCAGTGAGTTTTCCTGCTGGGGCGAACCCCGTGATAACCCGGAATACTGGATCGAGAGCCCCTATCTGCAGTGTGAGATCAAGGACGATCTTTTTATTTCTTCATCCGTCGGTGCGCATGCGGTTTTGTTCAACTACAGCTGGCATAAAAGCAGGGGATATAATCCATTTCGTTTTTACACCCTGACCAATCAGGCGTTAGCCAAGTCTTACCGTTTTGACTTAGACAAGGTCTATGAGCGCGATGCGGATAATTTTCAATGCCGTTCAGATATCGTCACCATCGCATCAAATCCTTTTTGGGTCTCGACCTGTGCCCGTAAACTCAAGCAATTGACCAAGCTTTATGATGTCAATGTCAGGATGGCCTCAATGGGAAGTATGGATACCATGCTGATGGTGGAATTGACCTTGGGGGCCGTCACCAAGGACACAGCCAAGGCGTTTGTTGATAAATTTTACAAGGAAATTAAATGGGTAAATTAGTCCTTGAGATAGAGGAATTCGCCAAAACGTATTCAGAATACAAGTCCTTTGATCAGGACTGTATCCGCATTGGCAGAGCCTATAATAACGATTTGATCATCAATGATCCTTTTGTGGGCGCGTCACATTTTACACTTAAGTCCATTGATGGGGCATGGGTCTGTGAAAATAATGACTCTTTAAACGGTACTTTTATTTCATCCCTTCAACAAGGGGCCCAAAAGGCCAAGATTGCTGAAGCTTATCCGATCGCATCAGGGGACACTATTTTTATCGGGAAAACAACTATTCATGTATGGGATATCAATCACCCCATCGCCACTCAACAGCCGTTGGAGGGCAGGTCATCGCTTTGGTTTGACCCGCGCAAGACCACTGAAAATTTAGTATTTAATTTCGCGGCTTTTGGGTTTGTCTATTATTTATTCCTGTCCTTGTCATCTTGGAGAAAGGATGATTCATTCCTACAGGGCATCGCCGCGACCTCGGTCATGTTATTTTGCCTGGTACTCTGGTCGGCACTTTGGGCCTTCATCACCCGTTTTACCAAGCGTCAGCATCGATTTTTACAGCATTTGATATTTTCCTTGCAGTGGGCCGTCATGGGGGTTGCCATATCGTATCTGCTTAAATACATTTTCTTTTTTGTCTGCAATGATGGGGTCAGTTATGCTGTATCACTTGCGGCCTTTAGCGGTTTTTTTATGTTTATTTTGAACAATCATTTAAACATCGCAACGAACCTGTCCGTTATTAAAAGGACGACGATCTCAGGGGCCATTGCGTTATCCATGATATTTTTGTCAGTTTTAGGATTTTACGCGACGCATAATGAATTTAGTCCTGAGCCTCGGCATTATGTCAATATTGTCCCTGTTCCCAAGATACTGATACCCAGCATTTCGATCAACGAAGAAAATAAACGCCTGGATTCGATTTTCTAGGAGGGCCTATGACTGAATTTGAACGGAAGGTTTTGAAAGCAACCCTTACAATACCTTTAGGCGAAACGCGTACGTATCAATGGATCGCGCACAAAATAGGCCGTCCCAAGGCTGTGCGCGCGGTGGGCCAGGCTTTGCGCAAGAACCCTTATCCGTTGGTCATTCCATGCCACCGCGTGGTAAAATTAGATGGGACCCTCGGCGGGTATGCCGGCAAAATGGACGGCAAAAAGGCCAAACTTTTGGCGATGGAGCAGGACATATTAAAAGAGTTGAAGTGCTCATGAGGCGTTATTGATGAAAAGCAGGAAGAGTTTTACATTAATAGAAGTATTAGTGGTAATGATAGTCATCGGGATCTTGGCCGCCATTGCCTTACCTAATTACTATAATAACGTAAATAATGCGAATTTTCAGACGGCCACGAATAATTTAGAGATCATTGCCAATGCCCAGAAAGATTTTTATTTTAAGCATGGCTATTATTGCATTAATTCAAGTTCTGCAATAGCTCTTTGTGGTCAAGACATTGGCCATCTTAACGCTAATTTAAATTTAAATATACCTGACAAAACCTACACTTATTTTTGTGATGTACCTGTGCTGGGTCAGTCGACAGCGCCGTTCGTTTGTACAGCTGCAGATTATTCAAATCCAAACGTTACTCAACAAAAAATTTGTGATCCGATAGTACCTAATTGTCAGACCGATTGCAAACCTGTCTGTGTCAATCCTACTTGCGGTCAATATGATGGTTGCGGCGGCATTTGCCCGACAGGTTCTTGCGCTTCGGGTTCTATTTGTAATAATGGAAGATGCGTTGCATGCATCGCCAATTGTAATGATGGCTTGTGTCATGATACAGCCTACAATGATAGTAATGGCTGTGGAACGAACAATTGCCCTGCTACTTGTTCCTCTCCCAACAGCTGTGTCTCGGGCAAATGTGTCTTGTGTTCCAAGAATTGTAAGGGCAAGAATTGTGGAGATGACGGATGTGGGGGTTCTTGCGGTACGTGCAGCGGCTCAACCCCCCAATGCAATCTTTCCGGGCAATGCGTTTGTAAACCAAACTGTCCCGCCGGTTATTGTGGACCAAACGGCTGCGGTGTAGCTTGCGGGGGCTGCGCTAAGGGAGAAGATTGTACAAGCAGTGGTCAATGCTGTTTATCGGATTGCACCAACGTACCTTGTAATCAGAGCAACATTTGCGGAGACTCTTGTTCTTATATTTGTAAAAGACCTCAAGTGTGTAATAATTCAACTGGCACATGCTGTACTCCGCAATGTACAGGCAAGAGTTGCGGGCCTGACAGTTGTGGAGGGTATTGTGGTGGCTGTCCGAAATCGTACATATGCAGCCTTACGGGTCAATGTGTTCCCTGCACGCCGCAATGCAATGGCACTCAATGCGGAAATGATGATACGTGTGGCGGCAAATGCGGATGCAATTCTCCCCAAGTTTGCAATTCAGGGACATGCTGTACGCCTCAATGTGCCGGTAAGAAATGCGGGTCTGACGGTTGTGGAGGCTCTTGTGGAAATTGTCCTGGGGCGGGTAACGAATATTGTGATAATAACGGACAATGCATTTGTGTGACGGTCTGTACTTCTATGAGTGCCGTATGCGGGCCCGATGGTTGTGGTAGTTCTTGTGGTCCTTATAATTATTCTTGTCCCAATGGCGGTACATGCAATGCCTCTGGTCAATGTATTGCTTGTGTCAAGAATTGTAGCGATGGCTTGTGTCATGATACAGCTTATAATGATCTTAATGGCTGCGGCACGAACAATTGTCCCGCCACTTGTATTTCTCCCAACAGTTGTGTCTCTGGCCAATGTGCTATTTGTACTCAGAATTGTAATGATGGCCAATGTCATTCAACGAGCTATAGTTACTGTGGACAGACCTGTGCACCAAACTGTGTTAATTGTGTTTCAGGCCAGTGTCTTCAAAGTGTATGTCAGGCAAATTGTGCGGATGGTACATGTCATCCTTCATCTTATAATGATCTTGGCGGCTGCGGGACAAATGATTGTCCTCCCAATTGCACCTCACCTGATTCATGTGTCAATGGTTTTTGCACTGCTGGCGCTGCCAGTACATGTATCCCGAACTGTAAGAATGCCAAATGTGGGGATCCTGACGGCTGTGGGGTCAATGATATTTATAAAGGGAAATGCCCAACAGGAACTTGTCCAACGGGTTCTTGTGTCAACGGCAATTGTGTTTGAGCGCGTCTAAAAGATCTCACCGGTAAAATTCTATCGACAAGCTTTAGCTTTGATATTATGATGTACGCTTTATAGAGAGGGAACTTATGGAGATCGGTATTGTAGGCTTGCCGAATGTGGGCAAGTCTTCGCTTTTTAATGCCTTGACCGGTGCCGCCGCGGCAGCGGAAAATTTTCCGTTTACCACGATCGAACCTAATATCGGGGTCGTCCCGTTGCCTGATGAGCGCCTGCAGTTTTTTGCCCAGGAATGGAACTCCGCCAAGGTGACACCGTCGGGTATCCGTTTTGTGGACATTGCAGGTATAGAGAGGGTGCGTCCCAAGGCGAAGGCTTGGGGAATAAATTCCTTTCGCATATCCGCTCGGTGGATGCCATTGCCCACGTGGTGCGCTGTTTTAAAGATGAGAATGTGGTCAATGTGATGACTGAGCTTAATCCACAGTCTGCGGCAGATATCATCACGACTGAACTTTTATTAGCTGATATCCAGCAATGCCAGACAGCTGTTGACCGCTGGTCTAAAAAAGCCAAATGCGGGGACAAGGATGCTATTGCCAAATGCGATGCGCTCAATGCCTGCATGAAAGCTTTTAATGAAGGAATGCCTGCCCGGAAAGTAAAAGATATTCCTCAAGATATCCTTAATGAATTCCAGTTTTTGACAGCCAAACCCTTGATGTATGTGGCCAATACGGATGAAGGCGTTCCTGATGAAGCATTGCTCAAGCCTTTGCGCGAACGTGCCGCTGCGGAAGGAGCGGCCTTGGTTTCTTTGTGCACCAAATTGGAAGCAGATATCGTGCAATTGCCTCCTGAAGAGCGGGCTGAGTATTATGAATCTGCTGGAATTACCTCACCGGGATTATCACGTTTGGCCCAGGCAGGCAAGGAATTGCTTAACTTGATCTGTTTTTTTACGGCAGGCCCGCAGGAAACGCGCGCCTGGCTCATACCCAAAGGCACAATAGCCTTGAAGGCTGCCGGTAAGATCCATACGGACATTGAACGCGGGTTTATCCGCGCTGAAATTTATAAATATGATGACTTAAAAAGACTGGGTACCTATAAAGCAGTTCAGGAAAAAAACCTGGTCACCCTCGAGGGTAAAGAGTATATTATGCAGGACGGCGATGCCGCGTATTTCCGTTTTAGTGTGTAAATATGAATGGCCGTTTATCTAATATTGATATTAAGGAAACGGCACATCTCTAGAATCAAATTAAAGGTAGTATTATGGAAGATATTTTATCTAAACAATTTGATGAACTTGCCAACAGGCTGGCCGGCCTAAGGGGGTATCTTTGACTTGCCCCATAAAGAAAAGAAAATAGCAGAGATACAAGTTCAGATGTCCCAGGAAGGTTTTTGGGAGCACCAGGAACAAGCTAATAAGGTCATGCAGGAGCTTAAAACATTAAAGAATATTGTCGAGCCTTTTGCGGCCTGTTTGAAGCGTGTTGATGAAGCCAAAGAATTCCTGGCCTTGAAGGAAGAAGATAAAGATCTTGACGAGCATTTAGCCCTTGAAGCGGTCGAATTAAAGTCCCAGCTTGATGATCTGGAATTGCAAGCGCATTTAAGCGGTCCTTTTGACCACGCTAATGCGCTTTTAAGCATCAATGCCGGTGCCGGCGGTACGGAGTCTTGTGATTGGGCATCCATGCTCATGCGCATGTACGCGCGCCATGCTGACATGAAAAAATATAAATGCGAGACCATTGATATATTGCACGGCGATGAAGCAGGGATCAAGAATGCGACCTTGCGTATCGAAGGAGAAAAAGCTTACGGGTATTTAAAATCGGAAAAAGGCGTTCACCGGCTGGTACGTATCTCTCCTTTTGATTCCAATAAACGCCGGCATACATCCTTTGCCTCGGTCGAAGTCATTCCCGAGGTGGAAGATGAGACAGATGTAGAGATAAACCCGGCGGAATTACGTATTGATGTTTTCCGGGCCTCCGGTCCCGGAGGGCAGAGTGTTAATACCACGGATTCCGCGGTGCGCATCACCCATTTACCGACGGGCATCGTGGCCCAGTCTCAAAAAGAACGCTCCCAGCTTCAGAATAAAGCCCAAGCCATGAAGGTCCTGCGGGCACGCCTCTTGGCCTTAAAAACCCAGGAGCAGGAAGCGGTGATGAACAAAGAGGCAGGGGACAAACAAAAGATCGAATGGGGTTCACAGATCCGTTCTTATGTCTTGCATCCCTACCTGATGGTCAAAGACCATCGCACCGGGGTGGAAACCGGCAATGCGCAAAAAGTGCTTGATGGGGACATCGATATGTTTATCGAAGGGTTCTTAAAAACAAAGCCAGAGGACAGGGACAAACGCCTTAAAACACGAGGGAACGACGATGTTTGATTTTCTTGTACGTAAGGGAATGGTTCAAAGTGCGCAACGTTATATTGATCGCCTAAAACCAAAAGTACAGATCAATATCCATCCGGAAGCGCCCTTGCCTTCGATAGGTCTCGTCAAAAAATTATCGATCAGGGCTTCTGAGATCTGTGCCCTGGAAGACAAGATCAAAGCTTTGACCGATGAACAGCTTAAAGCCAAGACGGCTGAATTCAAAGCGCGTATCGATCAAGCGATCAAGACCAAGAAAGATGAATACGAGACGATCCAGTCCAATTACCGCAAGGCTTCTTCAGGCCAGGAGCGTGAAGACCTTGTTGTTGAGATCAAACGGTTGGAAAAAGAATTATTTGAGACCAAACAAGGCGTTTTGGATGAAATTTTAAATGAAGCCTTTGCTGTTGTGCGTGAGACAGGACGCCGCGTGTTGAACATGCGCCATTTTGATGTGCAATTAGTGGGCGGAATGGTCCTTCATAGCGGCGGCATCACGGAGATGACCACCGGTGAAGGAAAAACCCTTGTGGCGACACTTCCGACCTACTTGAACGCATTGACCGGCGACGGTGTGCACGTGGTCACGGTCAACGATTATTTGGCCCACCGCGACCGCCATTGGATGGGGCCTTTGTATGAATTTTTAGGATTGACTGTCGGCGTCATCCAGCATGACATGAGCCCGCGTGACCGCCAGGCGGCCTATGCCTGTGATATCAGCTATGGAACTAACAATGAGTTCGGCTTTGATTATCTGCGCGATAACATGGTGTCCTTCAGGGAAGAAATGGTCCAACGCGGCCACGCTTACGCTGTTGTCGACGAGGTTGACAGTATCCTGGTGGATGAAGCGCGTACACCGTTGATCATTTCCGGGCCCGCGGAAGAAAGCACGGATAAATATTATAAAGCATTCCAGATCGCCCGTCAGCTTAAAGGCCGCCGCGTTACGGAAGGCCAGGAGATCGATGCCAAGCATAAAGGTGAAGATCTCTACCAGGGTTTTGATTATCTGGCGGATGAGAAGAATAAATCCATCTCACTTTCCGAAGAAGGGGAAAAGAAGGCCGCAGGGCTTTTTGGGGTCAAGAATCTGCACGACATTGACACCAATGAATACCGCCATCATGTGATCTGCGCCTTACGGGCCCAGGAATTCTTTACCCGCGACGTGGATTATGTGGTCAAGGAAGGCAAGGTCATTATCGTCGATGAATTCACCGGACGTATGATGCCCGGCCGCCGCTGGTCAGACGGTCTGCATCAAGCGGTGGAAGCCCGTGAAGGCATCAAGATCGAGCGTGAAAATCAAACCCTGGCCACCATTACTTTTCAGAATTATTTCCGTATGTACAGCAAATTAGCCGGGATGACAGGGACGGCCTATACCGAAGCCAATGAATTTAAAGAGATCTACAATCTGGAAACAGTGGTCATCCCGACCAACCGTCAGCTGATCCGCAAAAGCCATGCTGATTGTATTTATAAAACCACCCAGGAAAAATATAATGCTGTTGTCCAGGAGATAGAAGAATGCCACAAAAAGGGACAGCCTGTCTTAGTGGGTACTATTTCTATCGAGAAATCTGAATTGATCGGCGGTCTATTAAAGAAAAAAGGGATCACTCACCAGGTCCTGAATGCCAAGTACCATGAACTGGAAGCACATATCATTGCCCAGGCAGGACGGCACAAGGGAGTGACCATCGCCACCAACATGGCCGGCCGTGGTACGGACATCGTATTAGGCGGTAATGCCGAGTACCTGGCCCGCGCCTTGGTTGCTGAAAAAAGCAAGGATACCACTGATCAAGACCAGCAGGAAATGCTCAAGAAATTCATCACCCAATTCAAAGAGCAGGTCGCTAAAGAACGTGAACAGGTGCTTAGCGCCGGAGGGTTGCACGTCATTGGTACGGAACGCCATGAGTCCCGTCGTATTGATAATCAGTTAAGAGGCCGTTGCGGCCGTCAAGGGGACCCTGGTTCATCACGGTTTTATGTTTCCCTGCAGGATGACTTGATGCGTTTGTTCGCCTCTGAGAGCATTATGACGGTGATGGATAAGCTCGGGATGAAGGAAGGCGAGGTCATTGAATCACGCATGGTCTCAGGCGCCCTGGAAGTTGCGCAAAAAAGGGTTGAGAATTATAACTTTGAGATCCGCAAGCAATTGTTGGATTATGACAATGTGATGAACAAGCAGCGTGAGGTCATTTATAGCCTGCGCCGCTCCATTCTTGAAGGTGAGAATTTAAGGGACGTGATCCTGGATGCGGTATTGATGGCTTCCGACGATGTGGTGGACAGCCATTTTGCCCTTGAACATAACGAGGAGACCATTAACCATTTGGCGGCGGACATCCTTGCTAAATTTACCGTGAACATTGAAGCCCTCAAGGGCGAGTGGAGCACCTTAAATGCCCAGCAGATCAAAGAGGAACTTGAGAAGGTATTGATCCAGGCTTATGAAACCAAAGAAGCCCAGGTGACTCCGGAGATCATGCGCCGTATGGAACGTATGATCCTATTGCATGTGATCGATACTAAATGGAAAGAGCATCTTTACAGCATGGACCAGGTCAAGGATGGTATCAGCCTGCGGGCCTTGGGCCAGCGCGATCCTTTGGTGGAATATAAGAAGGAAGGTTTTTCCATGTTCAAGACTATGTATGGATCGATCAATCATGAGGTAGCCGCGATGATTTTTAGACTTCAAGCCATGCCGCAGGAAATGCGTCCGCGTTCGGTCTTCAGCAATATCCCCCAGAAGGCTGTGCATCAGGAATTCCAAGGCGGGATCCCCAAACCCGTGAATCCTCAGCAAGCCGTGTTGGATGAAACCGATGTCCATCAACAGCAAGCAGTGGCAGCGCCCTCGACCGTGCGCATGGCCGATAAGGTAGGCCGCAACGACCCCTGTCCTTGCGGCTCAGGCAAAAAATACAAAAAATGCCACGGCGTGTAAGCACCGTTCATAGAATACCCCATCGTCCCCCACGATGAACAGTACATAAATTCCCCCTAAGTGTTGTATTATAAAAATCATTTGCAAAGGGCGCTATTGTATATACAATATTGTATATACAATCGCCATAGGAAAGGGGCGGTTGATGGAAAAAGAACCTAAGTGGAATGCTCTGAAGAGTACGCGATTGAAGAAAATCAGGGGGCTTTCGTTTGAAGATATCCTAAAGACCAGGTTTATAATCATTATAGATCATCATAATCGTGATGATCAAAAGTTAATGTTGTTTGAGCATAGAGGTCAAGTATGGGTAGTACCATTTATCGAAAATGAAAAAGAAATTTTTTTAAAGACTTTGTATCCGAGCCGTAAATATACCAAGCTTTATCAAAGGGGAGATCTATGAGAAGAATTAAATTAACCAAATATGAACAATCTATTGAAGATGCCATAGGCAGAGGCGAATACGTTCCTGCTCCTAAAGAAGAACAGGAAAGAATTAAACGTATGTTGGCCGCATACCGGAAAAAAGCTGTTTTACATATGCGCATTAACAACAATGATTTATCCTTACTCAAGAGCAAAGCCAAAAAGCTGGGTATAAAGTACCAGACCTTTATCGCGGAACTCCTGCATAAGTTTGCACATGCTTGACTTTCCTTCCTCGCCCGCTAAAATAGCCGGATGGCATTTTTAGCTTCTCTTTTATCCGCGGGGCTTTTGGTTGTATCTTTTCCCCAGATCGAATGGTCATTCCTGGCGTGGGTGGCCTTGGTGCCCCTTTTTTGTGTTCTTGACGGGCAAGGTCCCTGGCGGGCATTCAGGCGCGCTTATCTGTGCGGGTTTTTGTTCTTTGGCTTTACCCTGGGATGGGTTGTCTATGTCACATATCCCGGCGCTATTGTATTGATAGCTTTTTTATCATTATATTTTGCTATCTATGGGATGATCTTTGTTTATTTCCAGCGCGTGGCCCTTTTTCCGCGTATCTTTGTATTAGCATCAAGCTGGGTGGCTTTGGAATTTATTCGTGCCCATTTTCTTTCCGGTTTCGGCTGGGCGATGCTCGGGCATTCGCAGTATAAAAATATATGTCTTATCCAGATCGCGGACATAACGGGTGTTTACGGAGTATCTTTTTTAGTTATCCTGGTCAATCTTTTGGTCTTTGAGTCTTTACGGGCGCGTTCTTTTTTCCCCAAAGTGAGTATTACTGTCGTAGGGATCTTATCGTTTGTCCTGATCTATGGATCTTGGGTCACCGGGCAAAAGAATAATTATCCACTTGTCAGGGTAGGGATCGTTCAGCCCAATATCCCCTTAGCCATTGATTGGGACGAGGGGCGCAGGCCATGGATCATCGCCAAAACCATCCGATTGACCCGATCGCTCGAAGATCAAAAATTAGACTTGATCGTATGGCCGGAAACGTCATTGCCAGGCGTTATCAGCGACGAGCCTTTTTTGGTAAATATGATCGAAGAAACCTCCGCGGACCTGCACACCCCTATCTTGATCGGTTCCGTTGCCCAGGATGGAGAAAAATATTATAATTCCGCGTTTTTGATCGGAGCGGATGGACAAATGCAGGGACGTTATGATAAAATTCATTTAGTGCCATTTGGAGAATTCCTGCCTTTAAGGCCGATCTTGGGCTGGATCAGTAAAATCGTCCCTTTGGATGATTTTACCTCAGGGACGACTTACAAGATTTTCTCAGTGGCCCCAACATCTAAGAAATTCTGTGTATTGATCTGCTTTGAAGATACTTTAGGGCATTTAAGCCGTAATTTTGCCAGGGCAGGAGCGGATTTTTTTATTAATATGACCAATGATGCCTGGTTTAGGGACACCAAGGCGCCGTTTTTACATTTACAGTCCGCGGTTTTCGGCTGTGTTGAAAATCACCGTTCGCTGGCACGCGCGGCCAACACAGGGGTCAGCGCTCTGGTCGATCCATGGGGCCGTATTATTACAGTAGTCAGTGACGGGCACGGTAAAAAGACATTTATCGAAGGTGAGGCCTGGGGAACTTTGCCATTGGTCCATGAAATGACTTTTTATACAAAATACGGAGATATTTTTACTTACCTGTGTTTTTTGTGTATATTAATAGGGATAGTATCTATATAAGCCCCGCCTTGGCTGATAACCAAATCGGCGGGGGGTCTGCTAGGAGAGCTATATGTCTAAAAAGATCTTATTGGTTGATGATGACACAGGCGCGCACATGATCATTGTACCGATCTTAAGCCAGGCCGGGTATTCAGTGATCTCCGCGAAGAACGGGGAACAGGCCTTACACCTGGCCCTTGACCAGCGTCCGGATCTGATCATCCTGGATGTCATCATGCCCGGCATCAAGGGGCGTGACCTGTGCAGGAAGATCAAAGCCTATGATGTGCTCAAGAACATCGCGATCGTATTTTTGACAGCCAAAGATTCCGAAGACGATGTCAAGGCCGAACTGGAAGCCGGCGCCATCACCCACCTTACTAAGCCTGTTAATCCGACCGCCCTGTTACGGACCATCGAAGACATTATTGGTCCCCATACCGGATACGCCCAGGAGCTTGGGAAATAGACATGGCGACGGATACGAAGAAAAAAATAGAGAGAACTCTAGTTCGGTGGGCTTTTTATTTATTTTCCTGGATCTTCAGGGTACTGCCTTATCCAGTCATTAAGGCTTTCTCGGGTGGATTGTTGGCCGTAATCTATTTTATTGTCCAGCGTTTGCGTAATGCGACCATGAGCACTTTAAGTATCGCCTTTGGCAAGGAAAAATCCCAGGCCGAACTCAAAAAAATATGTAAGGAATGTTTTTATAATGCCGGCCGCGGGGCCATTGAGCTTGGCGTCTTTACGTCGCGGCCACAGTTAATTAAAGAATCATTTTCTTTTGAAGGAAATTCCCGTGAGAACCTGGACGCCGCTTTTAAAGAGGGCAAGGGCGTTATCGGTATATCCGCCCATTTCGGCAATTTCCCCGTGATGCTCCTTTATTTGGCCCAAATGGGCTATCCCACCAATGCGATCATCCGCCCCAGCCGTGATGAGATCATTGAGAAGGATTTCCAGGCTTCTCGCTCCCGTTTGGGGCTAAAAACAGTGCACAGTTATCCCCGGGAAGCCTGCGTGGCCCAATCGCTCAAAGCGTTGCGTGATAATGAACTTTTAGTGGTCCTTCTTGACCAGAATACGGGCAGTAAATCAGGGGTTTATGTTGATTTTTTTGGGCAAAAGGCCGGTACAGCGACAGGGCCTATCATTTTTGCCATGCGTACCGGTGCGCCGTTGCTGCCGATCTTTACTTTGCGCAAGGGTGACAGCGACCACCATCAATTGCTGATCGAAAAACATTTTTATCTGGAAGAGAAAGCGACCGATGAAGAGACCATTCAATATAATGTCCAGAAATTGACAAATATCATTGAAGGCTATATCCGCAAGTATCCCCATGAATGGGGTTGGATGCATCGTCGATGGAAAAGTCGTCCCAGTACCAATTAGGAGCCTCCAGCATGAGGAGTGTGATATTCTTTTCGATAGGGTTTATAATAACGATCTTAGGGATCACCCTGGTTTTACAGCAATGGGATGCGGTGGTCCTGGTGTTCAAAGCTGTGATCGGGGCATTTTTAGCGGTGGTGGGCTTGGTCATATTATTTGCCTCCACCCTTAAGCATCATGATTAAATTAGTGATATTCGACTTGGATGGCACCCTGGTCAATGCATACCCCGCGGTAAGCCGGAGCGTCAATCATACTTTAAGGTCCATGGGTTTTTTTCCCCGGTCTGATACCCAGATCAAACGCAGTGTCGGCAGCGGGGACCGTAACCTGATGAAACTGTTCGTCGGGGAGAAATTGGCAGACAAGGCGATCGCTATTTATAGGCCACATCATGTCAAGGCCTTGAGTTTGAAGGGGGCAGTGAAATTCCTGCCCGGGGCACGCAAGACCCTGGAATTCTTAAAAAATAAAGGATACAAGCTGGCCGTGGCCAGCAACCGGCCGGATAAATTCACACGTATCATCTTAAGGTCGCTTGGGGCATTGGAATTTTTTGATATAGTGCTTTGCGCGGACAAGGCGCCCAAGCCTAAACCCTATCCGGACATGTTATGGCTCATAGCCAAACGTCTGAAAATTAAAAGAGAAGAGGTTTTATATGTTGGCGATATGACCATTGATATCAATTGTGCCCGCAGGGCGGGTGTCAGGGCAGTGGCGGTGGCGACAGGGTCAAATACGAAGAAAGAATTAAAAGATTTGAAACCTTGGCGGTTTATGAGTAAAATGAATCAACTTAAATCAATAATAGGAGAATGATAATGAGCAAGCGATTACGCAAGGGAAAATTAAACTGGCGTTCCAAAAAAGCTAATCATGGTGCCAAACCCGGCAAGGGCTAAGATATGAAATACACAGTTAAATTTTTTCAATTTGTACTGTTAGCAGTGATGTGCGTATCTTTCAGCGGCTGCTGGTTCTTGGTCGTCGGCGGTGCCGGGGCTGTCGGAGGATATGCGGTGACCCAGGATACTTTCGAAGGTATCAGCGGCAAGGGCCAGGAAGAATTGATGACCGCGGCCCATAAGGTCCTGTCAGTGATGGGAACTATCACTGATGAGCGTCCCAAGGATGGGCAACTCAAGGCCATCGTGTACGGCAATAATGTGACCGTTCAGGTCATCCAGATCAATTTGACTACCAGCAAACTTCGTGTCAAAGCCCGCAAGGATCTTCTCCCGAGCCGTGTCGTCGCCCAGGATGTTTACACCAAGATCATGAATCAGCTGGAGCAATGATCCAAGATAAGGTCCAATTAATTAAAAGGAGATGAAACAATGTCAGTCAAAGTAGGTATCAATGGTTTCGGCCGTATCGGACGCATGGTGTTCCAGGCGATCTGCGACCAAGGGCTTTTAGGTAATGAGATCGATGTGGTGGCGGTCGTTGATGTTTCCACCGACGCGGATTATTTTGCTTATCAGATCAAATACGATTCAGTCCAGGGAAAATTTAAGCACCCTGTTTCCACCGCTAAAAGTGACCCCTCCAAAACAGAGGCGGATATGATCGTGGTCAATGGACATAAAATTAAATGCGTGCCGGCGACCAAAACACCGGCTGAGCTTCCCTGGAAGGCGTTGGGAGTGGATATCGTTATTGAATCAACCGGTCTTTTTACCGACAGCGAAAAAGCCGCCGGTCATTTACAAGCCGGTGCTAAGAAGGTGATCATTTCAGCCCCAGGCAAAGGTGAGGTCAAGACCATTGTCATGGGTGTCAACGAGAATGAATACGACCCGGCCAAGCACCATATCATTTCCAATGCCAGCTGTACCACCAATTGCCTGGCCCCGCTAGTCTATGTGCTTATTAAGGAAGGTATCGGCATTGAGACAGGTTTAATGACCACCATCCATGCCTATACCGCCACTCAAAAGACAGTGGACGGCCCTTCTAAAAAAGATTGGCGCGGCGGACGCGCGGCAGCGATCAACACTATCCCTTCTTCAACAGGGGCTGCCAAGGCTGTTGGAGAAGTCCTGCCGGTGACCAAGGGTAAATTAACAGGGATGTCATTTCGTGTGGCCACCGCGGACGTTTCCGTGGTTGACCTGACCTTCCGTTCCAATAAAGATACGTCCATCGAGGAGATCGATGCTCTTTTAAAGAAAGCATCAGAGACCTATCTCAAAGGTTATCTGGGCTTCACTGAAGAGGAATTGGTTTCAACGGATTTTATCCATGATCCCCGTTCTTCTATCTATGATTCTTTAGCCACGACCCAGAACAATCTTAAAGGCGAGAAAAGGTTTTTTAAGATCATTTCCTGGTATGACAATGAATGGGGTTATTCCAACCGCGTGGTAGACCTGGTGCGGTATATCACCAAAAAATAATAGGGATATTCCCAGGGTTTTTTGAGAAAACAGCCGGTTATCGAAAGGTACTGGCTGTTTTTTTATGCAGGAGTGCCGGTGATAAGTTTATTCAGAAATAAGTTTTTTAAAAGGTTAGGGGAATTCGTCGCTCCGAGGCGGCCTTCCTTATATAGGCCCAGCAGGATCGTGCTTGATGCCGCCACAGTTTGCCAATTGAGGTGCCCCTGTTGTTCGATCGGGCGGGGAGACAGGCACAAATCAGTGATCGGTTCAGGGTTTTTGACCTTTGAAGATTTTAAAAAAGTGGTCGATACAAATCCCTGGGTGCGCCATATTGAATTAGCCAACAGGGGAGAGATCCTATTAAACCCTGAATTATTGGAAATAATAAAATATGCTTACAAGAAAAAAGTCACCTTGCGCGCCACCGTGGGGGTCAATTTAAATACGGTGGACGATGAAGTCCTTCATGGCATGGTCAAATATAAATTTGCCGATATCACCTGTTCCATTGACGGCGCAAGTCAGGAAATTTATGCGATTTATAGGAGAAACGGCAATTTTGATGATGTCATCGCTAATATCAGAAAGATCAATGAGTACAAAAAGAAATACAGGTCCAAGGCCCCGTATTTAATTTGGCAATTCATTGCTTTTGGGCATAATGAGCATGAGATCCCTAAGGCCCGCCAAATGGCCCGTGACCTGCAGATGCAATTTTATGTCAAACTCAATTCGAACGAGGCTTACTCGCCGGTCAAGGACAAGGAATTGATCAGGAAGGAAAGCGGGATCGGGGTCGCCTCCAGAACAGAATATAAAGAAAAGAACGGCAAGGGCTATTCACGGTCAACCTGTTTGCAAATATGGGATTATCCCCGTATCAATTTCGACGGCAAAATGCTGGGCTGCTGCCAGAATTTGTGGGGGGATTTTGGCAATGCCTTCAAAGAGGGATTATCGGAATGTTTCAATAATGAAAAAATGAATTATGCCCGAGGGATGTTGACAGGTGCAAAAGAAGCCAAGGAAGGGATCCCTTGTACCACTTGTCCCATCTATAAATCAATGAAGAATGACGCGAATTGGATCAAGCCTAAAGAAATAGCGGTATACTGCAAAAAACAGCCGATCCAGGAAATATATAAAATAAGCTGATCGCTAATACCCCAAGTTGGGGCCTAGCCATTTTTCCGCAACAGCAACGGGCATTTTCTTTCGATTAGCATAATCAACGATCTGGTCTTGGGCGATCTTACCGATGGCAAAATACTTTGATTGAGGATGGGCAAAATAAATTCCGCAGACAGCGGCGGTAGGAAACATCGCGAAGGTTTCTGTCAGCGTAATGCCGGTGTTATGGGTCGCATCAAGCATATTGAATATCGTTGCTTTTTCCGTGTGGTCTGGGCATGCCGGATATCCCGGAGCCGGACGAATACTGCGGTAGTCCCCGTGGATAATTTGATCAGGGCTTAAATTCTCATCCTTGGAAAATCCCCACAGTTCTTTGCGCACCTTCTCATGCATAAGCTCTGCAAAAGCTTCGGCCAGACGGTCAGCAACAGCCTTGGCCATGATACTTTTATAGTCATCATGATCAGCTTCATATTTTCTGACCATCTCATCTAGCCCAATGCCAGTTGTCACGGCAAAGGCCCCGATATAATCCTTGATACCGGAAGATTTAGGGGCAATATAATCAGCATGAGACAAAAGAGGTTGTCCGTCACTGACAAGGACCTGCTGGCGTAAATTATAGAGTGTATAGGCTACAGCATTGCGCTTGTCGTCTGTATAAAGTTCAATATCATCACCAGCCGAGTTGGCAGGGAAAAACCCGACAACACCGTTGGCCCGAAGAAGTTTTTTGCGGATGATCTCATCAAGCATCACATTGGCATCATCATAAACCCGTTTGGCCTCATCCCCGATGACAGGGTCCTTGAAGATCTGAGGGAATTTACCTTTGAATTCCCATGTAAAAAAGTAGGGTGACCAGTCGATTCTTTGACGGACCAGGTTTAAGTCAAAATCCTTGAAGGTTTTGACACCTAAAAAGGAAGGGGCAGTGATCTCTGCTTTTTGCCAATCAGTGGCAAGTCCTTTTCCCCGAGCTTTTTCAATGGGAACAAAATTTCGAACGGATTGCCGGCTGGCGTGCTCTTCCCGTAACCGGGCATATTCGGTTTTGACCTTTGCCAAGAGGTCTTTTTTTAATTGAGGTTCTGTAAGACTTCTGCAAACACCGACACAACGGGAAGCATCCTTGCTATGGATGACCGGATGGTCATAGGCTGGGGCGATTTTGACCGCTGTATGCGCGGGTGAGGTGGTTGCCCCGCCGATCATCAAGGGAAGCGTAAAACCCTGGCGCTGCATCTCTGAGGCCACATGCACCATCTCATCTAACGAAGGCGTGATCAGTCCGGAGAGGCCGATGATGTCGGCTTTTTGCGCCCTCGCTTCAGCAAGGATCTTGTCACAGGCCACCATTACGCCCAGGTCAATGATCTTAAAACCGTTGCAAGCCAGGACAACACCGACAATATTCTTGCCGATATCATGCACATCACCTTTGACAGTCGCCATGATCACTGTTCCCGCGACCTTGGCATTCTGGTCTTTTTCTTTTTCAATAAATGGGCTTAAATAGGCCACTGATTTTTTCATGACCCGGGCACTTTTGACCACTTGCGGCAAAAACATTTTTCCGGCCCCGAAAAGATCGCCGACAACATTCATCCCGGCCATTAACGGCCCTTCGATGACATCCAGGGGCCGGCTGGAGCGAAGCCTGGCTTCTTCCGTATCCTGTTCGATAAAATCAACGATCCCTTTGACCAGGGCATGGGACAGGCGTTGGTCGACAGGAAGGCTGCGCCAGGAAAGATCCACTTCTTTTTTCTCGCCTTGGGATTTTACTGTTTGGGCAAAGTTGACCAGACGTTCGGTCGCGTCCAAACGGCGGTTGAGTAAAACATCCTCGATAAGTTCCAACAGGTCCTTGGGTATCTGGTCGTAGACACTGATCATCCCCGCGTTGACAATGCCCATATCCATACCGGCCTTGATCGCACGGAATAAAAAGGCCGAGTGCATGGCCTCGCGCATGGGGTCATTGCCGCGAAAGGAAAAAGACACGTTCGATACACCGCCGGAGATCAAGCAGCCCGGACAGCTTTTTTTGATGAGCAGGGTAGCTGTAAAAAAATCTTGGGCATAATTATTATGTTCTTCAATACCGGTGGCGATGGCAAAGATATTCGGGTCAAAAATAATGTCGTTGGGGGCAAAGCCGACTTCTTCGGTAAGGATCTTATACGCCCTTTGGCAGATGCTAACGCGTTTTTCCACGGTATCGGCTTGGCCGTTTTCATCAAAAGCCATGACCACGGCAGCCGCGCCATAATAAAGGACCTTTTTGGCTTGTTCTTTAAAAGAGGCTTCGCCTTCCTTGAGGCTGATGGAATTTACGATGGACTTTCCCTGGACGCATTTTAGCCCTGCTTCGATCACCGACCATTTGGAAGAGTCGATCATGATGGGAACGCGGGCAATATCAGGTTCAGAGGCGATGAGATTAAGGAAGGTGGTCATGGCTTCAACGGAGTTGAGCATGGCTTCATCCATGTTCACATCAATGATCTGAGCACCATTCTCGACTTGGCTGCGGGCAACAACCAGAGCTTCATCAAATTTCCCGGCAATGATCAAGCGGGCGAATTGTTTTGAGCCGGTGACATTGGTGCGTTCACCCACATTGATAAAATTAGTGTCCTCACGGACGATCAATGGCTCAAGTCCGGAAAATGAACTATATTGTTTAAGTTTGGGCAATTCCCGGGGAGCAAGGTCTTTGATCGCATGATACATGGCCTGGATATGCTCAGGGGTTGTCCCGCAGCAGCCGCCCAGGATATTGATCAGTTTGCTTTGGGCAAATTCTTTGACAATGGAGGCCATTTCCTGGGCACCCATGTCATATTCGCCAAAAGCATTGGGAAGACCGGCGTTGGAGTAACAGCTGACAAAACAATCAGCAATACGGGAAAGTTCGGCGATATAGGCGCGCATGTCCTTTGGGCCTAACGCGCAATTTAACCCAATGGCCAATGGCTTGGCATGTTTAACGGAGATCCAAAATGCTTCAGTGGTTTGCCCGGAAAGGGTGCGGCCTGAAGCATCGGTAATGGTACCGGAAATGATGAGAGGTAATTTATAGCCGATCTTTTCACTGATGATCTCATAGGCAAAGATCGCGGCCTTGGCATTAAGGGTGTCAAAGATGGTCTCGATCAAGATCAGGTCAACCCCGCCATCGATGAGGCCGGTAAGTTGCTCTGAGTAAGCCTCAACCAATCGGTCAAAAGTAATGCCCCGGAAAGCCGGATTATTGACATCCGGAGAAATGGAAGCAGTTCTGGTGGTGGGACCGATGGCACCAGCCACAAAGCGAGGCTTTTGAGGGTGGTCTTTGGTGAATTGATCGGCTGTTTCCCTGGCCAGTTTAGCGGCAGCTACATTAAGTTCATATACCAAACCTTCCATTTTATAATCAGCCATGCTGATACGATTACTGTTAAAGGTATTAGTTTCAATGATATCCGCGCCAGCTTTAAAATATTGTTGATGGATCTCCCGGATGATCTGCGGCTGGGTTAAGGTCAACAGGTCGTTATTGCCTTTTAGGTCGCCTGACCAGTCTATAAAACGTTCCCCACGGTATTGGTCTTCGCTCAGCTTATGCTTTTGGATCATCGTGCCCATGGCCCCGTCAAGCATGAGGATCCGTTGGGTAAGCAGGTCACGCAGCATATCAAATTGTTTGGAATAGTTGATCATGATCGCAGTTCTTTAATGATGGCATCCACCGGGTGGACCTTATTTAAGGTGTAAAAATGCAAGCCCGGAGCGCCTCCCTTAAGGAGCTCACGGCTTTGTTTTAAGCAAAAATCGATCCCGGCGGCAAGAGTTTTTTCAGGGTTACCTGCTAAGGGCTTGAATATATCATGGACCTTTTGAGAGATCGAGGCCCCGCACATCGCGGTAAAGCGAACCAGACCAGGATAGTCGGTGATGGGCAAGATCCCAGGAATAATTCGGGCATTGACGCCTAATTTTTTCAAGCGGACCACATAATCGAAATAATCCTGATTATTGAAAAAAAGCTGGGTGATCACATAATCAGCGCCGCTGGTGATCTTATTTTTTAGATATTCGGCATCCAAATTGCGGTCAGGGCAAAGCAGATGACCTTCAGGAAAACCAGCCACCCCGATGCTAAAATGGTCCTTAAAATGTTCCCTGATAAAGGAGACTAATTCACAGCTGTATTTAAAATTATCCTTTCCCGGTGTCCAGTTAGGATCATCCTTGGGAGCATCACCCCGTAAGGCCAGCAAATTGCAGATCCCGCGGTTTTTCATGGCCGAGAGGATATTTTTGATCTCTTCCTTAGTATGCAATACACAGGTCAGATGCGCCACCGATGGGATATGGTGTTCGGTTTGGATGTGATCAACGATGTCTAATGTTTTTTCGCGACTTCCACCGCCGGCACCGTAGGTGCAGGAGATAAAATCAGGCTTAAGCGCACCCAGCAGGCGCATCGTTTTGAGCAGCTTTAAATGACCTTCTTCGGTTTTAGGGGGGAAAAGCTCGAAAGAAAAGGTCAATTCCTTTTGGGCGAAAATATCAGTGATCTTTTTCATGCGGGCTATTATAGCTCAATTTATTTTTTTAGGCGCTAAAATTTGATCTAACCAGATGCCGATGGCGATCAGATACAGAGGGGCAATAGGCATCGCGTAACGGGTGACGATGGTGACAAATGAAAAGCTTAGAGTATAAAGGAAGACCAGCACAGCGATCAAAAATCCAAGGTTGGTCCTTCGCGGGGACAAAGTTTGGCACCAAAGCAATACAACAGCCAGCAAGGTGATCAAAGAGACAAAAAAGCGCAGGCCATTATTGAAGGCCTTAATGCTATAGATCTTTGATAACCAGTGAGGATATTGGACAAATCCGATCTGAGTCGATTCCCAGAAAAACATCTTGATCCCTTCTAGAAAATACATTAAAGCGTATTGCAATGGGTTATGAAGGGCTTTTTGGGCAGATAACCCGACAAGAGTTGAATTTTCTTTCTCAATGGAAAGATGTTGGGATTGTAATTCGTTTAGTTTATCTGAAGCTATTCCATCGCATTTTTGAAAAGACCAGAAAGCGCATTCCTTAGGGTCAAAAATACTATTACAGACGCCTTCTCCGGGAATGTAAGCCAAGGCTTCCGCGAATTTTTTAACGGTCAAAGGCTCCATCCGTCGGGCAGTATTGGCATAAAGAAGACAGGGCCCGCGGTTAGTGATGGTAAAGGTCCCGTTATATTCCCTATTGAGCCATTTATACCCGCAGATCGGAACATAAAAGAAACTTGCCGCGGCGATGATGCAGAGCATTAAAGACAGTTTCTTTGTTATTGTTTCTTTTGTTGTAAAAAATATCATGCTAAAGAAAATGACAAGATAAACAGGGGTGAGGAATTCAAAAGTAGCTTTGACCAGAGCTGCCAATGCTAAACTTAACCCTAAAAGTATGCCGTAAATAAAGGCAGTGTATTCTTTATTTTGTTTGATAGCTTCCCAGGAGTAATAACTCGTCAAGATGACGCCCAAGACAAGAGGGAGTGCCGCGATCTCCGAGAACAAGCTGAAAGCGGTATTGTTGAAAGCCGGGGACAGGGCCAAATAGGCCAGCACTAAAACAGAAACATCATCACGGATATTTAATAAACGCAGGAGTTTATAGGTCAATGCCTGTGTCAGAAACAAGATCACAATGCCGAAGATGGCCATGACCTTGACAAAGGCCAGACCCGTTAAATTTCCGGCAGACATGGATGCCGCGATCAATAAAGGATACAGCGGCTCGCGGTGAGGTCCGGTTTTGAAAAAAGCGACCAAGCCTTGGGAAAATAGCATCCGGCCGGTGGACGCGTAATCAATGGCATCAAAAACGATATCCATCCGGGTGGTCAAGGCCAGATAGGACCAATAGACCAGGGATAAAAGAAAAATGATCGTGATAGAAATGGGTAGTTTACGCATGGCTAGTGATTTTTATCTGTCTTTTTTAAATTTGTCAGGCAAAAGATCACGTCTTCCCAACCCCAGGCAACAAAAAAACTGAATAAGGCAATGACCCATACAAACTGCCTTTGGAGAAACCAATATTCCATGGAAATGTCCATCATGCAAAGCACGTAGATGGGCAAGACGACCATGATGGCAAAAAAAACCATATATTTTAGACGGGATTCATGGGGTAGGATGAGTGCCAGCAGGGGACCTAGGAGCAGCGGATATAAAAGTTTATAACCGATGAGATTGCCGAAAATACTTTTTAAAAAACCTGCCATATTCACGGCCGGGTTGGGGATAAAATCAAAAGGTTGGTTTATATTGTGGACCTTTTGACCGAGATTATAGGTCGCGTACCAATACCACGGCGGTAAGGCAATAATTCCAACGGCAAGGTAAAATTTCCATGTCCTTCTTATTATCGCGGGCATAGGGGTCACAGCCCATTCAGTCAGGATCGAAAAAATGGTACAGAAGCCGACGATCATTATTCCATAGGCATGAAAGAGGATGGTCAGGATGAAAAATAGCCCTGTAAGCAATTTATTAAGGGGAGTTATCGTATATTTGGCGCAAACGATGCTTTGTGTGCAATAAAACACCGCCAGTCCCAGCGTCGCAAGGACAGTATAATCACGCAGTTCAAAGGCATGGAAGATCAATTCAGAATTTAAGCAATAGATGAGAAAAGCCATGGCCGTGCCCCAAGCGGTCTTCAGGTAACGTTGGCAAATCAGGTATAAAAAATAAAATCCAATGATCGTGACAATGATGTGGGGGATGGCGACACCCCATTTATTGTGTCCGAAAACTCTGACGAAAGGGTAGGTCAACAGGTAATCGCCGGGATAGCAGGTCAATCCTCCATTCGGCAGTCGTTGCCAAAATGGTTTTAGGGGACCAATGGTATTGTTCCATTGATTGATCTCATCAACCCACCATTCCCGGTGGATCAGGCATTGGGTGCGCAGGTATAATCCCCAGCATGTGAAACCTAAGGCAATGAAGATGCGTTTCATTAGATCCTTTGCGTACGGATTTATATCATTGGCCTAAAACGGGTTAAATTATAAGCTGCTTTATTAGAACTTACAAGAAAATTCAAAAAGCCTAGAAATGTTAACAATTTATAAAGCTTGTTTTGTGTTGACAGGGTGAGTATTTTTAATATAATGTTCACAAATTGAACATTCCTATGACCGAACCCGAAGACTCCCTCAATGAGCGCGAATTTGAATTGATCAATATTATTGGCGCCGAACTTGATGCTAATCAAAGAGATCTGTCCAAACAGTTGGATATTTCACTTGGAATGACCAATCTCTTGGTCCGCCGTCTTATTGTGAAGGGATACATCCGTATCCGTCAGCTAAATAAGAAGAAAACCCAGTATATTCTTACCCCCAAAGGGGCTTCTGAAAAATACCATAAATCTATCCGTTACACGCTTAAGACTATACGTTCCATAGGCTTAATTAGGGAACAATTGAATATAGTTATCAAACGTTTGTATGACCAGGGAGAGAGGGTTTTTTTTATTTTGGGCAGCTCTGATCTCGTTGAACTGGTTGAAATGTCTTTGAACCAGCCGCAGTGGGTTGGGGTGAAATTAAGCCGAATAGAACAAATACCTAACAATCCGCAAGGGGTCATTCTGATATGCAAGGAAGAAATAAACGCATCTCTTTATCCGGCGACCCAATGTGTTGATTTAATCAAAGAATTAGCTGTTCAAAACAATAACGAAATCTTTGAACAAGTGTCTGAGAGGTAGCAAGATGAAAAAAAATGTTTTGGTCACAGGAGGGGCTGGGTTTATCGGCAGTCATCTGGTCGATCATCTTATCAATGACGGGCATACCGTCACTGTCATAGATAATTTATCCACCGGACGCATGGCCAATGTGGCCCATCTCAAGGACCATTCAAGATTTAAATTTATAAAGGCGGATATCGTTGATTTTGACAGCATTAGTCCTTTATTTAAAGAGAGGGACATGGTGTTTCATTTGGCCGCGCTTGCTGACATTGTGCCATCCATCGTAAACCCAAGAAATTATTATACAGCTAATGTGATGGGGACGATGAACGTTCTTGAGGCATCCCGATTAGCAGGAGTTAAGAAATTCATATATGCCGCTTCCTCTTCCTGTTACGGGGTGCCGGCCCCCGGACACTATCCAACGGATGAAAACACACCCATTCAACCCCTATATCCATACGCCCTGACAAAATATATGGGAGAATGCGCACTTTTACATTGGGGACGAGTTTATGATCTACCGGTAATTTCTTTAAGATTATTTAATGTTTATGGCCCTAGATCGCGCACCTCGGGAAGCTACGGCGCCGTCATTGGTGTTTTTTTAAGCCAAAAATTAAACGGCAAACCATTTACTGTTGTCGGCGACGGGAACCAGACGCGTGATTTTATTTTTGTTACCGATGTTGTTGAAGCTTTTTATTGTGCTGGTTTTTCTGGTGTATCCGGCGAAGTTTTTAACGTCGGTGCGGGAAACCCGCAGAGTGTCAATAAATTAATTTCTTTGTTAAAAGGGGATAAGGTGCATATTCCCAAAAGACCAGGGGAACCTGATTGCACATGGGCAGACATCAATAAAATAAAATCAATGCTCGGCTGGCAGCCACGGGTGTCGTTTGAAGAAGGGATGGCGGTCGTGCTTAAAAATATTGATGATTGGCGTCAGGCTCCGGTATGGACACCCGAAAGCATACAAGAGGCAACCAAGGATTGGTTTAAATATCTGGCAAAGAAACAGGAGGCGAGGCCTTTTTATGGAACAAACTCCTCAAAGTAAGGTTTTAGCGCTTAAAGACATCGCCCGACGGATAGAAGCAAATAAGTCCAAAGGTAAAAAAGTGGTGCTGTGTCATGGGGTTTTTGACATTGTTCACTTGGGGCATATCCGTCATTTTAATATGGCCAAAAAGGACGCGGATATCCTGGTGGTGACCTTGACTGCGGATAAGCATGTTAAACGCGGCCCCGGACGTCCGTTTTTTAAGGAGAGACTGCGGGCTGAAACCATTGCTTCGCTGGGAGTGGTTGATTATGTGGGCATTGTGGATGCCCCTACCGCGATCGAAGCCATCAAGGTGTTAAAACCGAATTTTTATGCCAAGGGAATAGAATATAAGAAACGTGAACAAGATGTTACTGGTAAAATTTTTGAAGAAGAAGAAACCTTAAAATCAGTGGGGGGCAGCATTGTCTTTACGGATGATATTACTTTTAGTTCATCACAGATCATTAATAATTATTTTGATATTTTTCCCCCGAGGACGTCCCACTATTTGAAAGCTATCGGTAAGCGTTATTCGATCGAACAGATCGTGGGATCCCTTGAAAGTTTGAAAAAGCTTAAAGTGCTGGTGATAGGGGATGCCATTATTGATGAATATCATTATTGCACGCCTATGGGGAAATCCTCCAAGGAACATTTGGTGGTGAACCGTTATATTTCTGAAGAAATGTTTGCCGGCGGGGCCTTGGCTACTGCCAATAATGTGGCCAGTGTTTGCGGACAGGTGGATTTGATAACAGTTTTAGGCAAACAGGATTCCAAGGAAAGTTTTATCCGCGAGCGTCTTACGTCTAACGTTAAACCGAAGTTTTTTTACCGTCCTGATACCAATACTATTGTTAAACGGCGTTTTGTCCATGAAGGAGGAAATAACCGTAAACTTTTTGAAATTTGTTATATGAAGGATAACGATATCCCGACACAGGTAGAATCAGATATTGCCCGTCATCTGCAGAAAGTGATAGCCAACTATGATTGTGTGCTCATTTCCGATTTCGGGCACGGGTTGATGACAAAAAAATTGATCGATCTGGTCTGTTCCAAGGCCAAATATTTGGCGGTTAACGCACAGACAAACAGTGCCAATATCGGTTTTAACCTGGTGACCAAATACCCGCATGCCGATTGTATTTGTATTGACGAGCTTGAGCTGCGTTTCGCCGCGCATGATAAGTTTAGTGATCCGCGTCATTTGGCCCAAAAAGTCTATGAGCAGATCGGCTGTAAACAGATCATTGCCACACGTGGGGCCCATGGTTCGTTAAGTTATTCCAAAAAAGAAGGCTTCCATGAGACACCAGCTTTTTCTTACAAGGTCGTAGATGCCATCGGTGCCGGGGACGCTTTTTTTGCCTTTGTGGCCCCTTGTTTTGCCAGCGGCTATCCTCAGGATATTGTGTCATTTATCGGTAATGCCGCCGGATCTTTGGCCGTCCAAATTGTCTGTAACCGCGAGCCGGTCATGGCGGTAGATTTGATGAAGTTTATCGTCAGGCTATTGAAATATTAAGGGGAGGGTAAAGCGTGAAACAAATAAAAACTATTTTAGTGACGGGTGGAGCAGGTTATGTGGGTGCTGTCTTGGTTCCCAAGCTGTTAAAAGCGGGTTATCAGGTAAAGGTCCTTGATCTGTATATTTATGGTGATGATGTTTTGTCATCGGTCAAAGGGCATCCGGGGCTGACGGAAATCAAGGGAGATATGCGCGATGTCGCTCTTTTAGAGATGATCATACCTGGAACGGACGCTGTGATCCATCTGGCCTGCATTTCCAATGATCCTTCTTTTGAATTAAATCCTGATCTTGGCAAATCTATTAATTATGACGCTTTTATCCCTTTGGTTGAGATTTCTAAGAAAAATAAGGTCAAACGTTTTATTTATGCGTCATCTTCCAGTGTTTACGGTGTCAAGGAAGTGGAGAATGTCACCGAGGATATGGAGCGTATTCCTTTGACCGATTATTCTAAATTCAAAGCCATGTGCGAAGATTATCTTTTAGCGCAACGATCGGATGATTTTACGGTCCTTATCCTAAGACCCGCAACGGTATGTGGGTATTCAACCCGCCAACGCATGGATCTAACTGTGAATATCCTGACGAATCATGGCTATCATAATCGTAAGATACGTGTTTTCGGAGGCTCGCAAAAACGTCCGAATATTCATATCGGGGATATCACAGACTTGTATGTTAAATGCATGGAATACCCTAAAGAAAAGATCGCTGGTAAGATCTTCAATGCGGGCTACGAGAACCATACG
>CAZASA010000009.1:0-50678 GCA_964487685.1 uncultured Planctomycetales bacterium
GTGGCAAGATTCAATTGCTGTTCCGTTGCCACCTTCCCATCCAAGGTAATGGTCCCTGCCTGAACTGATACGTGGATATCCTTGGCAACATCCGACAATCCCTGATCGTCTTTGATCGCTTCCCTGACTAATTGAACTGACTGCTGATCAGAAGATAATTTTTGCGTATTAGGGTTACCTTCATTGATATAGTTCGACTCTTGTTCGTTATTTTTTGTTCGATTTTTCTCTTGATGATCCTTCATCTTAAGCTCCTGAATTAATTGCCTATGGGTACCGTTACAACGGTGTATCCACCGCTGGGTAATTGCCTGAAATACCTGTTCTCACCATAGTAATAAGTATTACCTTGGACCTGCACCACGGTATAACCAGGTGGAAGAGAACCAACAATATACCCATTTGATAACATTGGCGCTTGAACTCCCCAACCGAACCAGCCATTCCTGTTCCAATTTCCATTATGATAATAATGCCTGGTACCATGCCCGGCACTTCGGCCATTGCCTCTAGCATGTGTATCAGAGGCCCTATCTTGGTGGCCTTGCGCGAACACGCCTGGACAAAAAAGAACCAACCCTAAAATAATCATCAGCGCTGTCTTAAAACTTAAGATATTCTTAAACATTTTATGCTCCCTTGCTTTAATCAAGACCATTTGGTTTGTTATCAACGATGCTCTTGGCGATATCCCTTCCAGGAGAAGCAATATCATATTGTATCGTCACCGGATGACCTTCTTTAATATCCATCAATCCGATGGATTGTGTGTCCCGCATAATAATGGCGTTATTTGAGACAAGAAATGACATTTGAAGCGTGTCATCTGTCAATATTGAGATCGTACCGCCGACAAAATCAATCTTCTTTACTATCCCGGAAACAGTTTTTGTATTATCTATCCTTGGCTTTCCCTGACCATATACCGCTGTGGCCATCAGAGCAGTGATCAAGAAAGATAATATAATTCTATGTTTGATCATAACAAGGCGACCCTGTCATTATTGACAACAGGACCTGCTTGGGCAAATTGCGCCTGCATATCATTCAGGGACCTTAATTTAGAGATCCTAAGATTGTCCTGGTCAAACCTGACATTGCAGCCGGTCCGGTCTTTGATGATCTTTTCAATGCTGGCCAAGCTGGTATGTTTGGGGTCGAATTTGACTTCCTTGATATTCTTCATATCCAGAAGGCCTACTCTATTTCTTGACGGCAAATAGATCGTTCCGTTACTAAAATCAACGGCAAAAGCAATAACGCCTGGAATAATACCGAACAATAACCCGATACCATCCAAAATAGCAATTCCCGCATCGATACTGCCGCCTCTTTGCCCTCTGCGTTCAGGATACATCAATGTCCCGCAGCCCATTAACTGCATCGTGAAAACAGTACAGATAAACAAACTCAGCACCTTTTCAAAATTTTTACTCATAGTCCCCTCCATTGTTATATAAGTTTTAATTCCTCTTCAACAACCTTCCCCAGCGCCGGTGTATTCGTGTCGAGCTTGCCGTTCTTTAATCCTGCCTTGGTCTTCTCTGCCAATAATCCATACTTTTTCTGGATCTTGCCCAGGTCCTCATCCGCTAATTTCTCGATATCCATCATTTCATTATGGGCACCCTTGGTGGCACGGATGATCTCATCGAGTTTGAGCTGGATGGCAATGGTATGCCGGTTCTGGCTGTTTTGGATGATAAAAAGCATTAAAATCGATATGACAGCTGATAATGTGCCTATGATCAAATGCCACATCACGCTAAAATGCATTGGCAAACCGATTATTGCCCAAACCAGGACAATGACGAATGCCGCAAAACCCACGATCGATTGCGCGGATTTATCTGATACCCATTTTGCGATCGTTGAGAAGTATTCCATCTTAAGATCAGTCCTGTTAATTAACCATGCAGATGGACATCAATACCTGAATCATGATGCTCTGAATCATGATGCTCTGGATGATAATCCCTATCGTGGTCATGATGCCAGCGATCGTCACGATAGAAACAGCCTGTTAATTGCATCGCTAAAGCCATGACAAATACTATTAGTAATGTCTTATTAAACATATTCCCCACTTTCTTATGATAAAAATAATTCTAAAAATGCTGCTGGCAGTAACTCCATACAACCATTAACACCACCAGCAGCCTATGAACCCTGATTTATAAATAAATTACGGGTTAATAGTCATATTGTTGACAACGCTTGAAACACCATTGACATCACCGGCTACCTTGGTGGCCATGTCCTTGGCTGCACTATTGACAGCGTTACCGCTTAATGTGACGATACCGTTAGCCGTATCAACGCCTGTCTTGAAAGCACTGGTTGAATGATGCGTTAAGAAAGCCATCTTGACCTGTGCTGTAATTGAAGCATCATCGACCTTATTGTCCTTGGCCTGTTCAGGTTGACTGGTGGCCTCAGCAATGGTCATTTGGTTATCAACACCCTTGACACCATCAATGTCCTTGGCATATTCACCGGTCAGGTCTTTTTGGGCCTGGCTGTCTGCCTTACCCTTTAATGTAACGATGCCATTGGCGACATCTACCTCAGTATTAACAGCGCTTACGTTACGATTGAAGAACAGGGCGCTTTTGACCTTCATGCCAAGCCAACCATCTGAATTTTCAGCCGGTTGTTGACCGTTGATGGTCAATTGATTGTCAACACTCTTGACCCCCGGAAGACTTTCCACTGTCTCTTGGGCCAATGACCTATGGGAATCTTCACTGACTGTCCCTGTCAAGGTCACAGCACCATCATTAGAGATCGTCTTGATTGAATCATCTTTAAGGTAGGTCTTATACACATAGGAATCCTGGGCGGCAGTTTGAATGCGGTTATCTGTCTCAGATGCGCGCACAGATACGCTGGTGAGCAAAAGCCCGAACATCACCGATAAAAACACTTTTGAATAATTTAAGTTCATAGAAAAAATCCCTTTCTTTACCTGTGGTCGTCATACCCGACACTCACAGATGTTCGTCATTCCCGCGAAAGCGGGAATCCATTAATAAATTAATTTTAAAACTAAGCAGCTACTCTCCTGCCCAAGATGAATGAAACTGCAGCCAATACTAAAAATACAAAAAACAAGATCTTAGCGATATCAATGGCTGAACCCGCGATACTGGTAAATCCCAGCACTGCTGCGATGATGGCGATGATAAAAAACGTGACGGCCCAATTCAACATAGAACACTCCTTTCTTAGGTAGCTATCTGTTCTTACTGCTTGAATGTTTTTAACTAAGAGTATTCTACGGATTGGGCAAAATGATTCAATTGTACCAAGGTATAATAGGAAGGATCGACGGAAGCAAAAGACTTAAATCAGGACTTTGATTTTCTTAATTGGTATTCAACGTATCCGGCCAGGACTTCCTGGATACGCCCCGATGGTTGGACCACAAAGTAACGGCTCATGACCGCATGGCCCATCTCATGGCCCAGGACCTCACGCCTGAAATTCTCGGCGGACAAATAAATCGACCTTGTATCGTCCAAATAAAAGCCAAAGCCTGTGCAAGGCAGGTGGGCGTGAAAAAGATTATTGTAGTAGTCGGTCAGGTCCTTTTGGGTAGCAAAGATCTTGATATTGGCCTTGAGGCTGTAGACATGCATGTCCAAAATATCACATGCCCGGGCAAATAACACTTCAACCATACTTGATAATTGCAACTGAGCTGAAGTCCTATTGACAACTTGGTCGGTCAATATTTCATCGGTTTTACTGATCTTAAGTTGATCGATCAATTGGTTGATATCTACGCGTGGCTTGTAATAGATCAGAAAATGTTCGCTGTCGACCCTGGTTGACGCTCCGAAACCATCGTCAGTCGCCCCAAAAGCAAGAGCTGGCGCCAACAAGCACAGGCAAATGGCAAGAATACGTGGGATCATATCTTGAAATTATTAAGGGTGTTTTTGACCTCGTCTAAACTCGAGGCTTCCTTGATCGCTTTGATCTTGCCATTGATCTTTTCAACGGCTGTATTGTACGCTGTAGCCACCATTTTTAACTGATCGCCTTCCCTTAGCCTCATGTCACTGGAAAAGTCCCCCTCACCTAACTTGACTAACATGAGCTTAAGGTGGTACAGGGGACCGGCAATTTGATGAGATACAAAAAGCATCATCAACATGGCAGCCAGGCAAACAACCGCCAATTCAATAAAAACTGTCTGAAGCAATAATGGTAACAGGTATTCCGCTGTAGTATGGACTGCCACATGGCCATTGTCAATGCCCACCGTAGTTGAATGCATGGCCATCCAATAAATGGCCGCCACCGTCAGCAATGAACCCACGGACACCAATCCACAGAATTTAAGGATGAATTTTGTTTGAAAATCCTTATCAATATAAAAATTGCAACGCTGGGACTTGGTCCTATTTGGGCTCATTTGAGATACTCCCGATCAATATCGATCTTGGTGTTTTTCTTGAGATAGTCGACCCAATGATCAAGGTCTGTGCCTTCTTTGGCTTTTTCCTGAAGGGCAATCGTCAGCAGGGATTGCTGCCAGAAATTCTCGACCATTTTCAGGAACCGCGGATCATGGTCCAGCCCTCGACGCTCGGCATCCAAAAGAATGAGCTTCTGATCGATCATATTGTTCAAGAACGCTCGCCGGTATAATGGATCTTTTTGCAAAGCACTGCTGGAATTCTTATAAGCCTGCTCAAATTCAGCTTTTGTTATGACATAGGTCCCTACACGGGCTACCACCGACTCTGGTGGTTCCGGGAAATGAAAAGCCAATATAAATGCCAAGACGATTGCCCCTATGAAAATTCTCATTTTTCAAGACCTTTCTTTAGGATCTGGCCATCGATGAAATCATAAGCCCCCTGATCAAGCTGGAACTCCTTGTCAAAACTACTGGAATTCACCTGGGTCAAGGGATGGTAAAGGAAAAGACCTCCGGTATTTGAAGATTGGATAGCTGAGCTGGAAGGGTCAAAAGTATTGACCTGGCTGACGGCTAATTTCTCAGATGTTGGATAAACAAAATGATTGATCAGGGCCGTTGAAGCCTGCGATAACTGGAAAGAATTATTTATAACGCTGGTCGGTGTGGTAACAGGATTGGTGATCGTTGGCGGCCAGATAAGGATGCCGTTAAAATATATATTCCCCGGAGGCCGTTGCGGCGTTGGGAAAGATTGGGGCTCGATTAAAGGAATGCTTGTTGAAGGCGAATTCACCACCCCTGTTAAAAAACCGCTGTTGCCGTTGGCTTTACTGCCAATATCCAATGTCAAATTTCCGGTGATATTAACATCCACCGGATTATTCAGGCCGATGCTGCCATTAGGTGTAGAGAACAATGAATCCGCGTTAGCTATCACATGAGAATGAGGGTTGGTATCAATGTTGCCATTATTGACCCGTAAATTGACTGCCCCTGCCTTAGCTTGGGCTGTTCCATTTAACGTGATATTGTTATTGGCAATTAAATTAATGTTGCCCGTACCCGCAATCACGGTTGTTGAAATGAGATCATTGCCGGCAGTGATATTAATATTTTTTTTGGTTGCCTCGACTTGATAAGCGATCACCGATTGATCGCCCTTGATATTGATATTGCCGTTATTAGAATCAATACCGATCAGATCAACGACAGGTGTACCGGTAATATTTAAATCCAGATCTCCGGTGCCTGTAACTGCGGCGCCAAGTTCAGGCGTGCCGCTAAGGTTCAGGCTGCCATTTTGCCCAATACCGCTTACGGCGGTCAAGGACATAAACCCTTGTGTCGTCAAATTGATCGCCGAAGAGGCGATTCCCGATACTTTTTCAATACTGCCGCCTGCATTCAAAATAAGATTTTCCTGGGCAATCAAGCTATTGACCAATATATCGCCTTTACTGGTAGTAATGGCAATATTGTAACCTTGGGCGGAATTAACTGTAATTCCATTCTGATTGTGGATGGTTAACTGATTGGGAGTAAAGGCATCCAGGGAAGAAATATTAGTATTAAGGTTAATACCATGACTGCCGTCTGCGCTAACAGCCAAATGATTGCCTGTAACGATCCCGCTGCTATTATCGAAAATACTGTTACCTGCTATCAATGTCAAATTGGGACCATTCACCGCAAAATTGGCATTGACATTGATATCATTGCCGGCTTCCAGGGTAAAATCAGCATTTTGCGTATTATTGACGTCGCTATTAATAAATATATCGTCATCCGCTTGTACGATCACATTACCCGTTAATACGTCCAAAACCGCAGAATCAATGGTGTAATTTCCCGGAACATTGGTGGAAGAAATATAAACATCATAGGGATCAATGATGATGGAACCTTGTTTGAAATTAGCCGCGGCCCTGGTATATAAGGAAGTGCTATGAAGTCCAAATGCCTTTGACGCGCTTAACTCAATGGTGCCCCCATTCCCGCTTTGAGACCCACCGGAAACATCGATCACAGCACCTTTTTCAATCAGGGTGTTCCCATTGGTATTATTGAATACAACCTTTCCACCCTGGCCATTCTTTCCCTTGGCTTTGGCTGAAGTCACGGAACCGGATGAAGCAATGATGGTGCTTCCATCAGCGATCAATTCAATGATGCCGTTATGTTCCCTTAAGCTGTTAGCTTGTATGACCCCTGCATTATTGATCGCGTAATCAAAGATGCCATTCAAGACCTTGGCATCCAATAAGATCATGCCGCCTTCCGCTAAAATTTTACCTGTGTTGATGATAGATTGCGTGATCTTCTGGCCGTCAGGTCCAAACACATCGTGGCTGACCGCATCATTAATGACGACTGAAATATCGTTGTTATCGTCAAGGGCCACGGTCATTTTTTCACCGGTGGCTAACAGTACATGCCCCAAAGTAGCTTGGATCACGCCGGAATTATTGACCGCGTTGGATAATAATAAAACATAACCGCCGTTAGCTATATGGATGTTCCCCTGATTGATGATCCAGGTACTTTTGCCTTTTTGCTTAAAAATATAGCGCCCATTCAAAAAATTCCTGTTAGAAATACCGAGCGTTGAAGCTAATAATCCATTAACATCCACATGAGAACCGGCCCCAAATAAAATGCCATTAGGGTTTATCAAAAAAACGCGGCCGTTTGAATTGATGTTGCCGTATATAAGGGAAGGATCAACGCCAATAACACGGTTCAATGATATGGAAGTAGATGAAGGCTGGACAATATCCCAAGTGTTAACAGCACCGACAGAAATACTCTGGAAATTTGAAATTGATCTCTCAGCCGCGCTGGTTTGGGTCAAGGTATTGCCTGAATAAACATAGCTGACATTGCCTGCCACACTGGTGGCCCCCTGAGGCAATGCATCTTGGACAACTGCCTGGGCATAAATAAAATTGGATTGCATCAAAAAAAGCGCAAAAGCCGCAACAATATTAATAACTTTATTTTTCATTTATATTAACTCCCTTAATTAAAATTCTTTAGTTAACTGTAACCATGTATGTTCACCCTCATGGTCTGAAGGCCTTCCTGTTACCGGCCACGCGAAATCAAGCCTGATAAAGAAATTTTCCGGTAAAGTGAAACGTAAGCCGCATCCGTAACTGTCAAGGATACGGTCTTTAACATCTCCGGGTTGGGGATCGCGTAATGAAACATGGCCCCAATCATAAAAAACAGCGAATCTTAAAGCATCATAAAGTTTTGCCTTGGAAAATGGTACCGGCACTTCCTTAGGTATTCCGTAGATCGGCAGACCAAATTCACCTGTAAAGCTTTGACCACTGTCCCCTACTGCCTCACCAGGCGCGAAACCCCGGACATTACTGATACCGCCTAATTGATACTCTTCCGTTGAGGTTAAGGTCCTGGAAGCAAACTGGACTTCACCCTTAAAAAGGAAGGTGGAATCAAAAGGAAGGCTTTGAAGGCGCAAATAATCAAGAAGATCTTTATCAAATTCCCCGCCTGACCCAACCCTGCTGGCCCTCGGATCCACCGCATCTAAACCGCCTAAAAATTCCGGGATACCCACATCGATCTCATCATTGAAAATATTACGGCCAAAGAAGCTGTCCATATAATCCACATTGATACTTGTCTTAGCCACGCGTTCGCGGTCACGGCTGATCTCTTGACCTTCTATAAAATTAAACACATCCTTATAATCAAATCCCGCACTGGTTACAATCTTCAAGTCAGGCCGATTGACCAGGGTTTGGTTGACAAAGACCCCGTAAATATTGGCCTTGCCCCTTGCATTGAGGTCTTTGAAATCTTTCTGCAGATCGACCTGGGTGCGTGAACTATAAAAACCTATTTCCGTATTGTTGGAAACAGGAAGTAAATAACGGACAAATTCAAGTTTATCAGCGTCTTTTTCAGACTCCTGATATTGAAAGGTCAGGATATCATCCAAACCCAAAAAATTATTATCAGTCACTGTCCCTAAAAACCGGGATTCCCCTACATATTTAGATCCAAAATTATCATAGCTAAAGCCCAAATGAATAGGTTCATAGTCTTTAACATCAAAGATCACATCACTTTCCCCCGACAACTGGCCTGGGGTGATCGTGGTCTTCACATTACGGTCAGGGTATTGATTGATGTTATAAAGGTCTGATCGTAATTTATTGTAGTTAAAAGGATCCCCTTCCTTCATGGTCACGCGCCTGATGAAAAGGTTCTTTTTAAAATAATGATTGCCCCTGACATCCAAACTGCCCATCAGGCCAACAATGACCTTTAATTCCAGGGTATTCTGTGCGACCTGTTGCGGGGTTAGCACCACACGGGTGGTGATATAGCCTTTATTACGGTAGGCATCTGTCAGTAAATTCGCGACTTTTTGCATATCCGATACTGTTAATTCAATGCCTTCAAAAGGATGGATGATCGAAGCAATTACAGATGCTGGAAGAATGGTATTTCCGGTCACGATGATCTTATTAATAAGTGCTTTTTGATTTCCCTCAACCGGCGGTTGCCCGGGTTGAGCAATGGTCTCTTGGGTTTCGACCTTGGGAAGAGGCTTTTCAATGTTCTGACGAAGTTTGTTTTCACGTTCCTGCTGTTCGCGCAATCCTTCTTGCCCGCTGGCTTGCTGTGATGGTAATCCTTGGGCAAAAATAGGCTTAAGAAAGCTAATCAATATCATTAACATAATAACTAATGCTCGATAGTTTATCTTCATGATTACACTAAGTTTAAACTAAAAAGCAGCCATGAATCAATTGTACTTGGGTGTTACATAGGATAACGACGAAAAATCAGTCTGAAGAGGTGGGGATGCCCGCTTTTTTAGCGAGATCAAGGAGCTCGGTCAAGGTCTTGGCCTGCATCTTTTGCATGACCCGGCCGCGGTGGATCTTGATGGTTTGAAGCGAAGTACCGCGCTTGGAAGCGATGTTCTTGTTCATCATACCCTGGGCCACAAAATGTAAAACTTCAAGTTCGCGGGGTGACAAGGTATCGATCTTCTGCTTGATCTTGGCGATCTCGGCCTGTTTTTTATTTAGGACCTTGCTTTTTGAGAGGGCAATGGTGATCGCAGCTAGCAGTTCTTTACTGGTAAAAGGTTTGGAAAGAAAATCAATGGCGCCTGCCTTCATGGCTTTGACGGTCATAGGGATATTGCCATGGCCGGTTATAAAAATGATGGGGGTGATGATCCCGCGTTCGGCCATAATTTCCTGCAAGGCAAACCCGTTGATATTAGGAAGGCGAATATCCAAAATTAGACATGATAATACTTTAGGGTGCTTAAAGGCCAGGAATCCGTCCGCATGATGGAAGGTCTCTGTCCTAAAACCATGCGATTTTAACAACAGCCCCAAAGCCCTGCACACAGAGATATCATCATCAACAACATAAATGATCGGACCATTATTATTCATGTACTGTCTTCATGTTTAAGGGGATCGTAAAATAGAAAGTGGCCCCGCGGTCTGGATTGTTCCTGGCTTCCAGTTGGCCGCCATGGGCCTCAACAATGGATCGGCTGATGGACAATCCCATACCCAAACCATCCGGCTTGTTAGTAAAAAAATGCCCAAAAAGTTTCTTCATGTTCTCTTCCGGGATCCCGCAGCCGGAATCCTTTACCTGGACTAATATCGTGTCTGGATTTTTAAGCGATGAGACGATCAAGAGTTCCCGGGGATCCTTGCTATCTTCCATGGCTTCCAAACTATTGCTGATAAGGTTCAAAAGTACTTGCTGCAATTGGATACGGTCCCCTTGGATACGTGGAAGTTTATGATCCAAATTGAATTTCATGGATATATTCTTGGCAGTAATATGCGGCATGATGAGCGTCGTTGTATCCTTGATCAAAACATTGATATCAAGCGGCTCAAAGGTCGGTTTGCTCTTTTTTAACAAATACCTCAATCGCCGAATGACCTCAGATGCGCGCTGATCATCATTGATAATGTACTGCAGGATCTCATGCAGTTGCGGCTCCCTGTCCTTTAACAAACGCTGGCCGGCTTGTGCATAGGAAAGGATCGCGGTCAAAGGCTGGCTGATCTCATGGGCAAGAGACGAAACAAATTCAGCCAGTTTTCCCACCCTTGTGACATGCAAAAGTTCCTCGCGCTGTTCCTCGATCTCTAAATTTCTCTGCTTCATCAATGAGGTATCGGTTTGTATCCCGACAAAATGGGTGACCGCGCCATTGGAGTCCCTGACCGGGGTGATGCGCAGTGAGCTCCAGAATTTCTGGCCATTTTTTCTGAAATTCAACATTTCCCCATGAAAAGGTTTCCCCTGTCGTATGGTTTCCTTTATTTCCCCAACAATTCTCAAATCAGCATCTACACCATAAAGCAGGAAATAATCCTGACCCAGGATCTCATTTTTTGTATATCCGGTCAGCACTTGAAAAGACGCATTGGCATAAATAATGGGAAAGTTAAATTTTTTGGCCCCAATGATAAAAATACCATCTGAGGCGGATTCCATGGCCTTGGTTTGGATATAGATCTGTTCTTCAGCGACCTTTTCCCTGTCCGCTCCTAACTTCTCCCTGTTAGCTGCCTGCTTTATTTGCCCATCCCTGATCTTCAGTTCATCTGTTTGATGGCGGAACTGTTCTTCGAGATTACCACGGGTTATTTTTTTCAATAAAGGGGCCCTGGATTTATTTTTTTTAATGATTTTTATGGTCCCTAAAGGGATTTTTATTTTTCTTTTCATTTAAAGCCTATTGTTAATTCTTGACGCCATTGATAAGATCGACAAGGGTCTGGCCATTGACAGGTTTTTGCAGGAAACCCAAAGCCCCTACCTTCAAAGCACGGTCAGCGGCATTGTCCTGTTTCTCAGCGGAGATAAAAATGACCGGACGATCAGATCCTGAATCTAGAATTCTCTTCTGAACTTCCCATCCGTCCAATCCCGGCATATGGATATCAAGCAGTAAACAACCGGGCTCATCAATACCGACAGTATCAAAGAAACTTTGCGAAGAATTGAATGTCTTTACTTGAAAATCATAAGTCATAAGTAGCGTTTTAAGCGCGCGGCATACAGACTCATCATCATCCACAATATAGATATTTAAAGACATTTTACTCCTTTTATAGAAATTAGATAGGTATTCATTCAACAGCCCTCTTTCCGAACTTAACCAAGATACAGGTTATCTGACGAGGCATCAATTATACTTAGGTATTATAGGCTATTTATTACCCGCCTGTATGGCAGTCGGTACAGTTGGTGGTTTTCCAGGAGTCGTCCCCATCCCAGGGATGCTGGAATTCAAGGCCTTCGGTGCTTTTTTGGACAGTGGTACCTGTCCCTTGTTCGGTGATGACATGGCAGAGGGTGCATTTGCGGGAGATCACTTGACCGGTCGTGGCCTTATGCTCGTTGTCATGGCAACGGAAACAGCCTAATGAGATCATATGCCCGATATTATCAGGATACGCGTCCCAGCGTGACTTCATCTCTGGAAAGAAATTCGTTTGATACATACGGGTGATCTTCCAAATGGCCTCATCAACCTTGTCCTGATGGGCCGCATAATAGGCGGCTTGTTTTTTACTGTAATAATCTGTTAAATTGGCATTTATTTGCTGGACCGCTTCACTGGAAGAATTGTATACCTTACCGAGCGCATCAACCCCCTTACCCTTGATCATAGGGATGGACGGACTGATAAGGCCTTGGGCAAGGGCCCGGTTCATCAGCACATCAGGCGCTTCAAAGCGGTGAGTTGGGCGATTATGGCAGTCAATACAATCCATCTTTCTGATCTTATCAGAAGGTGGCATGCTGTTTTTATAAGGAGAATCTTTTGTTGTATAGATCGTGACCTTGCCGGCCTTATTGACCGTCTTGACCCAGGTGATCTTCTGACGTTTGGCATCATCAGGGACATAATAAATATCATTGCCGTAATACATATGCGCGTGAATACCTGCCAACCCATTGCCGCCGCCCACCCGCAATAGCATATTGATCTTCCAGGGCGCTGTTTGAGTGGGGTCATCGGCGAAATAAGTTTTCTGCAGTTCGATCGCGCTAAAAGATTTCCCCGGCCAATGGCACTCTTCACAGGTCTCCTTGGCCGGACGCAGGGTCTCGACAGGTGCTGGTGTCGGTCTTGAATAAACACCTTTGACGGTCTGAATAAGCATCCGCACCCCTGCCATTTTGTAATGAACATACCATCCCACGCCTGAACCAATATGACATTCAACACATTTGACCCGGGAATGCGGTGAATTAAGATACACGGTATATTCCGGCTTCATGATCTGATGGCAGGTCACCCCGCAAAAACGCTGGGATTCGGTGAAATTATAGGCTTTATAACAGCCGATCGCGGTCATGATCAGGACAATGGCCGTCCCAACCATAAAAATAAGAATGGTATTTTGAGTGGTGGCTAGAGAAAAATCTATGACGAGCGGTTTAGGTTTACTTTCCGCCATGCCTTTAAGGATCCTGCCATGTTTCCAATGGGCACCAATAGGGATCAATATAAGGCCGATAATTAAAAACGGCGGTAAAAGTACATAGGTAATAAGACCCAGATAAACACTCGGGGAATGAGAAAAGAAATCGATCCCAAACAATAAAAACTCACAGCAAAGTATAAAGACAGAAAGCCCCACCCCCATATAGGTGATGCTATTATAAAAATCGTCGGGGAATCTTTGTTGGCCTTTTTTGGGTTGATTGTCCATTGTTTAAGATTCCCGCTTTCGCGGGAATGACAGAGTTGCAAAATAAGCCCTCCGTCATAATTTTGACGGAGGGCATTTAATATATCTGAACATCAATTTACAACAAAATAGTACTTAGAGATAGGAGTTTTATTATTTCCCGCTATCTTTGAAGTCTTCTGCCTTCCCCGTCTTACCAAGGATAGTAATAAATTTATTAATATCATCATCTGTTGGGACATCCGCGATCCCTGTACCTTTAGCAGCATTTTTGATCGCCAGACCATAAGCATTCCATTCATGCTGGCCGTCTGCTTTCTTGGGCATAGCATCCACATGGCAAGTGCTGCATTTAGGATGGGAATCAGTGAAAGCTTGTTTATAGGCCTTATAAACGATCATATCTGCCTGAGTGGTCGCGCTAAAAACAAATGTCCCTAAAACTACCAGTGAAAAAATGATTGACCTGATATTCTTAACTCCCATTTTATTCTCCTCTCGATTTGTATAAGATCCCCGACTGAAACATTCGGGGATGACATGTAATCTTTTATTCCTTTTCCAGCGTGGGAATGAGTTTATTGAGTGCAAAAAAGAATATAAATGGCAAGCTCGCGATCGTCAACGCACCGCAAAGGCCTTCTTTAAATGTTGCCAGGTCATGAGGAATGACAGGGAGGACAAAATGCATATACCCCGCCCAGGAAAGAGAGAAGGCCTGGCCGCCGATGACGACATTCCAGCGCATCATAAAAACACCGAACAGTATCAACGCGGCACAGATCATTATTTTCATGATCGACCGCGGTTTTCGCAATAATAAGACCAGTGGCACCAGATTGCCGCAGAAATATTGGAATATGAAAATGCTGTAAAAATCTTTTTGATAGATGACCGAACGCAGGATATTCCATGATTTCATGGCCGTATAACCCCTGAAAACCATATCCAATACTTCCAGGGTAATAGCCAAGACCAAAAATATCAACAGAAATTTCGTAGCCACTCGAATGGCCTCTAGTTCCACGTTAGGCATCTTGTTCCGCGATTGCCACAGAATGATCAGGGAATACGTCAAGATACAAAGAGCAATACCGGAAACAGCTGCTGAGACGATAAAAATGACCGGCATCAGGGGTGTCATCCATAGCGCGTTGGCTTTCACCGATCCAAAAATAAAACCGGCATACCCATGCAAAAAACAAGCCACTGGTATCCCTGTCGCGGCCAGGACCTTGGTCACTCTTTCGTCTTTTTCGATCGCTTCAGGCCCGATGTCCCAGGCCCCCAAGGCCAATATCCGATATGTGACCTGACGGGCCTTATCCAGCCAACCCTTCCTGCCCTTTAGGCCTATGGCCTGCTCGACAAAATACCTTCGGTAAATGAACCATATCTCCATGGAAACGATCGCAAAATAGACGGAATAGACCATGCCGAAAGCAGCAATGGCTGATGTGAAATGCGGGGTAAAAAACACTTCTTCACATCGTAAGGGCTGCTGTAAATGCAGCAACAAAGGCAACGGAGCGACCCATAATAGGGCAAAAGAAAAAATAAGCGCGAATTTGGCTATCTTTTTTAATTCTTTGCAGCCAAAGACGTGATATAGCGACGATAATACGAAAGCGCCGGCTACCAAGCCTGTCATAAAAGGGTACATGACGATCTGGACACCCCAATAAATATATTCATTAGGATAGACAAACCCTTCCTTGATCGTCCACTGTGCAGCATCAACTAAGACAGGATGGACCACCGCATCACCTCACTGATTTATCCAGGCCGAGATAATATACCTGGGGATCTGTACCGTATTCATCTTTCAACACAGACACCCTCTCATTTAGGATTATCTTCGTCACTGGATCATTCGGATCCTTGATATTGCCAATTTGTCTTGCTTCGACAGGACAATTCTCAACACAGGCGGGTTTTAATCCCTTGGCTAAGCGGTGGTAACAAAAATTGCATTTTTCAGCCACTTTTAGCTCAGGATTAAAGAACCTGGCACTGTACGGACAAGCCTGGATGCAGTAACCACAGCCGATGCACCATTTCCTGTCGACCATAACGATTCCCTCTTTAAGCTGATAGGTCGCCCCTACCGGACAAACCTGGACACATGGGGGATTTTCACACTGATTGCAAAGTTTGGGCACAAAAAATGCTTTAGCAATATCTCCCGACGGTACTGACTGTCCTTCGACAACCGGGTCTATAAATCCATCCCGACCTGCCATGGGAGAATCAATGAGCGTGCTTCCGTCTTTTTTGACCACATACCTTTCCACCCATGTACGGGACACCGGAGAATCATAGGAGATCTCATTTTCCTTCTTGCAGGCTTTGACACAAAACCCACAGCCAATGCATTTAAATGTATTGACCAAAAAGACCCATCGCCGTTTGGTATTTTGGACCATGGCAAAAGCCTCAGCAGGCTCAAGCATCCTGAAGATCGCCGGAACAACCGCTAAAGCGGCGATCCCCTTACACATCTTCTTGATAAATTCCCGTTTCTCATTATCTGCCGGTTTGTCAATGTCCATTGGGCGCTACCTTTTTATCAATTAAATTAGGATGATGCGGGTTATGACAAGCACAACATTCTTGTTGTGGATAATGCCTTAAAGGATCTATCCCTTTGATCTGGCCGCGCAAGCTGGTCGGATAATCAAGTTTGGTATGGCACCGCTCGCAAAGTTCACGGCTCCTGTCGATGGGAAGCTTCTCGATGGTATCCGGATGGTCGACAGCTGGCCCATGGCAATTTTCACATTGGATGATCTTGTGAGGTGAAGCCATGATCTTTTTATAATTCTCATCATGGCAGTCCGCGCAATATTCCCGTGATTGATATTTGACTTTAACGTTCTCCCAATCCTTTTCACTGCCTTTTCTGTGATATGAGTACATAAAGCCCCTGTCCCCCACTTTAAAATCCTTCGGCACAAAAAAATGCCGTACTGTCAAAAGAAGACCAAGTACGGCAAATACAACGATAAAGGGGCGGATCACATGATTGTTCATTTTTACCAACTGAACTTGGCGGTCAATTTGAATATATTGGCCGAATAATTACCGAGCCCGGATGACTGGTCTTCCTTATACGCGGCATATTCATAGGAAGGCCCTATCTTCAACCACTTGTGGTAGGACCAATCCAGCTCTGTAGTGAAATTGAACTCTTTAAAATCCGACCCAGAAGGCACGCCGGTATTAAAATTAACATAATTGTCTGAAATGGTATAGCACATGGTATTAGTCCACGTCAAACTCTCCAGGGGGGTATAGCTATCCGAGAAAAGGAAGCTGTTGTCCCCTGAATTAAAAACTGGGATATAAGGAAAAGCTGCGCTTGTTGAATTAGTTCCTGATGCCCCCACGGTCCTGACATAATTTTCTACGTGAGAATAAGTAAACATCAATAAAAGAGGGTCGATGGGCTCGACAGTGATATCATAGGTGAATATTGAGGAGAGCATATGGTTTTCAGCTATACCATATTGCCCATTGATAGGTGCTGTCATAGGAGATTTATATGAAAGTGCTGCCTGCTGCGGCTTATACACTGTATCTAAATATTGATATTTTAAAGAATTTTGGACCCAATGATATGGCTTCCAGGTAACAGAGGAAGCTTCTTCTATTGTATTCATATCCAGGGAATCCAAAAAGGTCTGGGCGTAGGGATTGCCGGACAATGAAATTGTATCATAATTATTTCTTTCCCATTTCTGATCAACTTTTGTCTTAAAAATAAAGAACCTGTTAGGGACAATTTCACCACCTACAGTCCAAGATTCAGTCTGGGTCCGATTCAGCCTGTCTATTGAAAGATTATTGGCAGTCGAACCTCCAAAAGCTGTATTACTAAAGGACTCATCATCCCAATTTCTTTCCTGCTCCATATTGCTTTCAGCAAATAAACTGGTATGAGAAATTCCTGAATACCTTAACTCCACATGTTCACCTTCATGGTCTTGATGATTTTCCATTGCTTCAGCATCAACGGTAGTCTGATTTGAATAAAGGGTTGATTCCCCCTCAGACCCCATATGTTCATACCTGACATCGGTGAGGAAGGTCAAATTAGGCGTCAAATTAGTATTCAAATTTCCCACCCAAACATGGTCATCTTCTAAAGCATGCGAATAATTCCATCCTGTTGAGGGAGTAATGGGGCCGACAACACCGATGGCGGATACTGATTGCGTCTGGTTCTGCATCAGGTCAGTGTCATGGACATGATTATAATGATACCCCAACCCGGCATAGGTATTATCGTTGAGCATCCATTTCTCAGCCCTTACTCCTGCGCCAAACATTTTGGCATCCGGAGATTCATCCTCCAAATTGATGGTGGTTAAATTGCCCGGATTAACAGAAGGCATTTCAGCCACGTTATGATTGTAATCAATTTCTGCAGACTGGTCCCCTTTGATCGTAATGCCGGCAAATACCTTATTTTCTTTAAGAGTGAACCTGTCTACCGTATCATTGACCGCTTCAAAGCTTGGAGCGATCTTTTTGGAATTTCCGGTGCTCTGTTGAGCAGAGGCCCATTGCTCCAATGACTTATCACCATCCTTGGAATTGTGTTCATAAGTAAAATCCACAAAAGGATCCGTGATCGGCCCTATGCCTGTTTCTAATTTAAAATAACTGATATCCATCTGAAGGTCAGGACTGTTGAGTTTGGCGCCGTTCACCTTATAATATCCAGGGTAAACGCCACCTGTATTGTCGAAGTATTTCCTAAAAGCGTTATAATCAATTTTCAAGAAAGCCAGGTCTGCGTCTTTCAGGGTCAAATGGCCATCACCATTGTCGTTGGAAAATTCGCTTCCCTCTACGTTCAAGGAAATGTCCTTATTGATATCTTTAACAAAAGATATTCCGCCCCCTTCAACAGCCCCCTTAGGCATCCAGTTAAGAGCTTCGAATTTACCGATATTGCCTTTGACATTGGCATATTGCACCGGCTCAGCTGTAATACTAAAAGGCGATGTGTTTGTTTCCTGGGCTGATACGTACCTGCCTGCTCCTGTCATGTAAAAAGCCAATGCTATGGAGAGCAACAATCGTAGGCATTTCATAGGTTATTCCTCTCTTGGATTAATAACGTAAATGTTGACTAAAATTTGACCCATGAACAGCCTGGTGACAGTTTTGACTCCAGCATGTCGCCGATTGCCATTGTCCTACATGATTGCTATCTCCCATAAAAGGGAATGAGACCGTTGCATGGCAACGTAAGCAAAGGTTATAATCACGGGCGATCAACATTTTGTCATTAACAGAGCCATGGACTTGATGACAGGTCGTACAGCCCTCTTTCAACGCATCATGCGCCCATATAAAAGGCCCGCGTTTATCCGTATGGCATTTGAAACAAACCTCATTGACACCATTTTCAGAAGTAGCTGTCCATGGGGCCACATCGATGCCATGGGCATCATGGCAATCCGTACAGCTCATCTTCCCTTCCAAGACCGGATGATGGTAAGGCAGGCGGAATTGCATCTTTTTATCGGTATGGCAAGTAAAACAAATTTCCGGGTCTTTCTTGGGATTGATGATGCCTACACCAATGCCGCCGCCATTATCCACGTGAATAGATCCTGGGCCATGGCAAATTTCACAACCCTCAGCCCCGGTGGTATCATTTTTGACAAAAATACGGGCATGGGTTGAAAGTTTATATTCCTTGTATTCCTTATCGTGACACTGCGCACAGGTATCCATGCCCACATAGGTGGCTTTCTTCATGTATAATTGCTTATTGACCTTATCTTGGTCAGCTCTTACAGGAAGAACGCCTCCTGACCAATATAATCCGATAGCTATCAATAGGATAACTATCACTGCCTTTGCCTGACCGAACATAAGATGTTTTTGTGTTTTCATAATTTCTCCATTGGATTTACCACACAATATCTCCACCTTACCCGCTAAACAGGCAGATATTACAAGATCACGGATCTTTTACTATCATTTCCTTAATTAGATGCTGGAATAGGGCCTTGTGCTTTATATGTACTCGCATCCGGTTTTTCTAAACCTTTTGCTTTGGCTGCTTTTACGATAGCATTGCCGTAATCATTACCTTCATGGGCACCATCATCTTTTTTAGGCATTTTATCCACATGGCAATTGATACATTTGGGCGTGCTGTCAGGATAAGCTTCTTTATAGGCTTTGATCTGTGCCATATCGGCATGCGCCGGTATCGTCCAAAGAATAAATGCCGCGAATACAATGAACATGATTGTTTTCATTTTGCTCTCCTTGATAAAATTGAAGATTTAACAGATTCGATCAGATCGATCTTGTCGATGGCCCCATAATACTCCTGAACTTTATTGAATACAATTTTTTCTACCTGAATCGCAGCATCGCTCCGTTTTTGAATATTCCCCTGGACCACTTGGTCCAAATCATCAACGGTGACCAAACGAACGTCCTTGATATCCGCGACCTTTGGATCAATATTGCGGGGCATGGAAATATCGATACAAACCAATCTCTTCACCTCTTTGAGTTGCATGGTCTGTTCAACCAGTTCACGGTCGATCAGCGGGTGCGGGCAGGAAGATGATGTGATACAAACATCCACCTGAGGCAGAACTTGCGGCATTTCCCAAAATGGAACGGCAACCCCGCCATTATGTTGGGCCACCTCTTCTGCTTTTTCCATAGTCCTGTTCATGATAAAGATCTTTTTAACACCTTTATTCTTGAGCTGCTGGATCGCTAAACAGCCCATCTTTCCTGAACCCAAGATCAAAACTGTCTTGTCTTGTAATGAGCCTAAGAGGCTCTGGGCCATGTTGACCGCGGCCCAGCTCACGGAAGAGCCGCCGAAATCAATTTGGGTCTCTCGCCGGGCCTTTTTGCCTGTCTCCAGGACAAAATGGGTGAGGATATTAAATGTCCTGTCCATCATCTGATTATGGCGTGAGAGCTCGACGGCCTCCCTGATCTGGCCTAAGATCTGTTTTTCACCCAGGACCAGGGAATCCAAGCCGCAGGCAACACGGAATAAATGTGCTACTGCCTGTTTATTTTCCAAGATATAAAATAATTGTTTAAGCTCATCGCTCTGTGCCTGGCGTTTAATCGTGAATAATTTATTTAAGATCCCCTGGGGTAAATATTCATCATCAACGGATGCGTAGATCTCACAGCGATTGCACGTAGAAAGAATGAGTGCGGAAAAGACCGAGGGGTCATTCTTTAATTCTGAATGCAAAAGTTCCCTCTCCAGGATGGTCAAAAAAAACTTCTCTCTGGTTTCAATGGGAGAAGTTTTATGGTTGATGCCGACGATCAGGATCTTCATAGTTTTTAAGTTTTTACAGTTGCGTTCAAGATCTTATTAACACTGGGGATTAATTTTTCAAACAGCTCACTTTTACTGATGAATTCTTTAATGATCTCCTTATTGACCAGCGGCTGCACATCTTTTAGGTCAAACATCGTTAACAGGATAATAGAACATTCCGGCAAACTTGCCTTGATCTGGCCTGCCGCCTCAATGCCATTGATCCCCCTTAACCAAAAATCCATCAGGATGATCTCCGGTTTGATGCGTTTAGCCATGACAATACCTTCTTCACCGGAGCTGGCTTCCTGCAATTCAGCTTTGACATTGCTCACTTCCATGAAATGGCGTACGGCCTGGCGAAAATCCTTATGGTCTTCTATGATCAGTATGGTCGGCATCTTGTTACTAGTATAAAATTCGGGGAGAAATTTTTAAATAGGATGAACTACTTAAAGCTCTACGTAGTACCACGCAGGAACTACACTAAACCTTTGGCCAAGGCGTATTTAACAAGGGCGGCGGTGGTTTTAAAACCCAGTTTATGGATGAGACGGCTGCGGTGGGTCTCGGCGGTGCGGATGCTGATCTTGAGCCTTGAGGCGATATTCTTATTGGCATAACCCTGGGCCACCAGTCTCAAGATCTCCTTTTCACGGGTGGTCAGGATCTCTAAGGAAGGCATGTCACCGTCCTTGATCGAACGGACATATTGTTCGGCGATCAATTCGGAGATAGCCGGTGAAATATACGACTTTCCTTTCATCACCATCTTGATGGCCATGACCAATAGCTCAAAGGCATTGTCCTTGAGGATATAACCCGATGCCCCGTTGGCCATGGCACTTTTAAAATGTTCCTGGTCTTTTTGCATGGTCAAAACCAGGCACTTGACCTTGGGAAATTGCTTTTTGATCTCTTTGAGCGTGGCAAGCCCGTCTAAATTGGGCATGGACAGGTCCATCACCACACAATCCGCCCTGACAGTACCCAGCTTATCCAATAATTGTTCCCCGTCCTCAGCTTGGGCCACCACTTTAAATTCAGGTTCTTTATCCAACAGGCCTTTGAGGCCTGCCCGGAGCATTTCATGGTCATCGGCAAGGATAATACGGACATTGGCCATTAATTTTCCTCCACACAGGGAATTTCAGCAATAATTGATGTGCCTTTATTAAGCTCGGATCTGATCTCGATCTTCCCGCCCAACAGGCTGGTCCTTTCCTGCATCGTGATCAATCCGAGCCCCTTGGATTTGTCCTTTAGAACAAAACCACAGCCATTATCTTCAATGTTGATCTTCAAACGTCCTTTGACAGGATGGATACTGACCTTGACCTTGGTTGCTTTGGAATATTTTAAAATATTGGTCAAGGCTTCCTGGACAATACGAAACACATTGATCGTGTCAGATTCAAATTTCAGTTTTTCCAAAGGGTTGTGAGAAAAAGCGATCTTGACCTTGCCCGCCCGGTTGATCTCATCGATCATTAAATTGATGGCCGTGGTCAATCCCAACGCTTCCAGCGTCGCAGGACGCAGGCGCATGGCCAGGTTCCTGGACTTGTCGATGATGCTGTCTAAATAATTCAAGATCTTTTTATGGTCCTTGGGAGGATTAACGGTCGTTCCCTCCTGCAGCCAGGCGGATTGGATGATCATCTTGAGGGTGGCCAGCGATTGGCCCAGGTCGTCATGCAGGTCGCGGGCAATACGGTCGCATTCCTGCTCCTGAGCTTGGATGATCCTTTTAGGCAGGGCCTTGATCTGTTCCTCCATTTTTTTACGTTCGGTGATCTCATGGCGGATGGAGACATATTGATAGGGCTTGCCTTTGGAATCAAGGAAAGGGATGATGGTCGTGGCGACCCAATAATAACTGCCATCCTTGGCGCGGTTACGTATCTCGCCCTTCCAGACCTTGCCCTGGGAAATAGTACGCCATAATTCTTTAAAAAATTCTTTGGGATGATGACCTGAATTGATGATCCGGTGGTTTTGGCCTATTAATTCCGCCCTGGGGTATTGGGAGATCTCACAGAACTTGTCGTTGGCATAAATGATATTCCCGATCCTGTCAGTGATGGCCACAATGGTGGACTCATCCAAGGCGGACTTGATATCAGCCAACTCTTTGAGGGTCTCACGTAGAGTATTGTGCGGGATCTCTACTTCCGGTTCATTTTTCATCTGGGGCAATTATAGCACCCCAAACTTTTTATGGCAAAAAAGTTACGTAAATTCGAATTAGGCCAGAGGTTTGGTTTTCTCGTATTTAGACTTCAATATATCCACTTCCTGGATTGAAAATTGATTATGACGGCTAAAATGAGGGTCGACCATTTTTTCAGATAGCACCAAAGGCTGCAGGACATAATGAGTACCATGCCTTATCAAAAATTGTATATCACTCAGGTCCTCATTGGAACAATGCCCTTTGACCAAGGTTGTACGGAATTGATAAGAAATGCCGCTGTTAATAATGATCCCGATGCTTTCTTTTATTCTTTCGATATCACAGGCAGTGCCCGTGACCTCGCTATACTTAAGCAAGGAAGATTTAATGTCCATGGCAATATAATCCAGGAACTTGGAGGCAAGAAGGGATGACAGGATTTGCGGATTACTGCCGTTGGTGTCTAATTTGACCGCAAAACCCATTTCTTTGATCCGGGCGATAAATTCAGCCAGCCCCTGTTGGATCGTGGGCTCTCCTCCAGTGATCACCACACCGTCTAATTTCCCCCGCCGGCCGTTTAAAAAATCAAGGACCTGTTCTGAAGGCATCGGTTCCTGGTAATGCTCCGGCAAAACCAGCTGAGGATTATGGCAATACCCGCAGCGGAAATTACATCCCTGGGTAAAAACAGTCGCCGCGACCAATCCCGGATAATCGACCAAGGTCAGTTTTTGAAAACCGGCTATACGCATACATGATATGTTTTGCGTTCGCGAAACTCCTCCTTTTTACCCTTGTTCCATTGCTTGACCGGCCGAAGATATCCAACAACCCTGGAATAGACCTCGCATTCACTCCCGCAGCGTTCACAGGTCGGCTGTTCACCGGCCAAATAGCCGCAGCTGGGGCAAATGCTAAAAGTTGGGGTGATCGTAAAATACGGCAAACGGTACTGGGTGCAGATGGTCCTGACCAGGTTCTTCAACCCTTGCGCGTCATTGATGCGCTCGCCGATAAAACCATGCAGGACCGTACCGCCGGTATACAAGCATTGAAGCTCATCCTGATGGTCCAAGGCTTCAAAAACATCACTGGTATATTGGACCGGCAAATGCGAGGAGTTGGAATAAAATGGCTCATGGCCTTTTTTATAATCTTCCTCATTCGCACAGATGATATCTGGAAACATTGCCTTGTCCAATTTGGCCAAGCTGTAGGATGTGCCTTCCGCCGGTGTTGCTTCCAAATTGAAGATATTCCCGGTTTCTTCCTGGAACTTGACGAGTTTCCCACGCATGAATTCCAAGACCCTGACGGCAAACTCCTTGCCCTTCTTGGAGGAGATGTCCTCTCCGACCAAATTTAAACAGGCTTCATTCATGCCCAAAAGACCGATCGTTGAAAAATGGTTCTTCCAATATTGGTTAAAACGTTCCTTGATATGGCGAAGGTAAAACTTGATATACGGATAAAGGTTCTCCTCGGTCAATTTTTCCAGGATCTTGCGTTTGATCTCAAGGCTTTCCTTGGCCATGACCATCCGGTCCATTAACAGGACAAAAAATTCTTCTTCGCTCTCTGCCATATAACCGATACGCGGTAAATTAATGGTAACAACGCCGATGGAACCGGTCAAAGGAGACGCCCCGAACAGACCGCCTCCGCGGCTTCTTAGCTCCCGGTTATCCAGCCTTAATCGGCAGCACATACTGCGGGCATCTTCCGGATTCATATCAGAATTGATGAAATTAGAGAAATACGGGATCCCGTATTTAGCCGTCATTTTCCATAATAATTCCAAATTAGGATTGTCCCAGTTAAAATCCTTGGTCATATTATATGTCGGGATCGGAAAGGTGAACACACGGCCTTTGGCGTCCCCGGCGAGCATGACTTCCAAGAATGCCTTATTGAAAAGATCCAGTTCATGCTGGAACTCACCATAGGTTTCTTTTTGGATCTCTCCCCCGCGCACCACCCCTTGATTGACATAATAGGAAGGGACGGTCAAGTCCATGGTTATATTAGTGAAAGGCGTCTGAAACCCGACCCGGGTCGGGACATTGATGTTAAAAATAAATTCCTGCAGGGCTTGCTTGACATCATCATAGGACAAATTATCGTAACGGATAAACGGGGCCAATAATGTATCAAAATTGGAGAATGCCTGGGCACCGGCGGCTTCCCCTTGGAGCGTATAAAAGAAATTCACGATCTGCCCTAAAGCACTGCGCAGATGTTTGGGTGGTTTACTTTCCATTTTTCCGGAAACACCTTTAAAGCCGACGGTAAGCAGATCCTGTAAATCCCAACCCACACAATAAACACTTAACAGCCCCAGGTCATGGACGTGGAAGTCCCCATTTTGATGCGCATCCCTGACTTCCGTCGGATAAATACGGTTGAGCCAATAAAGTTTACTGATCTCGGAGGAGACATAATGATTAAGTCCCTGCAGGGAATACGCCATATTGCTGTTCTCATTGACACGCCAGTCATTCTGGTTGAGATATTTATCGACGAGATCTGTATTGAATTTGGAGGCGATCTCCCGCATCTCAGCGTGCTGTTGGCGGTAAATGATATAGGACTTGGCTGTTTTACGGTACGGAGATGATAGCAGGACATCCTCGACAATGTCCTGAATACCTTCCACCGTGGGGTTATCTATGAAGATCTGCTGGGCAATATTGATGACCCGGACAGTCATTTTCTGGGCGATCTCCGGACCGAATTCACCGGTGACTTGACCCGCCTTAGTGATAGCTTTAGTGATCTTGAGCGGATTAAATTCTTCAGACCTGCCGTTGCGTTTGATGATCTGCGTGAAGACTGCGATGGCCATACCACCCTCCCGTTCCTTGGAAAAACACTATATATGGGGTTGTTTTATTGATGTAATACTACATATGGTAGTTTGAAAAAACACGGAAGTCAAAGGAAATCTTAAAATGTTTTGCGGAAATCCCCATGACGTTTTATGGTCGCCTGCTCGTCGATGGGCGTATAGGCCTTGAGCGGCGCATCGAAAACGGAGACGACCGGCATGTCTTGGAAATATTTCTTGGCCATTTGCACGCGTTGGCGCTCAAGGGGCTTGATGGCACAAGGCCTGAAAGGCGTATCCAATTGGATCTCATTGGCGCCAAGCCGTCTCGACATCTGTGCGATCTGCTGGATATTATCAATATTCTGGTCGACCAACATGATCTGTAAGGCGAGCTTGCCTTTAAAGGCGGCACGGAACTCCATCAAACCCTGGATTATTTCTTCCAATACGAGTCCCCGTCCCTGGTCGACGGTATCAAAAACCGATTGGTCGCCGGCGTCCAATTTGGCCAGGACAAAATCCGCCAGCATCAGTTCGTCACGCACTTCTTTCATATTCATCAGCGATGAATTAGTCATCACCGCGACCTTCTCACTCCTGATGGCCTTGATCCCCCGGATCATTTCCCCCAAATTCAAAGCAAGGGCCGGCTCACCCCGTCCTGCGAAGGTGATATGGTCTACATAATGTAACGGGATGCGCCTGATCTCTTCGATCACTTCATCAGTCGGCACAAAGATTTTTCGCTTATTGCTCAACCGGGCAGTCTTGCCTAATTGGCAATAAATACAATTCATATTACAGATCTTATGTTTGGATGACAGAGGGTCAACGCCCAAAGACCTGCCCAAACGCCATGAGCGCACAGGGCCGAAAATATATTTAAAAGGAGTTGGCATAGATTAACTATGCCTCATTTTCCAATAAAGAGATATACGATAAACTACGCAGGAGAATGCGTAGTTATACGTAATTACAAAGGGTTATTTTTTGCTATTAATAAGGAAGGCGGTGGTAATGATAAAAAGGACTTCAACGACCGCATAAACGATCAGGGAGGTGGCAACACCGGAGGTAAAACCATAGGAATGCAGGCCCACACTTAAAAGATTGACCCCGAACCAGGCCCACATTACGACCATCATGCCGATCACGGCCCCCACAGCAAGGCCCAAGGGCCCGATCATAAGAGCCACCTTGGCATGAAAAAGCAGGGCTGTCCATAGCACGATCATCAAAGCCCCGTTCTCTTTAGGGTCCCAGCCCCAAAACCTGCCCCAGCTTTGGTCTGCCCAAATGCCGCCCAGATTAGTACCCAGGAAGGTCAAGGTCAAGGCAACCCCCAAGATACCAAGAGTTGTTTTATAAGTTTTATCTAGTGTAGCCCTGTCCTTTCCAAAAACTGCTTGGAGAAGCCAAATATGCCCCAACAGACCGCCCACACAGGTGGCGGCATACCCCATGGTGATGGTTGTCACATGGGTGGCCAGCCAAAAATTGGAATTAAGCACGGCGATCAGCACCTTCAAGGTGTCCCCTTCGGCGCTGTATTTATTGGCTATGAACAATAAGGCTGTTCCGCTGATAGCCGCGGTGACAATACCGAGCCACTGACGATTGTAGTACTCAATAAAAAGGCCTAACAAGACGGCAATAAAACCGACAAAGATAAAAGTTTCATAGAGACTGGACACCGGCGGCCGGGCCATGATGATGATCCGCATGATCAGCCCCAGGACATGCGGAACAAACCCGGCGAGCACACTGCATAATCCCAAATTATACCAAAGCGGCTTGGTGGAAGAAAATGAGACCACAAAGAAGATAAAGGCAAAAATATAAAACATGATCGACCATGTGAATGGGCTGTTCTGCTGATAAAAAAGTTCTAACGGAAATTTATCTACTTTTTTAAGGTCTTCCTTGGGTAAGGCATCACGTACTGTGCTCAAATATAGATGCGCGGACATATTGAAAGCCACATCATTACCCTGAGCATAACTGATGGCCATATTATTCCAAAGAATGACCAATTGCCGGCTTTGCTCATTACTGAAATCTGTTGTCAGCGCATCCCAGGGACTTAACCACTTCCCTTCCTGGCTCGAGGGAATAACAGTAAACGGCAGGCCTTTGTAATCCTGTGACCAGCGGAAGAGATTATTGGCCACCAGCACAAGCTCGGGGTCAGTCATTTTGATCTTGTCGGCCCGAAGGGCGATATCAATGAAACTAAATTGGTTTTGGTCGATCGGTAATCCCAATTTTGTTTTGGCAGCCACCGAGGTGATCGTAAAATCACTTTGCGGATAGGCAAACACAAAGGAACGTGACAGGTCCGCGTAAAGATTGATGGCCTCAAAGACCCGCAAGATCTCATTCTCCGCCAGACTGCGTTCTTTTTCAGGGATCTTGGATGCCGCTTGTTCCAGTTGAACGAGCATGCGGTAGCTTTGCTGTAATTGGCTTGGGGTATAGCGCCGGTCTTGCTGTGGCGTGATGCCTAATGCCGTGGCGATATCAGGATTATTAATAAGGAAGATCTTGTCCTTCAGCGTTGAATCAGGATCAAAAAAGAGCCCGGCCAGCCAGGCAGAAGCCTCCTGTTTCCCGTAATGGTCCTTGCCGGAAAATTGGGTCAATAAACTGCGCGCAAAGGTATCCAAAGGTTTAAGCCGTCCGCTATCCAAAACCGGGATCTGCTTAAAATTGGTGAAGTCTTTGACTCCAGGCATGGCAAAAGCTGTGCCGGCAAAGAATATACAAAATGCTGTTATGAAAATAATTTTATTTTTCATACCCGAGCTTTCGATAGGAATGCCTGGATCAAAAAATGCAAGGCCAGGCCAAAGAAAACAACAAAGCAAGCGATGTACGGCATCACCCTGGCAAAATTCTTGACCACCGCCAAGGTCGAATACTGCCTTCCCGTGCTATCAGAATCATAAGATGCTTGATAGACGGTATAATCTTTGTACCTTAAAGGATTATTCATATAGATCCTCACCTGGCGCTCCAATGTCCCTGTCGTGATCGTGACCAAACTTTCATAACTTTTTGCCATTTCGGTCCCCGGATGGAACTCTGCCTTGAAATGGTCCAGCTTGATGGTAAAAGGCAGCGGGAAGCGTTGATGTCGTAGGATAAAATAATAATTATTGCCATCGATCGGAACAAGCGTCGGCTGGGCCTCAGCTCCATACAATATTAAAGAGTAGTCCTTATTATCAAATTTTAGATCAAAAACACCGCCCTCGATGTTTTGTTCCTTTTCCTTATCAATGGGCTTATCTCTAAGCAAGGTGATGCCTGAGATGTTTAACAAGATCGTATCACTTTTGACTGAAGGATCCGCAAAGGCATCACTATTTAAATAAAATTTATTGACCGTTAGGCTAAAGGTTTTGTCATCAAGCGGGACCAGGAACCCTGGTTTAAAATTCTTAGTATCAAAGGCTGACACTCGGCGTTCTTTACCGTCACCTTTCCAGTAGTCCAATTCCCAGGCCTGGTATGAGGTCGAAACATTGGTCCCCTGGCCTTCAGCCAAATGCACGTACGATTCCTGAGAGACATGGAAGATCATGAAAGCCGCGACAAAATAGATGATAAGGCCAAAATGGATGATCAAAAGCCCTGCATTTTCCCATTGGGTATATTTTTTATAAGTCATGATGATAGAGCAGATCAAATTGACAAAGAACACCCAAAGCACCAATTGCGCGCCGGGGAAAGGAATGAAACCTGCGGCGAGAAAAAAGAAGGAATTAAAGAAACGGTCCTGGGCCGCGTATAAACCCTGCTGGACCTGGGCGATAGTGCCCCAAAAGGTGAGGATAAACAGTAAAAACAAGCAGACAACGGAGATTTTAGCCGAACTTAAAAATTTTATCATGATTTACGCGCGATCGAGCCAAGCAGTTTTAAGAAATTATCTTTGTTTTGTTTCACCGAAGCTATTGATCCTGTCATTTTGACAAAGACAGTCGTATTATCGACAGGGACCATGGCGGCTATCATGCTGTTGTCTGTCGGGTTACCTTGGGTTTGAAAGGAAGTGAAATCATAAACCTTGATCTCAAGGCCATCCTTTGACGTAACACTTTTGGCTGAAGCGGATAATTGATTGACCATATCCGCCGTTGATTGAAGACCTAATTGACCAAGCCAGCGCTCTAAATTTGCCTCGATACCGCCTGCAGGACCTGCCAAAGCAATGATATAACAATCAATGGCCTTGGGATCAGCCATTTCATGGAAACTTACCATCCGCATATGTTTTCCGGCTTCTTCGGTCCATCCTTCAGGAGCGGCCCAGGTTAGAATATTCTGTGAGGTTGGCGCATCAATAAGCCCGCCCATCGCGGACATATCTAATCCGGCGTGAGGATCTGCATTTGGGCCCATGGGGTTGGCAGTAACGGCGGGACTTGACGTGTCCGCCGGTGCCATATGAGGTTCAATGGAATTGACAAGTTTAAGAAAGTCAGCTTTGTTGCTCTTGACGGTATCAACAGTGCCTGACATTTTGACAAACATGGTGGCTTCATTAAATGACACTATCACCGCGATCATGCTTTTATCCGATGGTTTGGCATTTGATTGAACGCTCGTAAAATCAAAGACCTTGCCCTCTTGCCCGCTTTTAATTGTCGTGCTTGGCGCAGATGACATGAGGGTATTAAGTTCATTGTCTGTTGCCTGGATACCGATCTGCCCCATCCATCGGCGCAAATTGGCTTCCAGTCCTCCGGCCATGCCGCCCAGCGCAACGATCGAACAGTCAATGGCTTTAGGGTCAGATAATAAATGGAAGGTCACCAGGCGCATCCCATCGCCAGGTAATTGCTGCCAACCCTGAGGAAGGTCCCAGGAAAACATGTTGTTCTGGTCTGAAGGCATGGACCCTGCAGCTGGCATGGATGTCGCCACAGGAGCACTGGGAGCATTGACTTGGCCCGCATCGATAATAACTTCCTTATAATGGCTCTCTTGGGGCTTTTGCTGGCAGCTGCTGAGGAATAATGTAAATATGCAAAGAATCCAAACCATGTGGGCTTTTCTATCTCTATTTAAATGTTTTTAGGCTACTCAGTTATACCTATTACTTGCACTTAAGTAAAGTCATTTTAACAATGAATCCCAAACATCTGCTATAAGGTAAACCACCGAAATTGATACGTAGCAATACGTAATGGATGATCTCCAAGGCAGGACCTTTAGCTGCTTGTGTCCAATCTGATCTCCCAATTGACCGTCAGTATATCTCCCACGACGAGACCGTTTTGGTCAAGCCGTCTGCTCCAGATGATATTGAATTGTTTGCGGTTCAATGACCAAACACCATGGATCACAATGGTCCTATGCTTGTCTGAATGATCGTTCATGATCTTGATCTTAAAAGGAAAATCGATTTTCCTTTTGATGCCATGCATGTCTAAAACACCTTCGACCTTATAACCATTCTTATTTAATGTGATCCTGTCGCTTTTAAATATGATCTTAGGGTATCGAACAGTGTTGAGCAATCGGCGGGACCGTGCGATCTTGTCACACGATGGGCAATTCGATTTGATACTCCCTGCCTGGATCTCCAAATACACCGACTGGACCTTTTGTAAATTATCTTCGAGTGCCACCCATCCTCTAAAATCATTGAACCGGGCTTCATATTTACCGATAACCGTATAAGGGATACTGCCCTCTATCTTTGTATTGCGAGGGCCTAAGGGCATGACTTCCTTGGCTTGGGAAAAACCTGTGCCCAGGCCTAACATTACCGTTATGACAAACAGAAAAATAAACTTTCTGGGGCCCTTGAACATATCCGTTATCTCCGAGGTGATTTACTTGTCCCTGCCTGATGCTATTTTCAGCTGACTGATGAATTTAGGGTCAAACGCGATTCTTAAACTTTGCGCCTTATGTACATCGTTCCATGACTTATCATAGTCCTTTAACAAATAATAAACAATGGCCCTGTTACAATACGCCTCGGCATTTTCAGGGTTGATCTCAATGGCCCGGGTAAAATTGATCAATGCCTGGTCAAACTTGCCTTGCCTGGCATATATAAAACCACGGTTAATATAGGCATCACCATACCATGGTTTTAATTCAATGGCTTTATCATAGTCAAGCAAGCTTTCCGGATAATACCTTACCTGATCAAGACTAAGGCCGCGGTTATAGTAAGCTTCCGCGTACTTTGGATCAACCTTGATGGCATTATTATAATCTGAAATAGCTTGAGCATATTGACCCTGATGAAAATACGCCAGTCCGCGATTGTTAAATGGCCTGGCTTTATGGGGAGATTTGCCAAGCGTATCATTCCATAATGTAAACTCACCTTTCCAAACTTTATTCCTCTGAAAAGTCATTATTGAAAAGCAGGTAATAGCCATCAGCAGGATACCTATAAATCTAAGATAGTGTCTTGCGCATAAATAATAGACGCTCGCGACGATCAATATGCTTACACCTGCCATGGGCAAATAAAGACGGTGTTCAAAAATGACATCCCTAAGCGGCAAAAAACTTGATTCCGGTATCAGCGTTAAAAAAAACCAAAAAATGCAAAATGAGATCAGTCTATGCTTCAGGAACAGTTGTTTGGCTAAATAAAGAATGCCTAATAAAAATATGAAGCTCAAAAACGCGGGCCATTCAAAAATACTTTTTGAAATAGGATAATCATAATCCAGGTTCTGGTGAAACGGCAGGACAATCAATCTTATATAGGTGACCATCACCCTGAATTGGGTCAATAGATAATGCGCGCTAGAAATATCAGCCGGCTTCTGGGCCCAAATGCCCCTGATCTGCTGGGCTTTGAGAGATTCGGTCGTGACCATAGTAAGCGGGATGACCAATAAGGCTAACAAAAATGGGGCCACATAGCCCCAATTCAATCCTTTTTTGGTCCTAAAAAAACTAAATTCATATAATAAGACTATCAACGGCAGTGTTACGGAAATCTCCTTGGTGAACATGGCCATGATGGCTAAAATCAAAGCGGCGATGTAGCTTGTCTTTGCCCAAAATCCCTTAGGCAATAACCTTGATCTGATATAAAAACACAGGGAAGCCAGATAAAACATCGTTGCCATTGACGCGGCCCGTTGGACGATATAGGTCACGGCTTCCGTTTGAAGCGGGTGGGCCACAAAGACGAGCCCCGCGCCTAGTGCTATGGTACCGGCATGAGAAGCTATTCTCTGTTCTTTCATGGCCGGTGTCGAAAGCGTTAATAAAGTCAACCACCATACCAGCACCGCTGAAATTAAATGAACACTGAGGTTAAAAAGATGGTATCCAAATACGTCTAGACCATTGAAATGATAATTTAAGGCCAGTGAAAGATATAGCAGGAAACGCCTGGGCAAAAAATCCCAGATATGATGCAGGTCGTGGATATTTCTTATATAAGCATTATCAACGATGGAATTAACATCATCGAAATTAAAAGCGCCATGAAAGCTATTGGAATAAACAAGGGTACCTAAAAGCAGGATGGCTGCTATTGAAAGAAGGTAAAAGATCTTCAATGGGAAGGACATTGAAATTCATTCTACCCCAAACAAAATCCCTCCGCAAATTCTATTGTGTATCCTTCAGGCGATAGCCAACTCCCCTGACGGTTTCAATAAGATCAGCGGACTTGCCCAATTTTTTTCGCAATCCAAGCACATGCACATCTACCGCCCGGTCAATGATGGATTTCCCGTCCTTCCAGGCATTATTCAATATCTGTTCACGCGACCAAACCCTGCCCGGAGACCGGGAGAGGAATTCAATGATATCAAATTCGATGGATGTTAATTTCACGGCTTGTTCTTTAAAAGAAACTCTATGTTTCAATAGATCAATGCTAAGGTCCCCCAAAATACGTAAATTCTCCTCGATGGCTGTAGATCGTTGAACATCCTTGATCCGCCGTGTGATCGCCTTGATCCGGGCGACCAGAATCTTGGGGCTGAAAGGTTTGGGGATATAATCATCGGCTCCCATCTGGAGACCAACCACCACATCCGCTTCTTCGCCTTTAGCGGTAAGCATGATGATAGGGATGCCCTTAGTCGTTGGGTCATTTTTAAGGGTGCGGCAGATCTCAAGCCCATCAACTTGGGGAAGCATCAGGTCCAGGATGATCGAGTCCGGCTTTCGTTGACGGACATATTCAACCACTCCTCCGCCCTCATACAAGCAGTAAATATCATAATCCTCACGCTGTAAATTATAGGTGATCAGTTCGCTGATGTCCCTATCGTCTTCGACTACCAATATGTTCTTTTTAACCATTTGAACTATACCCTCCTGCTTGAAAACCACGAACCATTATTATCGGCGGATGTCCCCAAAAACAACTCAACCGGATTTGAAATTGGCCGGTATTTAATGACCTGAAACCCAAAACCTTGAAAAGATTGTAATGGCGCCAATACCCCAGAGAATGCCTCCTGGTGCGAGCCGGTAAAAAGGCCATTTTCATCCTGTTTGACCTGCATATTTTCACTGGCTCTTGAGAAATCAATCCCGCCCTCTGTTGAATGAGATATCATGGCAGGGGTTGCCGCAGCGGCCGTAGGTAATAGTCCTAATATATGGTCCCTCCTCATCAGCTCATCCCTTACTTCATCGGTTTTCCCCCGTAAAATAAACATGTATTCAGAATTTGAAGAAGGGCTATAAGCGTCGAACTCTACTCCTTCATCAGCACTTATATTATGAACGTGCTGGTAAAAGCCCAATAATAATTGATGCGTGGGGGTTTTCTTCTCCCAAGCCTCACTAAGCCCCCCATCTTTAATATCCTTCCAATCGATCCTTTCATCAGAATAATCCGTCGCTTCCGTGCGCGTATTATTTCCCCAAAAATTCCTTAAATTCGCCGGGATCATGGTATCCGCAAACAATTTAAAGGGTATTACTTTTTGCAATCTCTTTTTTGCTATATAGTCGCCAATTCTTAAATAAAATCTCCTCGCGTTCTGGCCAATCAAAACAATACCGCTTGATACCGGATACTGAAGGACATCCGGATTTTCCAGATCATAGCCGGCATCTTTTAATTCACCCAAAATTGTCCCCTCCCGCGATCTTTCCCTGTCTTCCAATATGTGGTCAATATCCAGCTTAATGAATAGGTCCTTGACCCTGGTTTGGCCAGTTTTGTTAATGACCGTATGGACTAAAATAGCATGCTTTAATCCGCGCTTATTGGCCATGGCTGTCATTAATGTAACCCCAGAAGCGGGGATACCGGTTGCCGACCCCCGATAGTCAAAACCGGTATCGATCAGGACGTCACCGGGATTTGACGTAGGTCCGCTGGTTGCCACCAGATTTAAATTAATAAAAGCCCTTTCAAGGAGGGACCTCTTAATGCCCTCATCCTTAATGACCCCTGTATTATGAAAAATATAGGCCTCCCTTGAACCTTCCCAAGCCGCGCCAAGAAAGGCTTTGACCCTGGGTAAGGTGTCCATATAAACATTTCCGTCCCCCTCGTATCGTGGTGGTAATACTATCACTAAGTTTTTGCGCTCGTGTAAGGTTCTATTATAAACAATCCCGCCCTTCTCGTTTAACGATGACAATATTGTCACTTCGGCGTCCTTTCTGACGAGCCTTCCTTGCATACCTTTGATATCCCTTATAGTACTCTCAACATCTTCCGGATGTTGAGGAATGACCACAACTATGGCAAAACTCGGCGCCGGGGCCTCTAATACCATTTTGGTCGCCTCCGCGCCTGCTAAATCATTTAATCTAATGATATTCTGATCAATATTATTTTGATTTTTACCTATGACCAGACCATAGGGCTTGAACATCTTTTGATATTTCTTCGTCAACCTGCGTTCAACTAATTTGAACAATATATCTTTCCATTCCATATTCCAAATGGCCGCATTTTGACCCCAATAGAGCCAAAGCGCGATTGCAGTGGTGATCGAACCAAAAAATGAAATATCCCCGAATGTCATCCCCGGAACGTTCAAAATTGTTCCCAATATTGCGACAATTGAGAAAGTCAGTCCTATCAAAAGCGCTACCCCTCTTCCCAAATTTGAATTTCTGATCTTCCTGCGGTCGCTATAGGACAATGAACTAAACGATGTCCTTCCCCCCTTGATCACATAATCCATTTTTTCCTTACTCACTTCGACGATCTGGGGGATGTTCCGGTACATATTCGGGAACAAAATATTCCCCTGCTCCAACACAACCGGAAGTCTCTCCATGAACTCATCTACCGATTTCTCTAAAAGAGTCTGGTCCTTCTTGACCTTTCGAGCCAGTAAATTCAACCTAAGCGGTCTAAACCATCTCCAGCTCTCCGACCAATGCTCATCTTCGAACTTGTCGCTCATCTTAGTTTCGACGTTCTGTCGAAGGGCCAGCTCATATAACATCTCGCTGATAGCATCTATAAACATCAAAAGTTTATTGATCTGGTTTGCATATATGATCCGTTCCAGTCGTGTTAATTTATCCAGCTGTACCCTTTTTTGCAAGATCAGGAGCGTATCAACAGCCATCAAAAGCAGGTTCTGATAAGTCCTTGTATAGATGACATTTTTAGGGGTCTCACTTTCTCCACCCCAAACTAAAGTAGGGTCATATTTCATTTTCAAGAACACAATTTCACCCTGGGCAAGCATGATATCAAATTGCTCTATGACTCCCCGGTCCAGCCTGTCTTGTTTGTCCAATTGGGACAACACCGCATACCATATGTTCAAAGGGCCCACCGCAAGTTTTAAGGCTTCCGTTGGTGGAGGCAAAAGATCAGAGGTCATTGCCGGATTTGATTTCCCATTACCTTTAAATTTAAATGGTCTTAGCGGGCCCTTTAACATATGCTTAAATTTAAATGTCAATTTTCTGTCGCTTGAGAATTTAATTTTAATCTTATGAGTTACAACATAATAAGTTCTCGAGCCAATTAATAAAGCTACGGTTAAATAAGAAATGATCTGCGATACTGTAAAGCCAGGAAGATACTGGTCATTTTTGCCAATGTAATCGTTAAAATCAGCACTTACACTATTTAAATCCCTGTAAGCATGCATACGGCTGGGATCGGTAAGGTCAACGCCAACATAAGAAAACCATTTTTTGACACGGGGACTGTTGTCCTTGCCTATAAACCCAAGAAATTTATTTACCGTAAGATCTATGTCCATGTATTGCGAAAGCCATACTTTAAACCAATAAGCCTGGTCAAGGCCCATTTGATCTGTAATAAATCTTTTGGCTTTTATGGGATCGGTCTCTGTATGAAGTTCTGTATCGATGGTCTTTAACAACGCAACCCTGCCCGGACTTTCTAAACGATCCCCCCCAAACCATAACCATTGTGCATCTCTATCTTTTTTAACATATACCCTCCCTTGATAGAATGCATTGATCCAGACCTGGGCATTGACATAGTCCGGCCCGCGAAGGTCCGTGGCTGAATGTAGGGATAGATTGTCTTTCGCCTGCAGGACAAGGTCCAAGGCCCAACCTGCATGGGGGTTTCGGCCATACATTCTATTCATAGCTTTTTCAAGATCGGCATTAGCGGCACTGGAAGATCTAAAAGAACCTAAATTTGCCTTAAGAGGCCCCTCAAGTTCCTTTGATTCGATCAATCCCATTAATTGGACATCTTTGGCATTGGATGGGTCTGCGTTTGCGTAAATCTCTAAAACCTCAAGCAATCCCTGAAAACCCATATCGTTCAATAAACGATTCAGGGCATCGTTACGGGCAGAATCCTGCAAAGTTGATGGCGAAGTGATGATTTCGGCCAATTCAAGGACATTGGACAAGTGGGCGATATAATCACTTTGTTCCTTTGATCCGCGAACATTGAAATCAGCCAAGATATTATAGGATGGGACAACTCCGGTCATATCATAAAATGGAACACTTAACAGGCCAACCTTGTTGGCGGCAATAAGGTCATCTGATGCATTCTTAATGCTTTGCCATAATGGAGGGAAAAGATCATGTTCCATATCCCGCCGCGTGGAACCGTTTAAATAATCAATATTCCCTTGTTTCATTTCATCAAACTTAGTAGAAGAAAATTGGTCATGGGCAAAAATTGTCCCTGCCAGCTTCTCCAAACCGCCAGGATCAAATACATTATTTATATTGGCCAAACCTTGTCTTTGGCGGATCCAATACCTAAACTCATCTCTTAATCTTTTATATAATCCAATATCTGCGTTGCCCGGATTATTACCAATAAAAAGGTCCACACTATTTTCCGCCCTAGCCAGGTCAACGTCCGACCAAAAATCGCTTCGAAAAAAATTCTCCTGGGCTTTGCCGGTCGGTCCTTGCAGAAGGAAGCTCAAAATAACCCGGTTCACAGTATCAGGGGCAACATTTTCAAAATTAGATGGTGTTAAATCTTTTAAAGAATCCGGGATCAATAAAATATCCCTTATGATTTTGAAGCACTGGTCTGCCAAGGCATGCTTATTATTTTTTTTGGCTTCATCGATCGTTTGGAAAAAGAATCCCAACCCATGATTCTTTTGTGATTCCATGTATTTTAAAAGCTGCCAAGTATCTTCCGCGTATGGTGATCCTAACGTAGCCTCATGTAACGCCGGAAAAAAGTTCTTATCATTCAAATATTTTGGATCATTTAAAAAATGATGCAGGGCATCGGTACGAACAAAAATATTTGGTTCTGTGGTCAGGATTTTCACTATATTTTCTAACGGCCCTTCAACAGCCTCTGCCGCTGGCGCAGGAGCAGGCGGTACAACTGGCGGTGCAGCCGGCGGTGGTGCCGCAGGTCCTGCTGGTGGATTATTGTGCATTAAAGCCCAGGCACTTGCCGTATCCTCCACCGTAAAATTAACAACTCCTGCTCCCAAAAATTCTTCATTGGCCGCGACCGGTTTAGGAAATGGCTTGACCTGAGTTGGCAATGAACTGACATCTAATCCAAGCCCAACACCGACAGCGTTTGAAACCATTATTTGAAAACTGGTTACTACGTCTGGATTGCCCGGCTTAGCTGTTTCCTGGCCCAACACGCCTAATTCCCTTAATTTGGCTTCTGCCGTAAAATATTGGGCCCTGAGATTGATGTATTGTTGCCCGAGGGTATTTACTTGCACTTCCTCCTTATCCAATTGATCGATCGTAAAATTAATCCCCACTCGGCTGGCGTTCGATCTCCATACGGAATAAGCATGCTGGTACGCTTCATGGGCCTGGGGGATCTGGGAACTTAAAAGATTGATCTCCCCTATCGACTGTTCAAACTGGGTAATGAGCTGGGCTTTGACCCGATCAATATTTAGTTGAGACTTCTGCTTTTCTAATTCAAAAAATGCCTTACGGGTAGTTTGAAGCGTATTCATCACCGGGATCACGAACGTTGCTCCTGGATTTGATCCGACTCCGAGAGTAGAAGTACGTTGTCCGGTGTAGGGTTCAGATAGATCAGGCAAAGGCAAGCCGCCATTAAGGAAAACTTCACCTAAATTGACTGCGGGTAAATCATCCAAATCTTGCAGATCACTGCTCATCTTAACACCTTGGTCGGCAGCGATCACCCCTTGAAGCCGGGGGTTTACAGTGTCCTTACCGATAAGTTTTTCCCTCATTGTTGCTATTGTTTTTGCATCAAAGGGTGAAAAATCCTTGTTCCATGGCAAAGCCCCGGTAAAGGCCCCATTAAAATGCATGTCTGTCCTTGAGTGATTTATCAAAAGGTTCAACTGCTCAGTTAGATCAACCCGATGGGTTTCCAAGGAAGCTATTTGGGCCGTGATCTCGTTGATATTCGCAATAAGAGGGTCTTCATCTATCTTTAAACTAAAACCTCCCTTTTCGCGCGCGATCATCCCCTCTTTGGCGTTTTCCAAGGCAGATTTTAATAGTCTTAATTGTTCAAGTTTCACATCTGTGGCCACTGCATCAATAAATAAATCCTGGGCCCCATAGGCCTGATGCATACGATTGGCCAATGCACTATCACAGAAAATATCCGTCAACTTCATGGCAAAGCGTGTTTGTTTTTGCTGCTTATGGGTAACAAGATCCGTAACTCTCCCTGCCACCGCCGATGCAAGATTTGTAATTGCGCCGGTTCCGAACGATGCTCCTGCCTGGCCTTCACCATTCAACATTCCCATAACACCCCCGCTGAACACTAATTTCCCGTTCTGCGTATAAATATTGCCGACAAGGTCGACCTCCGTGCTTGAGGGAATAGCTTCGGCGACATGTTTTTCCAACATATCAAGGGTGTCAACGCCTGTTACAAGTGTATTTCCGGTAACCAAGGAATAGACGCTGTTTAAATCTAAGGAATTCTGTGTTGGTCTTGTTTGCGGCAAACCTAGCGGCAGACCAGGAGTAGGTGGATTAATGGTGTTTTGCACGATAGAAATATCTGGATTTAAACCCACTATGGATGTCAAATTGTCTGATTGCGGCGGTGGTGACGGTGGCGGTGAACCTGCGGCTATGGTGTTTCCAGATAGCTTTCCTGCTGTAAGCAAAGCATCCAGGACCACTTGCTTTTCTTTATCATCTTTATCTTTGGATAAAATGATGTTCACCGGTAAATTCGGATTTAAAATCCCCTGAAGGTCAACGGCCATGACCTCAATGGCTTGATATCCTTTCAAATCCCTTGTCAGATCATAGGGTGTTTGGTTAACTGCACTAACCCTTCCGGGCAAACGTATCCCTTGAGGAGTTTCAATAATAACAGGGTCCCCGATGCTGATCTTGGCTGAGCGCGGGAATAAAACCAACCCTTTGAAATTATCCGCTTCTCCTATTAATACAGTGCCAGTCCTTTCACGAATAATTTCATCCTGGCTGCCAACAATCCCTGATCGATAGGCAGCTATGTTTTCAATAATGCCATCAGCAGGGGCACGGACCTGCAAATTTTGAATATCTATTTCCAACTCTTGCTCTTTTGAGTTTAGTTCCGCCTTCTGGGAACTTAAGCTGTCTAATTGATCACGTGTTATCATCCACGTACCATCCGGACTTTTGGCTTGGCTGATCTGAAGGTCAATTGCCCCTATCGATAATCGTGTGCTTTCAAGTTCTTCCTGGTAATGGGTTGGATCAAATTGAGCTAACAAATCCCCTGCTTTGACCACCTGCCCTTCATGGACAAAATATTGGACCGGACCTGCTTCCGGGGCTCTGATGACATATTCCTCAATTTTGCGGACTGGGGCCAAGGTTTGGTCTTGTCCTGTATTAGCATTAAGGTCCTTAAAATAAACAAGTGGTGGAAAAAATGTCGCTTTTAATTCAGATTCCAGGCCTTGAGGGATCGCTGCTTTCGTCATAACAACCGCACTGATCTGTGCATTCTTTTGTAACGGATCTGTGGACCAATCAAAACTAAGAATACTTGTGACCGGTATCCCGTGAATTGTAAAATCCTTGATCCTGTTAAAATAATTCACTGTTGTCGGTAATGTAAAATTAACACGGACCCTCTGCCTGTCTAAAATATCCAGCAGTGGATCTCCTGCTTTAACTTGCATTCCGTTATGCACCAATATATCCCGCACCGTAAGATCATGGGGGGCAAAAACCTCACATGCAGTTTTTTCCTCTTCTGCTTGGGCCAATTGTTTAGCTAAATCGTCCACTTGTTGTTGAGCATTGGCGACTTCTTCTTGTGTTGCTGCTTGCTTGGCAAATAGCCCTTGCAGATCAGATAAATGATGCTTTCGAATATCTAACTGATTAGTAAGTCGCTCAAGACGGCCATATAACTCCGGACTTAAAAGAAAAAGAACATGATCCCGTTTTCCCGGGGCTACATACTCTTTATATTCTTTTTTGTCCGGGTCAAATCCTGTAACAATGCCGGTATACCTTGCCTCAAGATGGTCTTCAACAGGAATCGCTGCCACAGGAATATCAACTTGATACGGGCCTGTTCCCAATTCCTGGGCTACTTTTGCTGGAGCAACCGCAGGGACAGTAGGTGGTGCCGGAGGAGCTGGAGGAAGGTTGGGTACAATCGGAGACGCAGGCGGCGCAGGCACAGCTGCAGGAGGTGTAGCTGGTGCTGCTACGGCAGGAGGCGCAGCTGGTGCTGCGGCAGCAGGAGGCGTTGCCGGTATCGCAGCTGCAGGAGGTGCAACTGGTTGAGGCGTTGATGCAAAGAAATCAAATTCTAAATTTAGGTTATCTATCGGCCCCATTTGTATAGGATCAACCCCCCCTTGGAATAAATTTTGTACAACTACATTAGGGGTGATCAAATCTGAAGGTTGCACCGTTGGTTGAATTTGAAGTATTGCTGGTTTAGTTTGAGGAGTTTCTACCGGTTTTTTAACTTCAGGTGCAGGGGCTTCTACTGCCGAAAGAGGGGCCGCTTCCGTTAATTTCATCAAATCAGCCAATCTTTGTTTTTCCTCATTATATTGATCTTGGAGGACCACCAATTCATGATGAACAAAGCGCCTGGGATCTATATAACCTGATCTTGGATTTTGGGGCGCGACTTCTGACAAAGCATCTATCCTCAGCAGTTTTCTCCCAATTTGAATATTAAGGACCTTCAATCTACCCTGTATATAAGCTTCCTTAAGTTTAGTAGCATCAAGGGTCTGCCCTGCCAAGAGCATTTGTTCTGCGGCGGCTTTTTCAGATTTCAAGCCGCCGAGTTTAACTTCCGTAGGACCAGGCTGTCCACGCCAACCCACGATGTTACCAAATAAGGTATCACTTTGAAGAGTGTCTAGATCAGTCAGTTCCTTGATCTGCCGATCATAATCAACAATCATTGGATTTTGGTCCACTATATTAAGGGATGTCTGTGTATCCGGATTATCAGGGACTGTTGTCTGACCATTGGCATGACGCATCCCTCCTATCATCATCGTGGTGCCCGCTGCCAAGGCTAAAAGCCTCTGTTTTGATATACCTTCCGGTATTAAATTCAATGTAAAACGATAAAGACCTTTTTTGATGACCCCGATGATGGCGCGGTTTGCAAATAGCTGGGATGCGGGTCGAAAAGAAACGCGCGTGGGTGCATCAACAAAAGAAAACCCGCCTGAAAAATATTTACGCGGGATCGTTTCCTTTAAATTTTCATCAAGGTCTTCGCGGATAAAATTATAAGCCCCCTTTTTATAAGCTTTAAGATACTGGGCATAGATCTTTTCTTTGACCTGTCCTTCGCTTAAGGTGATGCCGGATGTTTTTTTACGATCCACATAGACCTTGGAGATCAAATTCTGCTTATATCTTTTCTTAAACCAAATCGCCAGGATCAAAGAGTTATACATTTGGCGCAAAGGAGAAAAATATTTGCCTTCATTAACCTCCCGCTCCAGCTGGGGAATGATGATCTCACGGGTAATTTCAGAGGATATTTCATCGATCTTGGGCCTTTTTGATGAAGGCACGTCCAGTTGGGCACTGTGCTTTTCGATGCTTAAATAATCTTCTTCGGTCAATACTTTCAATCGGCTCTCAGCAATATAGGCTGATCCGTTTTTTTCATACACAATGGCCTTGTCAGGCACCACCCAAACTTTATTAAATATGTTCACAGGGATATCGGTATTGCCGTATTGGACCTTTGCCCGGTCAAAGATCTTTTTCCAAAATAGCTTTCCTGTTTGCTGATACGGATATGTCAGTGAAGCAGCTAATTGTTTAAGGATATAGTCCTGAACAAGCATGTCACGCCCGGCATTGGTGGTCGCAAATTCTGAGGTGATGATGCGATTTTTCTCGTAAGGTGAAAGATTAACCCAAAGCTCTTCTTCAGGCAGCGTCAGAAAACTTAAAAAATATTTAATCAATAGGTCGACTTGCTTTTGGTCGATCTGCTGGGAGGGGCTATCATTGGCCGTATCCAGGACAAAATCGATCTTAAAGGGGTCATTAGGATTAATGGAAATGGCTTTGAGGATCGGCAACGAGTATGCTAATGAAGTTGGTAACAATGTGCCCGGCGGCGGAAGCATATTGACTGTTTGAGATTCCGCAATAGACCATGCCCTGGCCGCATCTTCCCCTATGACATTAATGCTGAAAAAAAACAGCACTGTCCAGCAAAGCAGGCGCAAGAATAATTTAATCTTGAACATGATGTAAATATATACTGTATTTTTAAGGAATGAGTAAACGGCAGGTTAAGCTTTTGTAAAGAAAACTTAATAGAAATTTAATATTTACGCGGGAGTAACTGCAGAAGCTGGTGCTGAATAAGCTGATGATCCGGCAAAATCGTTAAAAACTTGGATTCGGTAGGAGTAACTAGTGGCAGGGTTAAGTCCGGTATCTGAAAAGCTCGGAGTAAAATTAGTTTGATTGTCCATAAGGGTTACCAGCACTTGCCAGGTGTTCCCATTATCTAAACTCCTCTCGATCCTATAGGAATTATAATCATTACTGCTGACCGTATTCCAACTAAGATTGATCTGCGTGGAAGACCCGGCCTGTGCGCTGAAATTAGCCGGAACAGCCGGGAGTGGATAAGCCAGCCATGAATTGGTTGCCGGGTCAATATATTGAACATTAAGGGATTTTACGAAATTCGTTTCATCAACTGGCGTGCAGCCTTTGATACTGCAGTCAAATATCAGGGGTATTATCTTATGTTCATCCAGCCATTTCCATCCATCTTCCGCAGTGATGGTGTTATAGTCGCGAATGGTAGCGGCATAAACTCCTTGAGGAACAAGCCATTGATAGATTGCCAAGGTAATGTTGGTTATATTGCTGGTAAAAATCACTCCCTGGGCGTTTCTCTTTAATTCAGTATAAAATCCCGTATAAGGCAAAACCTGGTCGTTATTGAATTCCGTGAAGGTCAAAGTATTGATAGGTGTACTGTTCCCATTGATCGTGATAGGTTTATTTAATTCCGCACGGATAGCTTGCATGATCTTCCTATCATTGAGGGTAGAACCAAAAGAATCCAGGTAATAAAGTTGGGAGCCTGCCTGATTAGTGAGGTTAAATTGTTTGGTGAAATCAAATCTTTTCAAAAGATTAGCCATGGCCACAGGGTCATCTGATGATAATTGCTGCCACGTACCATAGGTATTATCAAGGTCCGGCCGGTCTTCAAGGCCAAATTTTAAATTTCTGTTGTTAAACCCTGGGATCATGATGTTCTGGATATTGGTCAACGCCACCGGTGGGAATTGGTCCATGGCCGGCGTGTACATCGGAGAACCCTGCCAACTCCATCCCTGCGGGGCCCAGAAGATCTCCCCTTGCCCTCCTGCATTCTTAATGCTATCGACTGACGATGTTAGGTAGGCTGTCATACTGGAAACCACATCCCAACGCCGGCCGGAATTAGGGCCGTAATTCATCGGATAATAACCATACGGGTTATCCGTAACATAAGAACTGTCCGCTTCTGAGGTGAATAAAATGGGCCTGGCATCCGGCTGATATTGCGCTACCGGAAGATTTTTGAGATAGTTATCTTTATAGGGGGCCAACAGGTGTTTAAAATTAATATCATTGCTAAAACGAAACATCAAGGTGTTGGTGGCTGAGGCGCCGGGCGCTATTGGCTGTTCTAAAAGATATGTAGGGTAACGGTCAGATGAAGTGGCATAATCAGGATGAGGAGCCCAATCTTCATAAACCATGTTCCTCTGATTATATTGATCCATGGGCATAAAACTGACACCATAATAATTATTCTTAAAAAACCATGCCCCTAGGGGATTCCAACCTGAAGGATGGAACAATGTCCTGCCATAATACGAAATATAATTGTCATGCCATATATCCATATTGCTTGAATTCAACACGTCATTGCCCAACGGATCAGCAAAATTAAGGGCCATGCCCTCAAAACGTAAATTATAAAATAATTGGTTATTCAAGGAATTATTATCTACCTGGGTGGTTATGCTGATATCTTCTCCTGATATCTTATAGGTATACGTATATTTTGAGTTAGGATAAATATGTATGACGATAAAATCATTGGCATCTACCTGTTCAATGGTTCTGATGACCTTGGTAAAATCGAGTTTAAGCTCATTAGGATACGGATAATTCCCCGGATTTAACTGTGGACTGACATTGCCGCAATTAAGGAAGCCCTCATTCGTGAAGCCTTTGTTAAAAGAATCCCCGCATTCGGTGACATAATCACCGGCATTTTTCTCTGTCCATGAGGAACCTGGCTCGATCACATTCCTGCCATTAAGGCTCATGAAGCTGATCCCGTTTGCTCCGATAGTACCGCTGAGACCCGCGGTTGTTGAAAAGGTATAGCTCACATTAGTGCTGGGCAATTGCTGAATCAAACCAACAGCTTTTTGAGCGATCAGATTGGCATCGTCGATTGTTACCTTTCCATCCTGATTGACATCCGCACTGGCGATCTGACCGGGCGTTAAAGTCGCCAAGCCCTGCACATATCTTGCCACCAGGGCCGCATCATACATCGTCACATTACCATCTCCCGAGACATCCCCTATGACTGATGTTTTGGTTGTTTGGGCAGGACATGGACTGAGGAATATTGTCCCTAATAAAAACATACCGCCCATGGCAAATATATATTTTCTAATATGTCGCATTTATTTCTCCAGAGCTTCCGATATATCCGGAACTATCTATTTCCTGATACGATTGAGATGTATCGGGCCCTTCAGTCGATTGATCCGGATTAGAATTAACAACACTTCCTACGTAGATACCATGTAATATCGTTTTTTGAAGCTTGGCAACACTGGGTGCCACAGCTGCCTGCGGTGATGGATTTGCCGGCGGCGTCTGTGCTGATGAATCTGTCGATGATGGTTGTGATGTTTGGTCAGTCGGTTGTGTCACTGTTGTAATTACCGGTGAAGAACTATTGTCCGCAACAGGATTTACAGTTATGCCCACATCTTCGGATACAGAACTATTGCCATTACTTACTGTAAAATGGACCGTATAAGAACCTGTTTGAGTTGAGCCTGGTGTCCATATAAACGTCCGGGTTGAAGGGTCAAATATTGCCCCTTGTGGCAGGTTCGAAGCGCTATACGTCAATGCATCTTCATTGGAGTCAGAGGCGGCTATATTAAAGGAAAGCGTATTTCCTGCAGTGACTGTTTGGTCATTGACTGCTGTAATCACAGGAGGTTGATCAACAACAACCGTGGGATTGACCGTGATGGTAACATTGCTGCTATTCGTTTGTTTGGTATTGGTATTTTGGACTGATAAATTCAGTACATAGGTCCCAGGCAAAGAGAAAGTAGCTGTAGAGCTCAATGCATTGGCATTAGAAAATGATACTGTTCCTGCCCCTATCCCTGTAAATGAACCCAGGCTCCAGGTCGGGTCCAAATCCCCTGCGTCAACGTCAATGGCAACACCATTTAAAGCGGCTGTTGCCGGTAAGGTGATGTTTCGAGCAATGCCGGCATTGACCACCGGAAGCTGATACACAACAGCCGCGGGATTAACTGTCACATTAACCGGCAGGGAGATTGCAGTAACACTGCTATTACTTAGGATCACTTGAGCGGTGAGAGTATAAGATCCAGGGGTATTATTAGACCACGGGAAAGTATAGGGGCTAGTCAGTGCCTTCCCTATTAAGCTTGACCCATTATAAAAATCAACTTCCTGGATATTCCCAAACGTCACGGAAGCATTGGCTGTCAGATTAATGGTCGCTGGAGCCGTATATGTAGAATTATCAGCCATTAAGCTCACCGTTGGAACAGGCTGTCCAACCATCAAATTACCTGTATAAGCAATCATAGGCAAGATTTCATTAAACTCGCCATTGATTGTCAAAGGACTGCTGGGATTGGAGCTATTGGGTGTACTTATTAGGGTAAAATGAGCAATGGCAATTTCATCCGGAGGCGCTGGTGATCCAGTGGGTAAGGCTGTGTTACAATAAATTCCGATCTTGGCTTGTCCTGCAATTGAATTGTTTGTAAATAGATGGCATGACTGAGTTTGAGTGTCTGCGCCAACTGATACACTGTTAAGAGTAAGCAAGGTATTATCGTAACTTACATTTAATCCTAAAGCATACACCGGAGCTGACTGGTCAATTTGAGCATATAGTGGAACATCAAATGATTGGCCGCTTTGGGTGGGTATTTGGCTTTGGGAAATTGATAAAGCCTGGCAGAAGCCATCTGTAGTAATAAAAATTACCGCGACAACTGAAACAAATAGGATACGAAAAAAATAAATTCGGTACATACCTGCCGCCACTAAACAAAATTGATTAGATATTAGTCCTATTTACAGTATACACTATGAATGGGGATAAAAACCAATCGTTTCACTCTTCTGGGGCAGGAAAATAGGTTTTAACCATTTGCAATTCGGCTTTCAGTATACCAACAGTCTGATATAATATACAAGAACTATTATTGGGGGAGATTCAAATGTATTTTTTAGATGAATTACTGATAATTCTGGTCATGATCGTCCTCAATGCGGTGTTTTCCGCCTATGAAATGGGGCTGGCCTCTATCTCAAGGACCAAACTTACCTATTTGGTGCATGCCAATGTCAAGGGTGCCGTTGAAGCTTTGTTCATGAAGGACCGCATGGAAGCAAGTCTGGCCGTCGTACAGTTAGGGGTCACCTTTGTCGGTTCAATTGCCGCGGCCATCGGCGGCGCAGGTGTCACCGAAGCACTAAACCCTTATTTTCAACATACGTTGGGTTTGTCAAAAAATCTTGCTGAATTCCTGAGCTTGGTCACCTTGATCATTCCTTTAAGCACGTTTACGATCATTTTCGCCGAACTTATCCCCAAGATCTTCGCGATCAAGAACAGTGAATTCGTCGTCCTTAGATTATCAACATTCATGATGTATTTCTCCTATATCGCCAATCCTTTCGTCTCCTCAATGGAATTCATCGTGAAAGGCGCCATTAAATTCATTGATAAGAATAAGCCGGTCAACAGCCCCAAGGCCGACACTCAAAGCAGTCTCTACGAGCTTACCGCGGCCCTGGCCCTGGCCAGGACATCACGCCTCATCGATGCCCAACAGGAAAAAATAGTCATGTCTGCGGCCCAACTTTCCCTAAGACCCATCAAAGATATTATGATCCCAGCCGCTGACATGTGCATGATCCCGCTTAACAGCACCCTGGCCGATGCCCTGGTCCTGGCCCACTTGGACATGCATACGCGCTTTCCAGTCAGCGAAAAGCTCAACGATCCCCAATCGATCCAGGGATACATCAATTTCAAGGACATCATCGGTGCCATCAAGATCAACCCGGAAGACCCGACCATCAAGGGTACGATCCGTCCCATCATGAAATTCATGGATACCACCCCGATCTCCAAGGTATTGGAAAGGATGATCCAGGAAAAACTGCACATCAGCCTGGTTGAAAATCCCCAAAATCAGATCATCGGCATGATAACCCAGGAAGATATTATTGAAGAATTGGTCGGAGAGATCGAGGATGAATTTGACCGGCTTCCCAACCATATCCATCCCTACGGCAATCAATGGCTGGTTGGAGGCGCAGTCACTATGTCTGCGTTGGCTAAAACAGTAGGATTAAGCTGGCCTAATGAAGGCGATTTGAAACTGGCAGACTGGTGCCAGCGGCATACGACCAAGCCTTTTAACGGCGGTGAGATCATTAATGCAAACGGTCTTCAGATCACGGTAAGAAAGCTCAGAAGAAAAAAGATCAGCGAAGCTTTCGTAGCCAAAAGCACTTAAAAAGATTCTTTATAACTTTGAAGTGTCTTCATGTAGTTGGCGCGTTCAAAGGTCTCGGGATTCACGCATGATTTTTGGCTCATGCTTCCCTTCATTTGCGCGATGGATTTATATTCGTGTTCCTCCATCCACTTTTCAATACCTTGGATGATCACCTTCGTATGATCAGGTCCATAGCGCAATAAAACGGAACAAAGCATGGTCGCATCAGCGCCTGACATCACCATTTTGATCACGTCTTCGCTGGAATGAATACCTGTCGTCGCGGCCAAACTGGCCTTGATACGGCCGAACAAGACCCCGATCCAGCGTAAAGGCAGGCGCATATCATAAGACCCGCTCAATTCCAGATGAGGAACAACATTCAACTCCTCAAGGTCAATGTCCGGTTGATAAAAACGGTTAAATAATACCAGGGCATCTGCCCCTGCCTGGTCCAAACGCTTGGCCATATTGGCAAAGGCGCTGAAATACGGGCCGATTTTGATGGCCACAGGGATCGTTACCACTGATTTTACCTGCTGGAGAATTTCAAGATAGACATCTTCAATATAACGCCCGTCCATGTCCGGATTGGTGGCCATGAAATACACATTTAATTCCAGGGCATCCGCCCCGGCTTGCTGGATCTGCTTGGCAAAGGTCACCCAGCCGCCTTCGGTGCGTGCGTTAAGGCTGGCGATCACCGGGATGCTGACCGCTTTTTTGGCCTTAAAAATATGGCTTAAATATTCTTCCGGACCTAAATTAAAATCATCTACTTGAGGGAAATAGGTCAGGGACTCAGCATAACTTTCAGACCCTTTGCTCAAATAATGCTGAAGCTCGCCGACCTCATGGGTGATCTGTTCTTCGAACAAGGAATGGTTGACGATCGCCGCGATCCCTCCATCTTCAAGGCGCTTGTAATTATCAAGGTTCTTGGTCAATGGTGAAGCAGCTGCGATCAATGGATTCTTTAATTTCAAGCCCATGTAACTTGTTGATAAGTCCATAGTCACTCCCTATTCTTGATTGGGTAAAGCCATTTTTTGTAAGATCCGGTAACGGTTATTTATATCTTCCTGGACCTGCCCGGCAAGTACTTGGGCAACATCAGGTTTAATTTTATTAAGCATTTTAAACCTGTTTTCAAGGTCCGTGAATTCTTTAAGCGCAACCTTGGGGCTTGCTGAATCTAGTTGTAAAGGATTCAGGCCTTGTTTGACAAGGTCCGGATTGTACCTGAATAAAGGCCAATACCCTGAGAGAACAGCCGCCTTTTGGTTCTGCATCCCGGTGGTCATGTTAATACCATGGGCAATGCAATGGCTATAGGCTATTATTAGAGAAGGACCGTCATAGGCTTCTGCTTCCAGGAACACCTTTAAAGTATGTTCATCCTTAGCGCCCATGGCCACAGCACCCACATACACATGGCCATAGGTCATGGCAATGCGGGCCAGGTCTTTCTTGGCCGTTGTCTTG
>CAZASA010000010.1:0-22778 GCA_964487685.1 uncultured Planctomycetales bacterium
GGTGGTGTGAGAGGACGGTGGGAAGATTACTTTACTTCCCACCTCCTACTCGATATTCCTGCTGGATTTGATCTTTCGTAACTTACGTGTTATATCATATTATAGAGGGTTGTACCGATTGTGCAGTATGGAGATCTTTAAATGAAAGCTAAAAAAGGGTTTTCTTTAGTTGAAATAATGGTAGTTATGCTGATTGTTGGTGTTCTTGTTGCCGTAGCTGTGCCTAGTTTTAATCAATATTTAGCTAATGCCAAGGTGCAAGCAGTGGAACATAATTTATTGTCTATTGTTGCGGCAGAGGCAAAATATTATGAAGATAATAATAATTATTGCACAACATCTTCCGGAGGGTGCGTAGATTTTAACTCCATTAATAAGAATTTAAACTTGAGCATGTCAAGTACCTCAGCAGTGAACGATAACTACGGATATTCTTGCTCAACGGCGGGGAGTGTGGGAGTGGGAAATCCAGGTGCCATTGTATGTCCGGCCGCTAACCTTCTATGTACGTTCACATGCAGGGCAACTGCCCCTGCGGCCCCTGCTAACCAAGTGAATCAGGTGACGATAGATATTAATGGTAATTTAACGTGTTCCAATACCGCTCCCGTCAATTTAACCTGTCCTTGATAGATTCTTCATTAATTGACCTTCATTTGACCTCCATTCATTAATATGTTATAAATTTAATAAGGATATATCTATATGTTTATCAGGCAAGGATTTACATTAATTGAAATATTAGTTGTCATGGTCATCATAGCGATAGCCGCCGTGTTTGCTTTGCCTAATTTCACCACCCCCACCGAACAGGCCAAAGCTTTAACTGCACAAAATAATCTATTAGCTATTTATAGTGCTCAGAGGAATTATTATAATATCAACAATGGATCATTTAATATGGGAGGTGGCGGAGCTGGTATTGGAGGTTCTGGAGTCGCTGGTGATCCTAACGGAGTGCAAGCGATCAATACTGCTTTTGTTTTAAATATTCAGGATGATGGTTCATATATATATGATTGCGGGGTAACTACCAAGGCCCCTCCTACATGTACGGCGATTAGAAATAATAGCTCGAATCTAGGCATTTCAATCGTTTTGAATTCACCAATCAATTTAAGCAGGGTTGGCGTTGCAAATCCAACCTGTAATTTAACCAGTAGTTGGTGTCCATAATGGCCAAACGATTAAGAAAACTAAATAGTTCTGGTTTTTCCCTTCTAGAAATATTGTTGGCATCAATCATATTCATTATCTCTGTTGCCGGGGTTTTTGTCACGTTGACTGCTGTTCGAAAACCCGTAATTGATAAGGAAAATTCTCTGACGGCTGCAGTATTTGGCAGGCAGGTGCTTGAAGCTTTGCGATCTTCCGTGAATGCGACGAATTATTACGATCCATGCGCCGCAAATCCAAGCACTGATTTTACGTTATGTGTGGGGCCTCATGTGACACCACTGCCGTCGGGTCTAATCTGGCCTCTAAATTTTTCTACGTATAATACAGCGATAAACTATACGGTCAGCTGTGCTGATGGCACTCTCACTGGCTGTGTACCTCCTGGGGGTAACCCTGATATGGCCCGTCGAGTTGACCTGACTATCAATTGGCCCGAGGCACCATGACAAAAATAGTTTCTAAAAAGGGATTTAGTTTACTTGAGCTTATCATCGCATCGATACTTGTCGTGATCGTGGTACTGGGTATCTTTTCAGTTAATTATGTGCTGAGTAATAATAATCAGGACTATGGCCAACGATATTTTGTCAAATCCGAGACGCAAACAATATTGAACCATATTATAAATAATGCTTCTTTGGCTATTGGTAGCGGGACCACTATTAATGGTCTGCCTGATAGAGGCATTTTAGTAGGGGGCACTTGTCCCGGTTCCGGTGGTGATCTTGGTTGTTCAGATCCAGTTAATAATCCCAACACATTTTGTATTCATCAGGATATAGATCCTGCTAAAGGTTTTGACAGTACCACTGTAAATGCTCCTCCTACGACGGCCCCGAATTATAACCCTTCACGATGGCTATGCTATACATGGAACGCAGTTACTTATCAAATTAATTATTGTGCTTGGCCGTATAATTCAAGTGTAACCCCTGGTTTTGGCGCTACTAATTGCAGCGGAGCCGTTGCTCCGCCCGCGTTATATTTAGGAACGGCTAGTAACATGCCTTCAATCGCATTTAATCCAACAGCAGGATTTTCTATCACTATCCAAAATTGTCTTAATAATGCCGCTCCTAGTTGCAATTTTTTAGATCCAACCAAACAGGATCCGGCTAATAATCCTCAAGTTTCAGTATCCGGCACTACATTTCCATCCCAAGAAGGTTTTTGAAAGGGATAATATGAAGCAATGGTCGATCATTGTTCTTATTTTATTATGGCTCGGTTGGCACTTAGCCCGCCCTGTTGATTTATTCCAATCAGATCTTGGCCGACATATCAAGAACGGTGAACTGATCTTGCAGGGAAATTGGGATATTCTCTATAAGAATTATTATTCTTACACTTATCCCGAGTATCCTTTCATCAATCACCATTGGCTCTTTGGCGTTTTTTGTTATGTCTGCTGGCATTTTTTTGGGTTTAGCGGCCTAGCATTCATTTATTTGATCATTGAATTGATCACTTTTTTATTATTCTTCCGATGTTGGCAGCGCTATTCCACATTTCCTATCGCCTGTGCTTTTGGGTTGTTGAGTATTCCACTTATTTGTTTTCGTCCGGAAATCCGCCCTGAGGGGATCAGCTATCTATTTTGCGGTCTTTTTTGTTGGATGATTGATTCTTTCCAGCAGAATCGACTGAGGGCCAGTAGCTTGATTATAGGATTGTGTTTGATCCAGGTCCTTTGGGTTAATACGCATATATTCTTCCTGATGGGGCCTATCATTACATGTCTTTTTTGGTGGCAAGCTTTTAGCCATAAGCAAGGTGAACAAACTAAGGTGTTTCAAACGTTAATATTCTTTTTAATAGGCATGTGTTTGGTCAATCCATCCGGTATAAACGGACTTTTAGTGCCCTTTACTATTGATAGAGCGTATTTTTTATTTCCAACGTCGGAAAACCAATCAATTTTAAGTTTTTTTAAATTCAAATCACCGATATATGACTCTGCTTATGAGTATTTTCTTGTATCATTCTTGATGTTGAATGTTGTTATATTTTTCTTGGCAAAAAGGGAGGGTTGGAAAAAATATATATTAATTATCATAATCAATTTCATTTTGGCAGCTGCAGCTATGAAGTCTGTGCGTTTGATAGGCTTTTACCCTTTCTTTTGGATAACATCGTCAGCTTTTGTTTTTAGTCAATGGATGCAGTATGCTGAAACACCCAAAACCCGTAAGAATTTCGAGATAGGTTTAGTTTTGCTTGGAATCCTTCTTTCATCATCGGTCAATTTTGACTGGAATCAAAAGCCGTTTTTTGGGATCTTGCCAGGTAATAACAATGCCGCAGAATTCTTTAAGCGTGAAAAGTTGTCCGGAGTTATTTTTAATAATGCGAATATAGGTAATTACTTGATCTTTCAATTAAGCCCTCAACAAAAGGTCTTTCTTGATATGAGGATACAGCCTTATCCGTCAGATTTTCTTATGAATACTTACGAACAGATGAATGATGAAACTTGGCACCAGTTAGAGAGGAAATACAATTTCAATGTGATTTTTATATCATTTGAACGATCGCCTGGGGCAATTAAGTTCCTTGTGCATCGTCTCATGGACCCTTCATGGGCGCCGGTTTATTATAGCAAGGATGCGATAATCTTTTTAAAACGGAATAATCAAAATGCCCCAATAATTAAACGTGATGAGCTGCGTCCTGATAAAATTATGATAAACTTTTAATCAACATTTGGTGATCGTTTTAATTATAGATATAGAACATCAAATTTGACACAAATCCAAAGAATCGAAAATGTACGGTCTTTATTCTTTTGTCAGCCGGCAGCATATCCATTATTTCCTTTTGGGATAATAGATTTAGGTTTTCCTCTTTCGCCCAAAAAGGTTTTCCTATCCAAGATAAGACCAAACGAAAAAGACGTGGCGGCAACCAATGGATCAATGGCACAATAGAATGGAATTCGATGGGATGCCAGCGATTGGGAGTGGTAATACAGCATTGACGGCTTACCCGGCATAATTCTCGGATAAATTCTTTTTGTTTTTGACGGCTTCCCACATGCTCGATAGTGGCAAAACTGACGGCTAGGTCGAAGCTATTATCCTCAAATGGTAATTTGGCGCCATCGACCTTTACAAATCTTAATCCTGGAAAATCCTTTTCCAGGAACCGGCAATCCTCCATCCCAACAGCAGTGATGCTGGATTTATACGGATACCATTTTTCAAAGAAATTACTGTCTTCTCGTTGGTCGCAGGTCACTCCCACATCTAATACCTTTGTAGTTGGAGTAGGGTTTAAGGTTTTCATTAATGATTCAAACATTTCTTTTCGAACTTTAAGGGAAAATTTTTCCGGCAATCCCAGAAGATTATCTTGTACGTAATCACTTCTAATACTTTTATTGGGAATAATATTCATACGTGGCTACTTCTTGATGGACATTGCTGAAATAAAGAATGATGAAAATATGGTCAGTGTGCCAATAATGATAAGTGTTGAAGCAAAAGAAACCCATTCAGGATGCGGCAAGGGCATGAGGTCTGAATGGAACCAGTGATAGATTATCTTTGTTAAAATCAGGAATCCCGCACCTGCCATTGAGGTGCCTATAATTAAACCTCTCTCCAGGGTGAAAATCCTGTAAAATCTTAATAACAAGATATTTTTCTTTTCAAAGCGCCGGCTCCATGAGTATGTTTTTAGTTGTAATCCGAAATTTAAGATCTCGAATCCAATGACGCTAAAAATCACGGCTATGATCCCTGTTACGTTGCTTAAAGCTCTTCCTTCATATTTGATGACTCCTAATAAAGTGATCACATGGATGAGCAAGCCTGAAAGCAATAAGAATATGCCAGGTCTAATGAATAATTTATTGGGGCAATAGAGCAACATCATTCTTAAACTTCTCCAGCCGTCTTGAAAGGTTTGCAATTTTGATTTGCCGATCCTCTCATGAAGGATGATCGGGATTTCCGCAACTTTTAAACCAGCTAATTTGGCATTAATGGCCAGTTCCAGGTTGAACTCCATGCCAGGACTTACAGGTTGAATATGATTATAAGCTTTAAGGGTAAATGCCCTGAAACCGGAATAGACATCAGTGTAGTTGACCCCAAAGAGAAAATTCAAGGTCATTGTGAGTAGGGGATTGCCAATATATCGGTGTAAAAAAGGCATGGATTTTACTTCATAGCCTTTAATATATCTGCTTCCGGTGACAAAATCATATTTTTCATCATTCAATTTCTTCAAGAAATTCGGTATCTCATTAAAATCATAGGTCCCATCCGCATCAGCCATGATCAAATATTTCCCTTTGGCATAAGAGAAGCCTTTAAGGTAGGCATTGCCGTATCCGCGTTTAGGTTGATGGACCACTTGAACACTAAAGCTTTCAGCAATACTGACTGAATTGTCGGTTGACCCGTTGTCGCAGATAATAATTTGGCCATTGATATTGTTCTTAGTGAAGACCTTTTGGATATCGGTAATGCACTTTCCAACAGCTTGCTCTTCATTAAGACAGGGCATCACCACTGTTACCAAAGGACCTTTGTGCTCATTAAAAAGTTCCCTATTCATTATTCTCCTTAACAAAGTCTAATGTGATGGAAATATCCTATCGCGAAATTTTAATATGGGAAATTCAATTATTTTTGAAAACACAATCCCTAGACCAATACTGGCAATAAAGAAGGAAAGTGTAAAATTTGGCCAGGTCCAGTAAGATAAAGGTAAAAATTTGAAAATATATGGCAAAAATCTGCCAACAGGCATATGCCATAAATAAATTGAATAGGAGTGAGCTCCTATGTAAGTCAAGCTATTGATCAATAAATTTGGCTTAAGGTCGGCATCAATAAAAGCCATCAGAATAAGTCCGCTGCCTAAATAAATGAAAGTTAAACCAACTGTATAGATAATCGGACTGGTTTCAAGGACGAATATAAATGCAGGTAAAAGAAAAAGTAGTCCCAAAAGCAAAAAAAGAGCTTTAAATCGGCACGTTGTGATTTTAAATACTGATGCATGGTAATGGTAGAAATACGATATTGTTACCCCCCAAAAAAGAGAATCAAGTCGTAGGTGAAAGGGGAAAAGGTGGGTTAAATGTTGGTAAGGGGAATTGATGGCATTTGATATTCGTAAAGCCAAGCAAGTAATGCTGATAAATAAAAAGATAGATGGAATGTAATCAAATGTAAAATTTTTGGATTTTCTTATCATAGATAACAGGATAAGAAGCAGGGGCAATAAGATATAGAATTTCTCCTCAACCCCAAGTGACCATGTATGGTTCCAAAGTCCGGCGACATAATCCTGGCAAAAAAATAATTCTGCAAACAGCGCGCGGTGTGTGTAATAAGTGAGAAATGTTGTCGTTGCGATCATAAAATAAAATGCCGGGTAAATTTTAAGTCCTCTTCGGATAAAAAAGCGCTTGAAAGATATTTTACCTGACAACATATGTTCTTTAAATAACAGGCCGGAAATTAAGAAACCGCTTAAAACAAAGAATAGATCAACCCCGATCCATCCTCCGCACCCCAAGGTATCCATTATAATCTTTAGATAGACATTATTGCCTTGATAAGCAGGCATATGCCTTCCTAATACCAATAAAATGGCAATAGCTCTTAGAATATCGAGCGATTTTTGTCTTGTTTGCATATTGACAATTATTATAGGTGTTTTGTTAAAAATCAATTATATTATTATAATAAAAACAGGATTTCATAACACAAGGAGGCCATATGAAAATTGTTGGAGCTTATGGTTGGATCCCGGACACGCCGGATCATAGGGACTTTCTTTATAGCGCCATTGCCCCCAAATTCAAAATTCCGACAAAAGTTGATTTACGGATCGAAGATTCGCCCATCGAGAATCAAGGGCGGTTAGGCAGTTGCACGGCAAATGCACTGGCCGGGAACCTTCAATTCTTGGAGAAAGTCAGTGGTCAAAATTATAAGGACTTAAGCCGGCTTTTTATTTATTTTAATGAGCGCGCCATTGAGGGGACTGTTAATTTTGATTCAGGAGCGATGATCCGTGATGGCATCAATGTATTGGCGAAATACGGTGTGTGCCCGGAATCAAGCTGGCCATATGATATTTCCCGATTTACACGTAAGCCAACTGCAGCTTGTTATAAGGAAGGGTTAAAACGCCGCATCACCAGTTATCTTCGCCTTCAAACGCTCCCTGAGATGCTCAATTGTTTGGCTGATGGTTTTCCATTCGTATTTGGGTTTACTGTTTATGAAAGTTTTGAAACTTTAAAAGTGGCTCGAACAGGTATCGCGCCTATGCCTAAGAAATCCGAGAGGGCATTAGGCGGCCACGCAGTCATGGCTGTTGGTTACGATCAAAAGCAAAAGCGTTTTATTGTTCGTAATTCGTGGGGACCGGAATGGGGGCAGGCTGGTTATTTTACGATACCCTATGCCTATTTAGAAAGTTCAGCCAGCGATTTTTGGACGATCCGGCAATAATAGTACTGCGGAAGGATAACTAATGATGAAGAATTGGTTTAAGGTCTTTTTGTTCTTTTTTGTGTCTGCACTACTGGTCTATTGTAATAGCCTAAACAATAAATTCCTTATGGATGACAATGAATTCTTAAGCAACCCTATTATGAGTGGTACTAAATTTATTGCTTCTCAATGGGACCCTTACAATGCGCAAGCTTTGGGCATATTGGACCAAGAGGGCAGGCATGCGTATTATCGCCCGATGACCCATATGATGTATGATCTTTGCTACACTATTTTTAAGGACAATCTTTGGCAATACCACTTATTGAACATAATACTTTTGGTTTTTGCGGCTACATTGATCTATGTACTTATTGGAAAAATCTGCGGTCAATATGAAGTAGCTTTGTTGACAAGCCTTTTTTATCTCATCCATCCGATCAATGGGATCGTTGTCAATTATATTCCTGCCAGTGTTTTTGCTTTAGAAACGATCTTTATCCTGGTGACCATATTATTACTTTGGGCATCTTTGGAAAGAAAGAATAACAGGGCCCTCTATGCATTAAGTTTATTGTGTTCCTTCTTATCTTTATTTTGGCATGAAAGCGGGATCATGACCCCATTCTATGTTTTTGCCACTGTATTGGTTTTTAGGAATGAACCATTTAAAAAGAAAGCGGCTTATCTTTTTCCTTATTTTTTGATCGCTTTTTCATTCCTAATATTCAGGTTCTTTTATTTAAACATCAATGAAAATATCCTCAAGAAATTGCTTTATTATCATATGGCCTGGTGGGAATATCCGGCAAATTTATTCCAGGTATTTAGATGGTATATCATTCAATTGTTTTGCATGCAAAGTATTGTCATCGAGTGGGCCGCACCTATCACTCATCAGGGGATATTTTGGAATAATCTCGGATTGATTTCATTATTTGTTTTTTTGATCTTTCTTATAATTCGGTTCGCAAGAATAAAAATATGTCAGGTCGCGGCGCTTTGGACTTTGATCGGTTTTACGCCTGTTTGTTTGGCTGCTTTTAGATTACCGATGGATGGTGTTGTCATTGAACCGCATTGGTTCATTTTTTCTTCTATCGGGTTTTTTATTTTAGTGGCTTATTTTACTTTGAAGGTGCTGGATATAAGTAAAATAGGGGGATCAATTCTTTTATTTATTTTGATCCTGGCAGTAGGCATAACCGCGCATAACTATAATAAAATATGGTTAAATCAAAAGACGTATAATTTATTCTGGACTCAACAAGTGCCCACCTTGGATGCCCCGTTATTTTATTTGGGTCAAATCTATCAAAAGGAGGGGGCGTTTAATGAGGCCAGAAAATATTACAAGGCTTCTTTACAAGGCTTTTCTTATGATAAAGATATTAATAATAATTTGGGCGTAATGGATGAGTCTGAAGGGAATTGGAAGGGGGCAGAAGCAAACTATAGACTGGCATTAAAAGCTAACCCTTTCGCTGCGAGTACCTATAATAATCTTGGCTCTGTATTTTTTTCTCAAGGGCGATTGGTAAAGGCTGAGAAATATTTTTTACAAGCCTTAGCCTATAATCCGCTCTTATTAGAACCCAGAAGAAGCCTTGCTTCTATTTACCTTAAACATGCAGAATATCAAAAAGCTGTTGATCTTTGTCTCAAAAATCTTGACATTATAAGTGATGATCCCAAAACTTTACTGATATTAACAAATATTTTCATCCTAGAGAAAGACTTTGTTAAGGTAAAGAAATATGCCGCCCAAATTTTGGATTTAGATAACGATCCCAAAGATTTAACCAGTTTAGGTGTTATGATGGCCCAGATCAATGATCCTGTTTCTGCATTGAATTGCTTTGAGAAGTCGATTCAGATAGATCCGGGATATCTTGATGCCTATTTGGCTGCAGGGACCTTATTATATAACTTGGGTAAATATGATGGAGCTTTAAAAATTTGGAAGATCGGTTCAAACATAGATCTTAAGGACCGGCGGTTTAATGCTTATTTGGCCAAGGTTGAAGCCCTTAAATGAAATCTCTCCGGATCAAAAACTTTTTTAATTTTATAGCGATGTTTGTCTTGCCTTTTTTGTTGTGGGTGTTTATTTTTTATAACTTTATCAATGGATCGATCACACTGAACATAGATTCGTATACTTTTTATTCTATGTTCAAATTTTTTTATAATAATTGCTTTAATGGCTCCATTCCAATTTGGGACCCATTTGTTGAATTAGGCACACCCTATATTTCCATCCCCTTTGCAGGGGTATTGAGCCCTTTGATGGCCATCTTCGCGTGTCTGCATTTTGTAGGGGTCAACTACTATGCCGCTTATATTTTATTTATCCTTTTTTTATTCATTTTAGGCTTAACAGGTTTTTATTTACTTGCCCTGGAAATACTGGAAGATCGGTTTTACGCCTGGGTGGCCTTTATTGCCCTGTTGTTTTCCGGCATGGGACCTATGTTATTTAACCAGATCTTGATTTATTATATTTTCTGCGGCGCTGTCTGGATGTTTTATTTTTTGGTCCGTTTTTCCAAAGGGTTTGAACTTAAATATTTGATCGGGATGACAGTGGTCCTGATGAATGTCCTTTGTTTTGATTATCCGTTCTTTTTCATCACCTTGTCCCTTTTCTTCATTATTTTCTTCGTCATGATCTTTCCCGCAGAGCTTATGAGCTTCGCGAAGAATTTAAAAAGTTTTATTCTCCAACATAAAAAAGCCGTCCTTGCGTGCGTTTTGCTGGTCATTTTTGCTTTAATGCCATTGATCATTTTTAAAATAAGTTTTAACGGGGGAGACCTGTTGTACCTTTGCCGGAGAAACCCTGCTTTGAATGTTGAAATTTCAAAAAGCGCTTTCGATCAATATAGCAGGTCCTCAATGACCTTTAATGAGGTCTCGCGTGAAGGGACCTTCGGTGAACGTGTCACCCTGGGAAGGTTATTTTCCCATTTGGATAAATTATCTTATTCTACGGACAGTTATTTTTATATCCCGGTCTTCATTTATATCATCTTGTTTATCAGCGCCTTTGTTCCCTTTGGCCGCAGGCAACTTTTACTTTTCTGCCTTGGCTTTGGTGTTTTCTTTTTATCCCTGGGACAAGGGGCCTTTTTACACAGGTTCTTGTATGATACGGTCTTTTATTTTAAATATTTCCGGAACTTCTTCTTTTTTATGGCTTTTCTCATCCCGATCATCGTTCTTTTTGCCATGTTTCAATTAAGGGAACTCTTGGTTTCATCTCATGATCATGAAAAACGTTGGCAAAAGGTGTTTATTAATACTTTCTTGCATTTTTGTTTTTTATGTCTCCTATTTTGGCAAGACAACATACTCCTGACAACCTATCTGACCGTGGTGGCCAGTTGTATTTTATTCAATTTTTTATTCCTTAAACCCCGATTAACCAAGGTTTTTATTTTCCTATTGCTGATTTTAGAACCTACACAGGTTTATACTTCTTTTGCCACCCATTCATCAGGATATAGTTTTTCTCTTCCCTCGGCACATGCGGCAACCCCCTTTAACTATGAACGCCCATCCTTGGGACAAACAAATCCAAATAACTTCTTCCCTGAGGAAAAGAATTATGGGAACTTTTGGTATGATATGGCCATGCAAGATTCCAAGGGCTATATCGCCGATGATGCGATGGTCGTTTCTAAATACACCTTTTTATTATCAAGAACGATCGATAAGAATATTTTCTTAAATTATATCCGTCATAAATTCTATATTTATGACAAGGTCCCTGACTTAAAAGACATTTATAAACCTTCGTTGTTTCTGTCCCATGACACGGAACAATTTAAAGTCGTTGGTTTCTCTCCCAATCGCCTTCAATTGATCACGGATTTTAAGACTGCCAAGTTCCTTGTTTATACGGATAGTTATGAAAAGCATTGGAAAGTTTTTATTAATGGCCATGAACAGAAACTATATAGGGCCAATATGGCTTTCAAGGGGGTTTGGCTGCCGGCAGGAAGGGATAGGGTCGATTTTAATTATTCTATAACAGGTGTCCAGGGCTTGTATTTATCGATCATAACTTTGCAAACAATTTTATTAATATATTTCATCAGGACCTTATGTTTAAAATAATCCTTAAAACAACTTTCTTTTATTACTTTATAGCTTTTTTTATCATTTTTAAATGCGTAAATTTCAGTCTTTTACATGAATTAAGAGCAGGCAATGTCGGAGGCAATGCCATAGCGCATGGATGCCTAGAGAAAGTGGTTTATTACGATTATTTAACCCATATGCCCTTCAATGATGGGGCAGAAAATTGGTTTAAATTGTCAGAAAGTTATAAATTATGCGGGGATTATCCTAATGCTTTGAAAGCTTGTAAAAGAGCCATTAGATTAATGACGACATTATCCAAGCGGTCTCAGATGGATATTTTAAAGTTGACTGGTTCAAATTCGGTATATTGTGAAAACAATGCTCATGACTGATTTCAAAATTCAAGATAAGAAATATTACCCTTATATGGATGGCTTTCGGGCCATAGCGGCTTTTTGGGTCATGCTGCACCACATGTTTATTTTTTTTAATTTTAATAGAATGTTTGATGAGTTAAATAAGTTCTCTCCTAGAATATTTTCAATAGATTTAAAGTTATTTTTTAGGACCATTGAGAATTCAATATCTTCTTTGGCCTCATGTGGAAAGATAGGTGTTGATATGTTTTTTGTCATTAGTGGATTTTTGATCACAGGTCTTTTGTTGGAGCATTTAGAGGCGGGAGTGGATATTAAGCGTTTTTATATCAGACGCTTTTTTAAGATCATTCCGCAATATTTATTTGCCGTTATCTTTGTAGCAATTCTTTATATTTTTGTTCCGCCTTTTTATATTCTTTTATTTAATGTCCCGGGACAATTATCAACAATGGGATCTTCACACGCTAATGGGGCCATTCTTTGGCATTATTTCTTTTTTTTGCAGAATTATTCTACTCAGGTCCCCATGCTTGCCCATAGCTGGTCATTAGTAATAGAAGAGCATTTTTATTTTTTCTATCCTATTGTAATGTGGGTTGTGTGTAAAACCCAACATGATGTCATTAATCGTCGTAAAGTAATGATATATTTGTGCTTTTTTATTATTATTCTTTGTAATTTTATAAGATATCGCTTCGCTTCGGGAATACCGTGTTTGAATATTTTCTTTTCCGCACCACTTCATTTCCAGACAACTCTTTTTAGGTTTGACGCCCTGGGTATTGGCTGTCTGATTAAATTATACGAGCCGCAGATTACAGGTAAAAATAGACTATTGAAATTCATTGCTCCATTTTCTTTTTTAGCGGGATTGTTTATTTATGTCCTTTTTTATCTAAAGAAATTAACGGTAGGGGGGTATCTGACAGATACTTGGTATTCTTATACCTTGGCATATCTGGCAGCCTCGTTCATTTTTATATCGGCTATGAGAAGATTTGAGCCTTTAAATTTTATTGTTGAAAATCCTACACTAAGATTTATCGGTAGAAACTCTTATGGGATTTATTTATGGCATTATATTCTATTATTTTCAGCCACTATAATGATGACTTACCTAGGTATCAGTTTATCGGTCATTATTTATGTATTTTCAGCTGTTTTTGTTGGTATTTTGACTACAACGACGATCGAAAAGTATTTTCTAAGAATACGTAATCAAATTTACCCGTAAATACATGTCAAAGCCCATAATTTTAATTTGTTTATTGTTGGTAATTTTTTCATATTCTCCGACAATTTTCCGTTCAAATTACGTCCAGCAGGATCAATGGCGTGCTTTTAGATATTCTACATTGGCTCAAAATCCCTTTTTTCGTGCGAAAGGCAATCTCTGGATGGATGGTCATTATTTTATGACGGGGCAGCCATTGGTATGGTTTGGGGAATTTATAGAGCATACGCTGGTTTCCCAAATACGGGACTTTGTTTACTTACGTCTTTTTGCTTTAATGATCGTCCTTTTAACTGTGAGTTATTTGGGCTCAATTATATTTTCATGGTCGAAAAGCCCGGGGCTCGGAGTAATATCACTTTGCCTATTTGTTTTTGTTCCGGGTTATGCAGGCGCCTATTTTGCCGGTTTAACAGCATTTATGCAATTAATTTGTTTTATCTTGGCAGGGGCTTCGTTTTCCATGTTCAATCGCAGGCAATTGAAGGGATCCTTTATCCTGTTTTTGATGGCATGCCTTATATATCCTATTTTTGCGTTTATTGTATTTCCCCTGGCATTGATTCGTTTCGGTTTTGATGGCGGTAATCCCATTGTTAAGAGATTTAAGGACCTAGTGAATGCAATTGTCTTTTACAGCTTTGCTGCGATTATTTATTATTTGTTCATAAAATCTTATATTTTAATCTGCCACCTGCCAAGCCCTGATCCTTTACACCAAGTGGGACTCCAGTTAAAACCTATTGTGATTACGGGAAGGATCAATGATATTATCAAAGGGTTTTATAATATTCCGATATTAAATTTTTATTCACCCTATGGCGCTGGAGTAGCGCTTATTTTATTTTTCTCGGTCAATATTGCTTTGGACATCACAATGAAGGACAAAAAGAGTTTAATTTCATTGATTGTCTGGAGTTTGGGAGTGTTTATTTTAAGCGTTATTGTTCTTGTCATTTCATTATCTCCTTGGCTTTTTAGTCATTATGCGGGACTTCCACCACGGTGTGTTGTGCCGTTGAATTTCTTTTTTTGTGGGACAATTATTGGATTATTTGCGAGAATCACCGGCAATTTGTCCGACGGAATCAGGCGATATGTTCCATTATTCTTGATATTATTTTTATTAATTCCAAGTGCAATGGCGCAATATAGGAATTCTTATTTAGAGACAGAAATTTCAAGGCTAGAGATAGGTTTATTGAGATCTACTTTAGGCAAGTGGCTCGACCATAAAGGATATACCAATAATAAATATTTGCTGGTCGTTAGGCCGCAATTAGTAAGACCAACAATCCTTGACCAATATCCAGAGAAGAATTTTTTGGGTGATAACGCGGTTTTAAGCAGTGCAGAAAACCCAGTTGAAATCCTATGGATGATCAATGCCGTTCTACGTGAACGGGCTGATCATCCTATCGGTAGCGGAGTGGAAATCACCAATTGTAATTTTGATCAATACTGTGCCCAGAAAGCTCTTGAAAATGGCCAAATTGTCCTTGGTTTAACAAATGGTGGGGTAATCACGAGTAAGGTGCCTCCTTTTATTATCAATTTTTCCTTGCTGACTTCTCGGCCTATTTATCCTGTAATTCAGAAAATTCAAAAAAGTACGAGTACCTGAATTTGAATACTTGTCAATCTTCAAAGCTTTTGATAGGATAACCCCTTAAATATTTTGGGTCGGGCCGATTTTCTTAGAAGAATTAGGGAAACGGCACCAGCACCCATGTTTTTTTAGAAATATTTGAAAAAGTTACTCTGTGGTAACATGGGTCGGTAGCTCAGTTTGGGAGAGCGCATCGTTCGCAATGATGAGGCCAGCGGTTCGATCCCGCTCCGATCCACTTATTTAAATGGATTCCCGCTTTCGCGGGAATGACAAAAAATAAATATTGGTAATGACATAAAAAGTCTATGTACCGCTTTTATTGCCCTGACGCTGATTTTTCAAAGCCTTCCATTGTTATTTCCGATGCTCATGAGATCCACCACATTAAAGATGTTCTCCGAATGAAAAATGGTTCTAAACTCCAGGTCTTTAATGCCAAATCCCAGCAAGCAGAGGTGGTCATTGAAGAAATCAAAGATGCGGCCATCCGAGTCCGGGTTGAAGAAATTACAGAAAGCCAAGAGGGGGGAGCAAGGATCGTTTTGGCTTGTGCGCCGCCTAAAAAAGGAAAATTTGAATTTATTATCGAAAAATGCACGGAATTAGGGGTTGATGAGATCATCCCTTTAAAAACCAAGCGTTCGGAGGTTGTATTTACTGAGGGTAAAATGGCGGGCAAACTTGGACGTTTTGAGTCTGTGGCTGTTAATGCGGCCAAGCAGTCTAAAAGGACCAAGGTCCCGCGGATATGTCCTATGACACCGTTGATTGAGGTTTTAAAGGCTTTGGACCCCAAAGCATTGAAGATAATTCCTTCACTTAATGGTCAAACAGTTCATATTGTTGAAGTCCTAAATAATTTCAGAAATCCAGTTTCTGGACCCCCGACGAACAACTGTGAGTGTCCGTCAAGCGGACCAAAAACATTCGGGGGTGACAGTATTAATTCATTCCGGGGTGACAGTGTTGTGGTTTTTATCGGTCCGGAAGGGGATTTTACTCCGGATGAGCTGGAATTGGCCGTAAAGCATGGCTGTGTGCCGGTGAGCTTGGGGGACACGGTTTTAAAGGTGGAGACTGCTGCCATTGCTGCTGTTGCTTTAGTCAAATTCCTATGCAGAAATTAATTTTCCGTGTATACTTATCACATTATCCAATCCCCTTTGGATTTGACAATATAACCCTCGACAAGGTATAATTTTCAGTTTATTAATGATTTAAATAATAGCCCCGCTTGGCCAGATGGCCCATCAGCGGGGTCCAGTTAGGAGAGGTACTCATGGCTCATGACAAAACAGCAGTAGAAAAGTCAGAAAAAACAGAAAAAGTAGCCGTTGATAAGGCGGCTGATGCTTTGCGTGATAATCGTCTAAAAGCGTTGGATCTGGCTTTGGCCCAGATCGAAAAACAGTTCGGTAAAGGTTCGATCATGCGCATGGACAGCAATGTGTCTGCTGATATCCCTGTTATTCCTTCAGGTTCTTTGACCTTGGACGTGGCCTTAGGGGTTTGGGGCATTCCCCGCGGCCGTGTCATTGAAATTTATGGCCCGGAATCTTCCGGCAAGACGACCTTGACCTTAAGCATCATCAAGCAATTGCAATTAAGCGGCGGGGTAGCGGCATTCATCGACGCTGAACACGCTTTTGATTCCAATTATGCCAAGACCCTGGGCGTTAAGTTAGATGATCTTTTAGTGTCACAGCCGGACACCGGTGAACAGGCTTTGGAGATCGCAGAGACCCTGGTGCGTTCCAATGCTGTTGACCTGGTTGTTATTGATTCAGTCGCAGCTTTGACCCCGCGCGCGGAGATCGAAGGCGAGATGGGGGATGCGCATATGGGCTTGCAGGCACGTTTGATGAGCCAGGCCTTGCGCAAATTGACAGCGGCCATCAGCAAATCTCATTGCTGTGTGATCTTTATCAACCAGATCCGTATGAAGATAGGTGTTATGTTTGGTAACCCGGAAACTACCACCGGCGGCCGCGCGTTGAAATTTTACGCGTCGGTGCGCATTGACTTAAGAAAAATTGAATCCATCAAATCCGGCGAAGACATTATCGGCAATCGTGTCAGGGCCAAGGTGGTCAAGAACAAGGTCGCATCCCCGTTCAAAGAAGCAGAGTTTGAGATCTATTTTCAAGAGGGTATCTCTGAAGCGGCGGACATCCTTGATCTGGGGGTGACCCATGAGATCGTTCAAAAGAGCGGGGCCTGGTTTGCTTTTGAAAACGAAAAGATCGGCCAGGGACGTGAAAGCACCCGTAAATTTCTTAAAGACAACCCTAAGCTTATGGCCAAGATCAAAAAGCAGGTCATTGAAAAGATCAAGACCAAGCCAAAAGTTTGATGGGTAAGTCTCCTAAAGCCGCGGCCTTGCGTTTTTTGAAGATCAGGCCGCGCAGTATCGGGGAATTAAAAGAGAAACTGGCCGCCAAGGGCTTCTCTTTGACGGATATAGAAGCAACCATACTTGATTTGATGGCGTCGGGATTATTAGACGACCGGGCCTTTACGAAAAGCTGGATCAACTATCGTTTAGCCCGGCCGTTTGGTTTTAGAAGGATCGTCCAGGAACTTAAAGCCAAAGGTATCGATCCGGATATTATTGCAGAGGCAGTGTCGGAAGTTAAGGGCAGCTATGATGCCCAAAATATAGCCTTGGATTTAGCCCAGCGGCGTTGGCAGCATTTACCGGCCATCGATCCTGTTAAAAAGAAGAAAAGGGTCATGGATTTTTTAATTCGCCGGGGATTTGAGATAGATCTAGTGATGAAGGTAATAAAGAAATTATGACAACCAATGAGATCAGGACAAAATTCTTGGATTTTTTTAAATCCAAGCAGCACAGTATTATTGCGAGCGACAGCCTGGTGCCCAAGGATGATCCGACGGTGCTTTTTACGACCGCGGGCATGCAGCAATTCAAGCCGCAGTTTTTAGGCCATATTGAAGGCTTTACCAGGGCCGCGACCTGCCAGAAATGCCTGCGCACGGATGATCTTGATGTGGTGGGAAAAACAGATTTTCACCATACTTTTTTTGAAATGCTGGGGAATTTTTCTTTCGGTGATTATTTTAAGAAGGACGCGATCCATTGGGCCTGGGAATTCTTGACCGGTGTATTGCAATTGCCCAAGGATAAATTATGGGTTTCGGTTTATCACGAAGATACTGAAGCCTATGATATCTGGGCCAATGAAATTAAGATCCCTAAGGAGCGCATCATTAAATTAGGGGACAAGAGCAATTTTTGGCCGTCGAATGCGAGGCTCAATGGACCTAACGGCCCTTGCGGTCCTTGTTCCGAGATCTTTTATGATTATGGCGTGAATCTCAATTGCCCCAAAGGCAAGGACTGCGACCCTGACTGTTCCTGCGGGCGTTTTTCTGAGGTGTGGAATTTAGTTTTTACCCAGTTTAACCGTAAGGATGGCGGCGTCTTGGAACCTTTGCCTGCGAAGAATATTGATACCGGCATGGGTTTGGAGCGGTTGGCTGCGGTGGTGCAGGGCAAAAAGAGCAATTATGAGACGGATAATTTTGCGGCGATTATAAAGGTGATTAAGGAAACCTTTGCTAGAGACGCCATAAATGGCGTCTCTACGACTGAATACCGCATTATTGCTGATCATGTGCGTGCTGTTAGTATCGGTATTGCGGATGGGGTGATGCCGTCAAATGAAGGTCGTGGGTATGTGATGCGAAAACTTATCGTTGATATGAGCGATATGGCGATCAGGGCAGGAATAGAAAAGCCTGTTATTTATTCTTTTGTGGATATTGTTATTGATCGTTTAAAAACGCATTATCCGGAATTGTTCGGTAAAGTCAATGAGATCAAAGAGCTGATCAAACGTATTGAAGAAGCATTTATTAAAGTACGTCGTGAACGGGTACCTGAATTAAAAGTTAAGATCGCCACGGCCAAAGTAAATCCTAAAGAATTAGGGGCGATATTCTTTTTATATCGGGATACTCATGGGCTTACCATTTCGACCATCCATCAAGTGGTCAATGAAGTTGGGGTCGATGCAAAGGTAATCAATGAAGCGATCAAAGAGTTTGAAGTAAAAATGGAAGAACAGAAGGAGCGTTCCCGTGCCGGCAGTAAAATGGGCGGAGATGTATATGCGGATAAAGATTTTGCATTGAATATACCCAAGACGGAATTCTTAGGGTACAAAGAAACCAAGGCTGAAACCCAGGTTTTGAAAATTTTAAATGATCAGGGAGAAATTGCTCAAGCTAATCAAGGCGAGGCTGTTAAGATTATTTTAAACCGGACTCCTTTTTATGCTGAGGCCGGCGGTCAGGTGGGTGATATTGGATATTTAAATGGATCCCCGACTAAAACATTCGGGGATGACAAAGTATTGTCTTCGTTCGGGGATGACAAAGTATTGTCTTCGTTCGGGGATGACAAGTTTTTGTCTTCGTTTGGGGATGACAGGATATTTAGGGTGCGTATAACCGATACGCAAAAGACCAATGATATTTATATCCACACCGGAACTGTCGAAGAGGGAAGTGTTAAGACTGGGGATAAGGTACAGGCGCAAGTTGATGAACCGAGGCGCAGGGCAATTATGCGCAATCATACGGCGACACATTTATTGCAGGCGGCTTTACGCGAGACTTTAGGGGCGCATATCAAACAGCAAGGTTCCTTGGTGGATAATGAGCGTTTCCGTTTTGACTTCACACATCCTAAAGGGGTCAAGCCGGATGAGATCGCCAAGATCGAGAACAGGGTCGAGGAATTCATCCGCCGTGCTGATGCGGTGACCACCGAGGTTTTGGCCCTGGAAGAAGCCAAGAAAAAAGGCGCCTTGGCGTTCTTTGCTGAAAAATACGGACAGACCGTGAGGGTCATTTCTATCGGGGATTATTCCAAGGAGTTTTGCGGTGGAACGCATGTTTCCAATACGTCTGATATCCAGGCGATGAAGATCGTTTCAGAGGGGTCCGTTGCCCAGGGGATACGCCGCGTGGAAGCGGTGACCGGTAGGCCGAAGGTGGATGAATTACTAAAAAAGAAGCAGGATGAATTAGCGGCCATTGAAGAAACACAGCGCCTTAAGCTGGAAGCAAAAGCCAAACAGAAAATTTATTTTGAAGAACTTAGGTCATCCGTGGATGAGATCATCAAATCCGGCGAGCAGATCAAAGGATCCAATCTGATCATCCGCATCTTGGATGAAATTGACATTGAACTTTTGCGTAAACTTTCGGACCTGCTTAAGCAAAAAGTAAGTTCGGGGATTTTTATCCTGGGTACCAAAGGGCCTCAGGATGCGTCGGTCATATTATCGGTGACTGATGACCTGGTGGCGCGCGGGATCAAGGCCAATGAATTAATGGGACGGATAACACCGTTATTGGAAGGCAGCGGCGGCGGAAGGCCTAATTTGGCCCAGGCCGGCAGTAAGCACCCGCAAAAATTGGAAGGCGCTTTGGCCCAGGCCCGTGACATAATCAAGGGAGTGATCTAAATATGAAACTTATCAAGCAGACAGGCATGAACATTGACAAGCTTTATAACCGAAGCAGGCTGGCACGCAGAAAATATATTGAAGAAAAGGTCCGTGTCATCATTGATGATATACGCTTAAACGGGGACGATGCCGTGCTCAAATACACCCGGCGTTTTGACGGGGTCAAATTAACGGCCCGCCAGCTAAGTGTGGCTGAAAGCGAGATCTCCGGGGCTTTCCAGGACATCACCCCTGAATTCGTGGGGCATTTAAAGACGATTATCAATAATGTTTCATCCTATTATAAAAAACAGCTCCATAAACCCTGCAAGGTCAAGGGCTATGATGGGATCATGCTTAAGGAAGTCGTGCGGCCCTTGGATTCTGTCGGTATTTATATCCCGGCGGGGACAGCGCCCTTGATGTCATCCGTGTATATGACGGCGGTCCCGGCGATCATTGCCGGTGTTGAGCGTGTGGTCATTGTGACCCCGCCGGACAGTGAAGGTAATGTCAATCCCTATATCCTGGCGGTGGCGAATTTATTGAAGGTGAGCGAAATTTATAAAGTGGGCGGCGCCCAGGCAATTGCGGCCTTGGCCCTTGGCACCAAAACGATCCCCAAGGTGGACAAGATCGTGGGACCTGGCAATTTGTACGTCACGGAAGCCAAACGTCAACTGTTCGGCTATGTAGATATTGATATGATGGCAGGACCGACAGAACTCGTGGTCATTGCCAATCGTTACAGTAATACGGATTTTGTGGTAGCAGACTTGGAAGCCCAGATGGAGCATGTGGGCGGCTTGTCGATCTTATTGAGCACATCTAAACAATTAATTAAGGACGTGCGCAAGCGCGTGGCTAATGGGTATTGCATTTATTGTAAGAATACCGATGAAGCCGTTGAGATCGCCAACCGGCTTGCCCCTGAACATTTGCAGATCGTCACCAATAATGCGCTTAGCATTGCCAAAGAGATCAAGCATGCCGGAGCGATATTTTTAGGGCCATACAGCCCCACGGCCTTGGGTGATTATGCCGCAGGCCCCAGCCACGTCTTGCCGACCATGGGCACGGCCAGGTTTTTCTCGGGACTGTCGTTATCGAGTTTCACCAAGACCAGCCACGTGATCGCTTATAGCAAAAAGGCCCTGGAAAAGATCCGCCAACCTTTAGAAAAGGTGGCAAATTTAGAAGGCATGGTCAAACACACGGAATCAGTGAATGTAAGGTTTAAATGACCTGTGAAACAGGTCATCCCCGAATGTTTCTGTCGGGGATCTAATACTGGAGAAAAAAATGCAACGCAAATCACCAATTCAACGTAAATCGAATGAAACTCAAATCGAGGGTTCCATCATTATAGACGGAACTGGAAAGACAAAAATCAAAACACCCATCGGACTTTTAAGTCATATGCTTGAGTTGTTTGCATTTCATGGACATTTTGATTTGGAACTCGAGGTTATTGGAGATACTCACATTGATATTCATCATACTAATGAGGATATTGGTATAGCATTAGGAAAGGCTTTTAAAAAAGCACTAGGGGATAATAATTTAGGAATTAAACGTTTTGGATCAGCTTTTGCGCCAATGGAAGATACATTAGGGCATACAGTTGTTGATATCAGTGGTCGGGGACATTTCAAGATTTCTTATGGAGATTCAACTCTTATAAGAGTTCCATTAAGAGATGAAAATGGGTATACTTTTGAATATTTAAAACATTTTTTAGAATCTTTTGCTAAGAATTTAGGAGCAAATATTATTGTTACGATTCAAAATCCTCCAAATTTTGATGATTTACATACAGTTCTAGAAACAATTTTTAAATCATTGGGTATGGCGTTAGATCAGGCAACCGCTTTAGACTCCCGTCGAGAAGGTAAGGTGCCTTCAACTAAGGGGATAATTGACTAAGTTATATGTCACCCCCGAATGTATTTGTCGGTGGTCTCAAACATGCAATATTATGTCTATATTCTTACAAATCGAAAGAATCAAACCCTATATGTCGGCATAACTAATGATTTAGTAAAACGCACCTTTGAGCATAAACAAAAATTCGTTGATGGATTCACTAAAAAGTATTGTATAGATAAATTGGTTTATTTTGAAGTAACTGGTAATGTTATTAGTGCGATTGAACGAGAGAAACAAATTAAGAAATGGAACAGGGCTTGGAAATTAAGATTGATAAATAAAATGAATCCCCAATGGGTTGATTTATACGATAGTTTTTAAAATAGATGCCCGACAGAAGCATTCGGGCATGACAAGGGAAGAGATGCCCGACAGAAGCATTCGGGCATGACAAGGGAAGAGATGCCCGACAGAAGC
>CAZASA010000010.1:22878-25497 GCA_964487685.1 uncultured Planctomycetales bacterium
CATTCGGGCATGACAAGGGAAGAGATGCCCGACAGAAGCATTCGGGCATGACAAGTTGTTTAAGCATTCGGGCATGACAAGGGAAGAGATGCCCGACAGAAGCATTCGGGCATGACATAGGTAGTAGAGCATATGATAGCTATAATTGATTATGGTATGGGAAACCTTCGTAGCGTGCACAAGGCATTTGAGGCGGTGGGTGCTAAGGCGCAGGTGACCCATAACATTGGGGATATTTTAAAGGCTGATAAGGTGGTTTTGCCAGGTGTCGGTGCCATGGGCCCTGCCATGGCTAAATTGCAGGAAATGGCCATGACCGGTCCTATCCGCAAGGTCATCCAGGACGGCAAACCATTTTTAGGCATTTGCCTGGGGCTGCAATTATTATTTGAAAAAAGTTCTGAGGGCGGTTTTGTTGAAGGTTTAAAGATCTTAAAAGGTTCTGTGGAGCGCTTTAACGGACTTAAGGTGCCTCATATGGGTTGGAACCAGGTTAAGGCCCAGCCGGCGGGCGATCCTATGTTCAACGGCCTTGCCAGCGGCGAGAATTTTTATTTTTGTCATTCCTATTATGTCAAACCCCAGGATGCTTCCATCAGCGCCGGGACTACGAATTATGGGAGTGACTTTGTTTCATCCATTGTCCGTGATAATATTTGGGGCGTGCAGTTTCATCCGGAAAAAAGCCAGAAGTGCGGATTACAAATTCTAAGGAGCTTTGCTCAGCTATGATCCTACTACCAGCTATTGATATCAAAGGCGGCAAGGTGGTGCGTCTCTTTCAGGGCAGGTTTTCTGATATCACGGAATATGCTGATGACCCGGTTTTGATGGCCCGGCGATGGGTTGAATTTGGCGCCCCGTGGCTGCATGTGGTCGATCTGGATGGTGCCAAGGACGGGGTCATGGCTAACCGTGAGGTGATCACGCGTATTGCGCAAACTGTCAAGGTCCCAGTGGAAGTCGGCGGTGGGATCCGTAATAAAGAATCAGTGGAAACCTTGATCAAGGCCGGGATCAGCCGGGTGATCTTGGGCACCAAGGCCATTGAAGACCGTAAATTTTTAAAAGATATGCTGAACCAATATGGCGAGAAAATTTGTGTTAGTCTCGATTGCGCGAATGGTTTTGTGGCCCAACGCGGCTGGGTTGCCAAGACCGAGATCAAGGGCACAGATTTGGCCCTTGAATTTCAGGAATTGGGTTTGAAGTGGATGGTCTATACAGATATTGCCCGTGACGGGACTCTGGCGGGCCCCAATTTTGCACAGATCCAAAAAATGATCGATACGGTCAAGGACATCAATTTAATTGCCTCGGGTGGTATTGCCACGATCGAAGATGTCCGGCAGTTAGCATCGATGAAGGGTGTCGCCGCGGCCATTACGGGAATGGCGATCTACGAAGGCAAATTGGATTTTAAGAAAGCGTTGGAAGCTATTGCTAAATAAACGTATCATTCCATGTTTGGATGTTAAGGAAGGCCGGGTGGTCAAGGGGATCAATTTTATTGATCTTAAAGATGCCGGCGATCCAGTGGACTGTGCCAAGGCTTATGACCAGGCAGGCGCGGATGAATTGGTTTTTTTGGACATCAACGCCAGCCATGAAAAGCGCAAGATCTTTTTGGATGTCGTCAATAAAACCGCGGAATGCGTTTTTATGCCGTTGACTGTTGGCGGGGGGATCAGCAATATCAGCGATATCCGTAGTTTATTGAACGCCGGCGCGGACAAGGTCTCGATCAACACTTCCGCGGTCAATGAACCGGGATTGATACGCCAGGCCGCGAATATGTTTGGCTCCCAATGCATTGTCGTGGCCATTGATGCCAAGCGTGTCGGCAATCGTTGGGAAGTTTTTACGCATGGCGGCAGGAAATCCAGCGGACGTGACGCGGTTGTCTGGGCCAAGGAAGCCCAAGAGCGCGGGGCAGGAGAGATTTTATTGACCAGTATGGATGCGGACGGGACAAAGAATGGTTTTGACCTGGGCTTGACCAAGGCCATTTCAGCGGCGGTCACGATCCCGGTGATCGCTTCAGGCGGGGCAGGGGACCTGGAGCATTTTTATCAGGTGTTTGCCGAAGCCAACGCTGACGCGGCATTAGCCGCGTCGGTGTTTCATTATGGTGAGATATCGATCCCTGAAGTTAAAAAATACCTAAAACAAAAGAAAGTGAATGTGCGATGAGTGCTAACCCAGAAATAGAAACGATCCAGATCACGAAGGACAATCTTGAAAAATTAAAATTCAACGCCGAAGGCCTGATCCCTGCCATTGCCCAGGATTATAAGAATGGTGAGGTTTTGATGATGGCCTGGATGAACATTGATTCTTTGCGCGATACCTTAAAGAACGGCAAGGCTTCTTATTGGTCACGTTCACGCAAAAGTTATTGGGTCAAAGGCGAGACCTCAGGCCATTTTCAGCATGTCAAAGAGATTTTTTATGACTGCGATTGTGATGTCCTATTAATGAAGGTGGACCAGATCGGTTCTGCCTGCCATACGATGAAACGCAGTTGTTTTTATAGGAAAATTTTGTAATGGATTCCCGCTTACGCGGGAATGACAATTAGTAGAATGGGAATGACAATTAGTAGAATGGGAATGACAA